>CALKXE010000021.1 GCA_938003955.1 uncultured Saprospiraceae bacterium | reverse complement strand
TTCAACCCAAAGTAGTCCATAAACTTTGCTGAGGTAGCATATAATAATGGTCTTCCTGGTCCTTCACTTCTTCCTTCTATTTCTATGAGTTCTTTTTCGAGAAGTTTCTGGATACTGTAATCACAGCTTACGCCTCTTATTTGTTCTAGCTCACTCTTTATGACAGGTTGTTTATAGGCGATTATGGATAGAGTCTCCAGTGCCGATTTAGATAGTTTCTTTTTGGTTGATTGTCTCAGATATGTAGCTACTGTATTGTAGTAAGCACCCTTGGTCATAAACCTATATCCATTTGATATCTCTACTATTTCTAAAGCAAAATCGTCACTTTGATATTTTTCTTTTAGTTGATCAATGGCAAGTAGTAGTTCCTCCTTTTTGATTTTGGTAGCGAACTGTTCGTCTAGGCAATTTTTAATCTCTTTGAGCGTCATTGATTGTTCTGAAACAAAAATGAGCGCTTCGATATGGTGGGCTAATTTATCCAAAGCTTGTTTATTACAAATGTGTTTTAATTCTCCAAAAATACAAAAAGCCCTAGCAAGTGCTAAAGCTTTGAGTATTTGTATTTATTTTCATGTGGATTCAAGGATTTCTATCCTGGAACACCATTTTGGTTTTTGTAGTAAATCCAAATTAACATGATTATGATTAATGCTAAAAAGAGCGCTCCTCTTCCTACACATGATCCTTTTCTTCCGTAGTCATTACTTCCTGCCATCTTTTGATCTATTTTGTCAATGTACCACAAAGAAAATGCATTTAATCTTATTTGTGGCTGATATGACCTAAAAAATTGGTTTAGATGTAATTTTTTTTGGTTGAAAAGTAAAAGTGATTGGTTTTACATGGTTATTACTTACTAAATACTCACTCTAATTCGTTTTGATGATCTTTTTATACACATTCAGACTGTTCGAATTTAATTTGAGAATGTAAATTCCATTTTTTAAAGTTGATAAATCCAATAAAGCACTTTCTTGAAGGTCAGGGTCGTAAAATATCTGAGAGCCATCTATCCCGTATAAGCAAAATCGAAATGGATTAACAGACTCAATATTAAGTATTCCATTTGTAGGGTTAGGGTATACTATTACTTGCCCATCATTATCAAAATCATTTATTCCTACAGAGCAACCTTCTTCTTTGAATAATACAGATACGAATGTCGTTACTGGACAGCCTTGTTCGCCCACACTTTCAAATGAATAAATACCTTCATCAAATATTACCGACCCCATTAGTGTATCTCCAGGACAAATTAACGTGTCGAATTCAATGAATGCGCTATCAATCACATTAAGATTCAGAATTCTAAGTTCTGTACATCCTTCTTGAGAAAAGGTAGTATCAATATATTGTCCCTGTTCTGAATATCCTAAAAATGATACGCCTTCACATATGGTTACATCAATAGTGTCTTTGTCAATAGCAACAACCTCTAGATTTAACGTGATTGTAGAATCACAGCCTAGAGTGCTTACTATTGTATTCTGATATACTCCCATCTCTGTGTACCCTTCGTACTCTTCGCCTTCACAAATGGTTATAGAAAGATTACTGTTGACTATTGGAATAATCGAAATGTTCAAAAACAAAATAGAGTCACAGCCATTAGATGCTGTTAAGGTATCGGTAAAGTTACCACTCATTGTGAAACCCATATAATCATCGCCATCGCAGAGATCAATATTTATAGTATCGCTTATTAAACCTTTTACAGAAATAGATGAATAAATAATAGAATCACAACCTTCAACTGACTGAAAAGTATCGATGATTGTAGATGTTTCGTCTACCCCGTTGTACGATTCCCCAAAACATATGTCTATAGCTATAGAGTCAAGAATATTAGGTGAAATTTTTAAATCAATAAATACTATAGAATCACATCCGTCTACTGATTGGAGCGTATCATTGAACATAGATGTTTCGTCGATGCCATTGTATGATTCTCCAAAACATATGTCGATAGCTACAGAGTCCTGAAAGCTAGATAAAATTGTCAAATCAATAAATACGATCGAGTCACACATTTCTCCTATTGCAAAAGTATCTGCATACATTCCTGTAGTTATATAACCGAAAATAGAGTCCCCTTCACATATTTCTGCTACAATGGTAGTATCCTTCGAGACACAGTTAGGTATACATTCAATAATCGTCACAAATAAGTTAGTATTTGGTTGGAGACATCCGTCTTGATCATAAAGGATGATATCTATAGTTCCAACATTGAGTCCCGTCAGACTATTGTTATCGATGACTGCAAGCTCTGGATTGGATAATATGATGTTATATTCGATGTAGGTCGATATGTCTAAGGTGTCTCCTATGCAAATTTGCGCATTTAGGGCATCAAAACTTTCTAAAGGATTTACATTGACGGTAGTATTAGCTATTTGCTCGCAGCCGTTATTATCTGTAACTGAAACAGAATAAGTGGTCGTAATCTCTGGGCAAACAATTATGTCTATTGTAGTAGCATCGTTTTCCCATAAGTATGTATAAGTTTCGGTTTGTTGTTGGACGTTTAGAGTCGTGCAGTCTTGCGAGCAAAGTGTATCTATCTCCCCATCAATAATAGGATTAAATAGAGGAGAAATGGGAACTTCGAATGCTGTTGTATGAGAGCAAATTACGTCTGCAATAGAAGAAACTATAGTCAGTGTAAATAGTCCCGAACTGGCTGATATTGATTCGGCATCATCGTAAAATAGGCCGTTTTTTTTCCATAAGTAGGTATTTACTGCATTTAGATTTAATTCAGAACTACTTGCATTAAGGACTATCAAATCATTGGTACAAATTACTTCTGATATACCATCGATTATTGCAATGGGAGTAATATTTAGTATGCTAAATGAGATGACTGAATCACACCCACTTTGCGAACTTTCTATAGTGACTTCGAATGATCCTGTTTCAAAATATGCATCACCGTCAATAAAAAAAGGCTCATCATCACAGACAATAATTTCTCCTAGTGACGTGTCAATGGAAGTAATAAAAGATCTAATAGGGGCTGTGGATATGTAGTCGTTATTTTCATAGGAACTGCCACTTGCATTTAGAGGAAATAAAGTTGTGCACTGCAGGATTGTAAGAAAGAGAAATAATAGTTGTTTCATATCTTAAGGTTTATGATTACATAGGGTGAGTTTTATCACCTCCGTAAGTATTCCCATTTTAGACCAACTATTGCATAGCTAAAATACAAAAAAAATGGGACTTCGTCAAATTGACAAAATCCCATTTTAAAAGTAATACAAAAGAAGTAGTTTACTTATCTTCTACCTCTTTCAAACTTTCTTTTACTTCTGTTTCAATACTTGCTTTTGCATTATTGAATTCTCTTATACCTTTTCCTAAGCCTTTCATTAGTTCTGGAAGCTTCTTACCACCAAAAAGTAGTAACACAATAAAAGCGATGATAACTAACTCCATACCACCAAGTCCGCCAATAAATAATAATGATTTCATATTTCTTATTTTTTACTAAAGCAAAAATACATCAAATAATTGATAGTCAGTTATGCTTTAGGTTCTATTCATCAATATCAATGATAGATTACTTTCCACTGACAAATAACAAAATTGAGTTGCTCTACGCTATTTCTTTAGACCGATTTCTCTTAACCTTTCATCAAGATACTCACCGGCAGTAATCGGTTCATAAGCAAGAGGTCTCTCTTCAGTCACGCATGATTCTAGACAATTTAATGAAACAGCACCTTTAGGATGCAAGAAAAACGGTATAGAAAGTCTAGGGACATGCCATTGTTCTTTCGGTGGATTTATTACTCTGTGTGTTGTAGATTTTAAGTAGTTGTTTGTCAATCTCTGAAGCATGTCACCGACATTAATTACTATTTCATCTTCTTCAGGCGTGATATCTAGCCATTCACTATCTGCATTGAGTAGTTGTAATCCTCCTGCTGAGGCACCTACTAAAAGTGTGATAAGGTTTATATCTTCATGCTGTTCAGCTCGAATAGCACTTCTTGGTTCTTCTGTGATTGGTGGGTAGTGTATTGAACGAAGAATACTGTTTCCGTCATAGATTCTTTCTGTGAAATAATTCTCAGGAAGATCCAAGTGCAGTGCAATAGCCCTTAATAAATGGCCTCCTGCGTCTTCAAACCCTTTGTATAGGTCTTTACCTTTATCATAAAACTCCGGAGTTTCTTCTGTATACACATTGTCAGGATATTCGTGCTTGAGCGGGTGATCTGGTGAAACCCACTGACCGATTTGAAAAAACTCCTTTAGATCTGCCACTTGACTCTGCTTCGCGTGCTCAGTTCCAAAAGATGTATAACCTCGTTGTCCAGCTAATCCGTCTAATTTATACTTTCGTTTAAGTGAAACAGGCTGGCTAAAGAATGTTTTAGACTCATTATAGAATCCATCAACAAGCTCTTTTGGAATACCATGATTTACGACTCCTACGAAACCTACTTCGTTGAATGCTTTTCCTAATTTATCTACGAACGTCTTGCGCTCTTCTGTACTTCCATGTACAAATTTTGATAGGTCTACAGTAGGTATTGTTCTATTTGACATGTATATTTTGTTTTATAAAAGCCAGTACGACTTTTATTCAGTTCAAAATTATAATATTAAAAATACAAATTTTGTTCCATTTTTGCCAACGATTTTTGAGTATTGACTTTTCTTCGACTCAATTTCCCACAACTATACGTTACTAAATACGTTTTAAATCCTTCTAAAAATCTTGAATGGCGCATATTAAACAACTCGAAAATCGAAAATTAATTCTATTTACCCTTGCATTGGTTAATTTCATCCACATAGTAGATTCTATGTTAATAATGCCGTTGGGAGATATATTCATCAAAGAGTTTGAAATTAGTTCTGGTGAATATAGCCTTCTTGTTTCTTCGTATGCACTTTCTGCATTTTTCTCCAGTATTATCGGCGTATTTTATCTAGATCGGTTTGATCGTAAGACGTGTTTATTATTTATATACATAGGGTTCGGGTTAGGTACATTGGCTTGTGCATTTGCAGAAAATTATTTTCAATTGGTATCATTACGGGTTTTTACGGGATTTTTCGGAGGTATGATAGGAGCTATGGTTCTATCTATTGTTAGTGATCTTTATAAATTTAAGGAGCGAGGAGCGGCAATGGGAATTTTATTTGCTGCATTCTCTGCGGCCTCGGCACTTGGTATTCCTATAGGAATTTATCTTGCGGCTAAGAGCAGTTGGCACCTACCTTTTATTGTGATTGGCGCATCGGCATTATTGATTGCAGCTTTTGTAGCGCTTGTATTTCCAAATATGACTTCTCATCTAAGTAGTCAGGATAAGCATGTGGACTTTTCGAAGACGATTAGAACAATAACATCGGACTCTAATCAGCT
The DNA here is from genome assembly GCA_938003955.1 of uncultured Saprospiraceae bacterium. Lineage (GTDB taxonomy): Bacteria > Bacteroidota > Bacteroidia > Chitinophagales > Saprospiraceae > CAJXUU01. Next base: position 93,164 of record CALKXE010000021.1, on the reverse strand, counting down.
GAATGCATTATTGGCTGGATTTGTATTGGTCTTGGCTCACTTTATGATTATTCCATTTATCTCACCCTATCTGATTGCGAATGTTGGACTTAGCCAGGAGGAGATCGCGTTACAATTTTTTTGTGGTGGCATAGCTACGATTGTTTCTGCCCCATTCATTGGTAAGATGACGGATAAGTATGGAGTCATGCGAGTGTTTACGATAGTGATGTTTCTCTCTTTTATTCCTACACTATTGATAACTAACCTCAAGGTCGTGCCGGTGTGGATTGCGATTAGTTTTACGACAATGTTTTTCGTTTTTGCAAGTGGAAGAATGATATCACCGAATACAATAATAACAGCTGCGGCAAGTCAGGTCAATCGAGGCAGTTTTATGAGTATAAAGTCAGCACTTCAACAATTGGCAATAGGATTATCTTCCTTAATCGCAGGACAAGTTATGTTTTTGGGAGAAGATGATAAATTTTATAACTACCCATGGGTAGGAATTATTTCTATCTTCTTTGGAATCTGTACAATCTTTTTAGTAAAAAGAATAAAAGTGGCCAAGGGCAATTAGTTATCTAGAGCTTCTGGATATAAAAGTAGGTATATCTGTTTCTGGTAGTAACATTACACCATCAAACCTCTTAGAGGGGATGAATGAAACTTTACCTCCGGCTTCAGGTTCATATCCAAATATTTGATTGTGATACCATTCAGTATTATCAAGTCGGTATTTTGGTAGATTCACAAAGATGCCATCTTGACTTTTGTCAAATAATGTTTTTTCTATGAATCCATCTTGAGTGATGTCAAACGGCTTGTTGGTTTTATTCCAGTGTGTAAATACACCTCCTTTTTTACAATAGATGCCTAAGGCATAGTAGTCTTTGCCAAACTCTTCTGCTAAAAAATGGCCCATCCATTTTATATTATCACCTTCTCCTGATATTTTTTCGATATGTCCATTATGTCCCCAAATAATTATCTTCTTATTCGGGTACTCTGTTTTTATTTGTTGAATTACATTTTGTGCCATAAGACTATCTCTTAATGCTAATCCTACAGTATATGCTTCACCGAACTTATAATCCACTGATTTACGAAGGTATTCTAATGCATGTAGTTCTATATTAAATTCCTGTTCACTGGCAAATTCCTTTTCTAAAATTTCCTCTTTATTGTCATCAAGAACAGAGATAGCAAGATCAATACCTGCTAATAATTTGTTTTTGTGGTAATAGAATGCTTCGACGCTATCCCGCAATTGAAACATTGTATTAAATGATTTAAGACCAGATTGTACACTGTCTTGTATAATCTGGATTTCTACTTTGTTAATTATATTTCTCAACTTTAGTTTAAAAGCGTCTCCAGAAATCTGAGTGTCGTAGCCCGAGTAGGTTAATTTATTTTCTGTCTCACTTTGCTCTTTGATATATTTAAAAAGAGGATTAAGTTCTTCGCTCCTAAAATTGCCATAAAGGCTATAATCTTTAGTTTCTACACCGTTATCAGAATGCTCGATGTTTTCCCAAGAAATCTTGGCGTCGCCATATCCAGCTTCCATTAAAAACACGTCATAATCTAACTCATCATGGAGATACTGTATCATTTTACCTTTGAGTAATTGCAAATCACCATACCCGTGAGAGGATTCGCCCAGCGCTACAATTCTTTTACCTTTTAGTACTTCTTTTAAGAAGGAAAAATCCGGATTCTCAACGTCGTATGTGATTTCTTTGTATTGATTAGAATCATTACAAGAAATAATGAATACGCAGATTGTCAATAATAATAGACTATTAAAAAATCTCATTTGGGTTTATTTTTGGAAATTGAAAATAGAATCTATCACAGTTTTTGCAGAAACAAAAATTACATCTCTCCCAACAGAAGTTACAGGACTATCCTCTTCTAACTCTAGCGTATCTTCTACAAAAGCCAATAAGTCTTCTTGATCATATTCTTCAAAGAATGGAGTTATTTTCTCTCTAAATGTACCCTTTGGCTGTTGTTGAAGGACTTCCCAATTAAACTCTTCGTAATTGCCTAGATCTGTATCGGATAGTTCTCCAACAGATATACCAAACCTTCTAGAAGATGTAATGATGATCAAGATTATGTACCAAAGCACATCTTTCTCTTCTTCAGTGAGAACATCATTACTCTCTTGCGCTAGAAAAGCCAAAAGGGGCGGCTGCTGGTCCATTAAATCCGAAAGGGATTCTTCGTATTCCTCCCTATCGTTTACGAATGATTCTAATACTTCCTCTATTGTTGCTTCTGTTACCATCTATTTTTCTCAAATGAAGTGCAAAAATAAGAAATAGCGTGGATTCGCAGTGCATTCTAAGAAAAATGATGTGTAGTATAGATCTTTTTAATATGCGACCAACCCGTCACTTAACCATAATTGAGGTGAGTTAAAATCTAAAATTTCTACTTTTTAGTATTGAAATAATTATCCTTATGCCAAATACCCCGTCCTTCACTCCCTATTAATCATACTCTTTCTTACATTTGCGCCCTAACATTTTTATGTAGGTAATTGAGAAAGGCCATCAAGTGAAGTTCTGTAAAAAGGCCATCAAGTGAAAAGGACAATTATTACCTTACAGAAACTGTATAAGTACGTATTAGTTAAAGGCCACCAAGTGAAATTTCTGTAAAAGGATAATTACTTAAAAAGGAAGACTACTACTTACAGAAACTTTATTATGTACGTAATAGTCAAAAACCATCAGGTGAAAGTTCTGTAAAAAGGACAATTACTAATTAACAAGGAAGACTATTTACAGAAACTTTTTAAGTGTAAAACATTATGATGAATATTACTCTACCAGACGGCTCAGTAAGAGAGTACTCAAAAGGTACTTCAGCTATGGATGTAGCATTATCAATCAGTGAAGGATTAGCTAGAAACGTACTATCCGCTACTGTAAATGGCGAAGTATGGGATGCGAAACGACCAATAAACGAAGATGCCACCTTAACCTTGCATACATGGAGAGATACAGAAGGTCAGGCGACGTTTTGGCATTCATCAGCACACTTGATGGCAGAAGCACTAGAGGCACTATATCCAGGAATCAAGTTAGGAATCGGCCCTGCAATTGATAAAGGGTTTTATTATGATGTAGATGCTGGGGATTATACGTTTACACCTGCAGATCTTCCGAAGATAGAGAAGAAGATGATAGAACTAGCTCGTACGAAATCCGATTTCATACGAAAAGATGTATCTAAAGCGGATGCTATCAAATATTTCACAGAAAAAGGAGACGAGTATAAACTAGAATTAATTGACGGTCTTGATGATGGTACGATTACTTTCTATACTCAAGGTGACTTTACAGATTTATGTAGAGGGCCGCATATACCTAATACTGCGCCGATCAAAGCTGTAAAACTTATGAGTCTCGCCGGAGCATACTGGAGAGGTGATGAGACGAGACAACAGATGACTAGGATTTATGGTATCACTTTTCCTAAAGCGAAAGAACTTACTGAGTACTTAGTTTTACTAGAAGAGGCAAAGAAAAGAGATCATAGAAAACTAGGTGCAGAGCTTGAGTTATTTATGTTTTCTGAAAAAGTAGGTTCGGGTCTTCCTATGTGGCTTCCAAAAGGAACACAACTAAGGACTAGACTAGAAAACTTCCTTAGAGAAGAACAAGAAAAAAGAGGATACCAGATGGTGATAACACCTCACATCGGACACAAGCACTTGTATGAAACTTCTGGGCATTATGAAAAATATGGAGAGGATAGTTTTCAACCTATAAAGACTCCAAGAGACGGCGAAGAATTTCTTTTGAAGCCGATGAATTGTCCACACCACTGTGAGATTTTTGCGAATAGACCACACTCATACAAAGAGTTACCAATTAGAATTGCAGAATTTGGGACAGTATATAGGTATGAGCAGAGTGGTGAGTTACACGGACTGAGTAGAGTGAGAGGTTTTACTCAAGATGATGCACACATATTCTGTACAGAAGATCAATTGAAGTCAGAGTTTCTGAATGTTCTTGATCTTACTACTACAGTACTTGAGAAGATGGGTTTTGATAACTACACAGCTCAGATTTCACTGAGAGACCCTAATAATCCTGAGAAGTATATCGGTACTGATGCAAATTGGGAAGCGGCACAATCAGCGATCATTGAAGCAACAGCGGAAGTAGATCTAGTGACAACTCAAGTAGAGGGAGAAGCGGCATTCTATGGACCAAAATTGGACTTTATGATCAAAGATGCATTAGGCAGATCTTGGCAGTTAGGTACGATTCAGGTAGATTATAACTTGCCGGATAGATTCGAACTAGAGTACATTGGATCAGACAATGCACCACATAGACCGGTGATGATCCACAGAGCACCTTTTGGTTCGTTAGAAAGGTTCATATCTATATTGATTGAGCATACTGGAGGTAAGTTTCCGTTATGGTTGGCACCTGATCAGTTTGCAATATTACCTATTGCCGATAGATTGAATGACTATGCAGAAGAAATTAAAGTAGAACTTGCTAAATACGATATTCGAGGAATAGTAGATGACAGAAGTGAAGGAATAGGAAGAAAGATCCGAGATACCGAATTGAAGAAGATTCCATTTATGTTGATCATTGGTGATAATGAAAAAGAAGCGAATAATGTAAGTGTTAGAAAACAAGGAGATGGAGACTTAGGTAGTATGACTGTCGAAGAATTTGCAAATTACTTCAATGGACTATTAGAATAATACAGTCTTTTGGTATAATCTTTGAATACTGTTATGGTAATAATAACCGAAACGATTGATTTTATAACAATTGTACTTCGTTTACTATTAATGGTGTAACCATAATTGCAACTGCTTGAACACAAGGAAGATAAAAAATTATATTTTTTATATATAAATGAAACTAATATATCTTTAAAACGTTATTGATATTGTTTGGATAAATAACAAAGTATACTAACTTTGTGGTGTCCCGAGGCAGAAATATACATCTCCTATTACGTCATGTATTTTCATTTCCTTGTTACACGATCATAAACATATAGACTAAAATTAATTCTTTCCGCTTATTTGGAAAGATCAAAATATAGTGAGGTAATCTTACAAAAGAAGTAGTTTTCTTATTTTGAGACCTTAGTCGAAAGAGCCTGAGTTTGACAGCAAACTCGGGCTTTTCGCATTCAAGCGTGGCTTGGTCCCCGACCAAACGCGCGAAGAGGAATCTATTATAGCTTGGCTTTTCGATTAGAAAAACAAGCGGGATAGATTACGAAACTATCCAAGGATACGGCCACAAAGTAAAACAGTCCCCGACCAAACGCGCGAAGAGGAATCTATTATAGCATGGCTTTTCGATAGAAAAACAAGTGGAAAAAGCGTGGCTTGGTCCCCGACCAAACGCGCGACAAGGAATCTATTATAGCTTGGCTTTTCGATAGAAAAACAAGCGGGATAGATTACGAACTTATTCAAGGATACGGCACATAGTTAGCTCTTGGTCCCCGACTAAACACACACCAAAAAGCTTAACACAAAACTTAGCTTTTCGCAGAAAAAAAGATTGATTTCTACTTTAAAACACATTTTGATTTCTAACCAAATATCTTAACAAAGCGTTTCTAGCACATAAAAAGAACTTAACAGCCTTCCTAAATGAATGAACACATTTTCTTTTACATCGTAATAGGTATTTCTAGTTTGACATTGGCGAGTCTGCTCTGGATTATTGATAAGAATAATAAAAGTCAATGAATAGTTCATAGAATTTTGATACACCAATTTGATATAAACTTGAACATCTAACCTAATCTTAATATCTTGCCTTTCTAATGGAGCAAGAAAGAAATATAGAAAGGGAACTCGCCGAAAATTTTATCCTTTATACGGATAGGAATGTATTCCTTACGGGAAAGGCAGGAACAGGAAAAACAACCCTCCTGCAAGATATCTTAGAAAAAACGGACAAAAAAACGGCAGTAGTTGCGCCAACAGGAGTAGCTGCGATCAATGCTGGTGGAATGACGATACATTCTATGTTTCAATTGCCGACTAAATCATTTACTCCCAATAATGAAATCGTAGACCAAGAACTATTCGTAAATAGAATCAATCTGGCAACGCTACAAAAAATAAGAAAGGAGAGAAAACGATTATTTCAAGAATTAGAATTACTGATCATTGACGAGATCAGTATGGTTCGTGCTGATTTATTGGATGCGATTGACTACACCCTTCGTAGAATGCGAAGACGACAAGAGCCATTTGGTGGTGTTCAGTTGTTGGTGATTGGCGACTTGTACCAATTAGCTCCCGTGGTCAGAGATTATGTGTGGCCGACGCTCAATAAGTATTATGAGACGCCGTTTTTCTTTTCTAGTATTGCATGGCAATATTCGCACGCACTTACTTTTGAACTAAAAAAAATATATAGACAGCGGGACGAAACATTCATCAATATTTTAAACAACATAAGAAATGGAATCAAAGATGAAAATGACATCTCTAGGCTGAATGAAAACTTTAACCACAAATTCGAAGCTGCGGAAACGATTACACTTACGACACACAATCGAAAAGCAGATGCTATTAATCAGACAGAACTCAATCGACTCGACACGCACAAATTCGAACTAGAAGCAAGGGTCAAAGGACAATTTAATGAATCTTCTTATCCCACGAATGAGAAAATAGTATTGAAGAAAGGGGCACAAGTGATGTTTTTGAGAAATCATCAAGAAGGCCTTTATTATAATGGTAAAATAGGTGTCGTACAAGGGAAGACAGAAGAAGGCGTAAAAGTATTCTGCAAAGGAGATCATGAAACGATACTCGTAGAACCAATAGAATGGAAAAACACGAGATATAAGCTCAATGAAGCAAGTGGAGAAATAGAACCAGAAGAAGTAGGCTCATTTGAGCAGTATCCGCTCAAGTTAGCTTGGGCTGTGACAGTGCATAAAAGTCAGGGTCTGACCTTTGATAAGGCGATAGTCGACCTAGAGGATACGTTTGCTCCTGGCCAGCTGTATGTAGCGTTGAGTAGATGTAGATCGCTTGAGGGCTTGACATTATCATCGATGATAAGAGCTGCGAATATCATAGTTGACTCTAGAGTGAAAAATTACTATGAATTATCCTCTATTCCCGATAATGCAGAAGCGCTACTGGAAAAAGCTAAGTATGAATTCGAGGATAAAAGGCTAAGACGTTCGTTCGATTTCATTAAAATAAATGATCATTTAGATGCTTGGGAAGCTGATGTAAGAGCAAGTGAACTGCCTGAAAAAGCGGCTGTAATAAAAATGATTCGTGCATTGCAGAAGAAAGGCTTGGAGATGCAAAAAATAGCTTATAGCTTCGAAAGCCAATTACAACAATTTATGATTGCTGAGGAAGACACTAAAGATCAAATCATAGATAGGTGTCAAAAAGGAATCCAATATTTTACGAACGAGGTGCACACTTTGATGATTACCACAATGGAAGATCATAGAAGAGCGTATAAGATCAAACCAAGGACGAGGAAGTATATCAGAGAAGTGGAAGGTGTGATAAGTCACTTTTGGAAATATACGGAAACGCTGTATGGACTCATGTATAGAGACGTAAAATTACATCCTGACGTGCCGAAATTTAAACGGATTGTTCTTTTCAACCCTGATAAAAAGGAAACGAAGCCCAAACGAGAAAAAGGTGAAACTCAAAAAATTACCTTAGAAATGTGGGAAGAAGGCAAGACATTAGATGAAATATGCAAACTGCGAAGCCTCAAGATGGGCACGATACAAACTCATATGAGTAAGTGGATCAAGGAAGGAAAAGTTGATATCGCTCCTTTTATGGATATAAAAAAGGTAGAAGCTGTCTGGAAAACAATCCAAGATAATCCTGATAAATCATCCGCTGAACTTAGAGAAGTATATCCTGATTCATTAGAGTATTCGGAACTGACTATGGTTCGTAATTGGGCGTTTGCTAAGGGTTATATCGAAGAGAAGAAAGATTAAAGAATACAGTACTCGGAAGTGTGGTAGCTTCGTTAGTATAAATTTAACCATCCTACAGTCCACATTCACAATCTGACTTTGTAGCTTTAGCATTAGAAAACCTTCATAATTTATAGAAATAATATACATGAAAAATATACTCCTTCTTTTTATAGCGGTAACACTTGCTACGACTTCATTTTCTCAAAAGGAAATTACGACTGAAGACCTATGGCAGAATTACACGTTTTATGCTAAGTCTGTACCTGGCTTCAACTTCTTGAAAGATGGAAAACACTACACGAGGCTTCAAAAAAATACGATCAAAAAATATGATCTTACAACGGGAAATTTTGTGAGTGATATATTAGTCGCTGCAGACTTGAAGGATAAGGCGGGCTTTGGAGGAAATATCGGATCCTATACTTTTAGCGATGATGAATCAAAAATCATGATCAAAAGTGAATCTCAGCAGATCTATAGACGAAGTTCGAAAGCGAAATTTCATGTATACGATACTAAGACTAAAACGCTGAGTGCGGTTTGGGAGAAAGATGGAAAAATCGGATATGCTACATTCGATCCTACAGCGGAAAAAGTGGCGTTCACGTATGAAAATGATCTGTACTACAAAAATTTAAAAACCAATAAAATCACGCAGATTACTCAAGACGGCGAGCAAAATAAGATCATCAATGGATCTACCGATTGGGTATATGAAGAAGAGTTTTCATTTGCGAAGGCATTTTTCTGGTCTCCGGATGGTGCTAAGTTGGCTTTTATCAGATTCAACGAGACGGCTGTGAAGGAATTCACAATGACAAAATATAACAATGATCTGTATCCAGAATATGAAACATTCAAATATCCGAAAGTAGGAGAAAAGAATGCGGAGGTAAGCGCTCATACTTACTGCCTCAAAAATAAAGAAATCAATAAAGTAGATATTGGTGACGAAAATGACATCTATATCCCAAGAGTAACTTGGACGAAGGACAAAAACAAATTGGTGGTATTCAAGATGAATAGACATCAGAATGACTTGACATTATTCCTTACGGATGCAAAAAAGAATAAAACAAAGGTTCTACTCAATGAAAAGAACAAGTACTATATCGATATCACTGATAATCTTACATTTTTAGATGATAAAGATCACTTCGTATGGACGAGTGAAAAGGACGGCTTCAACCATATCTACCTATATGATATGAATGGAAATCAAAAGGCTGCTCTGACCGCGGGGAATTATGATGTGACAAGTTTTTATGGAGTAGATGAAGAGAATAAAAAAGTATATTACCAAGCTGCGGAATCTTCAGCACTTAGAAAACAAGTTTTTGAAGTAAACCTTGATGGTTCGGGGAAGAGGTTAATTACTAACAAAACAGGAACAAATAGAGCTCAGTGGAGTAGTACTTTCGATTATTTTGTGAATAATCAGAGTACAATCAATAGCGCAGCTACATACACAGTACATGATCGATCAGGTAGAGTAGTAAGAGTAATAGAGGATAATGCAGGGATGAAGGATATCCAAAAGGAATATGGAGTTGCACCAGTTGAGTTTTTCGAATTCAAAACCAGTGAGGGCGTGAATCTTAATGGATGGATGATAAAACCATCAAATTTTGATGCGACCAAAAAGTACCCAGTATTCATGACTCAATATAGTGGTCCTGGTAGTCAACAAGTAACTGATGGTTGGAAAGGGAACAATTACTGGTGGTACCAACAAATCGCACAACATGGATATTTAGTAGCATGTGTAGACCCAAGAGGTACAGGTGGTAGAGGTGAGGAGTTCAAGAAAATGACTTATTTACAATTAGGAAAATATGAAACTATAGATCAGATTGAAGCTGCAAAATATTTAGGTGGACTTGATTACACAGATGCTTCGAGAATCGGAATCTATGGTTGGAGTTATGGAGGGTATATGTCTTCTCTTTGTATTTTGAAAGGAAATGATGTATTCAAATCTGCAATTGCTGTTGCTCCAGTGACAAGTTGGAAATGGTATGATACCGTATATACTGAAAGATATATGAGAACGCTTAAGGAAAACGAAGCTGGATATAACGAAAACAGTCCTGTTTACTTTGCAGATCAATTGAAAGGTAACTATCTATTGATTCATGGGATAGCTGATGATAATGTGCACTATCAGAATACTGCAGAAATGATGAATGCCTTAATCAAGGCTAATAAACAATACGACACGTACTCATACCCAAATAGAAATCACGGAATTTATGGTGATAATGCTAGAATGCACCTTTGGACAAAGATGAATGACTTCATTTTTAATAAGATATAAATGCTGGTGCCTGTTTTTCGATAGTTGTCTTGAAAAAATGGTCCGCACTTTAAAAGGCGTAAGTACGTGAATTAAAATAGTTTTAAAAAGTAGAATTTGATGTTTAGCAATAAATGGAAAGAAGGAATTTTAGCGGGATTCGTATTCGTGTCTATGATATTCATGACCAGTTGTGGTGGTGATTCCGAAGAGGCTATTCCCGATGTCTCTGAAATAGAATTGTCTAACAAATTAGTTCGATTCGAGCAATTGATGGCTGGGTTAGATACCAACAAACTTGCTGAGGGAGTTCAAATGCTGAATAGTGAGCACACTGAATTTTACAGTGTATTCTTTAGGAACGTACTACCATTCGATACAGAAACAGCAGAAGGGTTTCTTGGAAATTTACAAGGATATCTCTCAGATAAACGAATACAAAAACTGCAAGATACTACTGGAATTGTGTTTAAAGATTTTGAGTCAGAAACACTACCAAAGCTGAATCATGCAATGAAGATGATGAAGCATTATTTTCCTAAATTTAAGGCTCCAAACTTCTATACTTTTGTATCAGAATACACATATCCAGGATTCGTATTTAGCGATGAAAGTAGAGATGGGGTAGGGATTGGTCTAGATATGTATTTGGGTGCAGACTATCCATATAAACAGTTAGATTCAAATAATCCGGGATTTTCTGATTATTTAACAAGGACATTTGACAAAGAACATCTTCCAAAAAAGATAACGGAATTGCTACTTGGTGATATAGTAGGAAGAGCACCTGGTAGCAGGTTGTTAGATCAGATGATTCATAACGGTAAGCAATTATATATTTTGGACAAAGTATTGCCTAATATTCCAGACTCTGTACTACTAGAATACACAGAGGAACAAACTAAATGGGTAGAAGAAAATGAGTTGTCAATGTGGGCATTTTATTTTGATGAAAACTTATTTTACGAGTCGAATGCGATGAAGATTAATAAATATGTCAATCCTAGTCCGAGTAGTCCTGGTATGCCAGATGCTGCTCCAGGAAGGACAGCTAACTATATCGGCTGGAGAATTGTGAATGCATACATGAAAAAATCAGGTGCTACGCTTGAAGAATTGATCAACATTAAGGATGCTCAGAAAATAATGGATGAAAGCCGATACAAGCCGGCTAGAAAATAATTGAAGTTAATTAACACGATAAGGAAGATTTAGAATTATCAATAGACTAGAGCATCTCTTCCAATTCGCGACTTATCATAGCTGTAGCACCCCATAAAAAGTGACCGTCTACATTATATCCTGGTACTATAGATTCCGTACCTTCAGCTAGTTTTATGGATTTATTTGTTTTATATTTTACATCTGTAAGGAGGGAAAGAGGAACCTCAATTACACCTGCTACTTCTTCTATTTGAGGAATATATTGAGGTGCATAATCTATGTATCCTACATATGGGTACACTAAGAAATTACTTGCAAAAACATATAAGGATGTCAACTCTCCTAATACCTCGATATCACTGCTTTTTATTCCTAATTCTTCTTCTACTTCTCTTAATGCACAGATTACTAACGATTCGTCCTCCTCTTCAAACTTACCGCCTGGAAAACCAATTTGGCCAGCGTGCTTGTCATCAGGGTGACTCGATGCGCGTTCAATATATGTAATGTATAGTTGACCGTCCTCTTTCGGGTGAATGAGAGCCATAACACAGGCTACTCTATGGTCTTTTGGTACGATTCTGTATTTTTCATGAGCCTCTACAGGTGACATTAGATTCTGAAAATGCTGACCAGGCAGGTCTAAAGCAAGGGAGTCTTTTAAGCTTTTTACAGTTTTCTTTGAGTCATAATTCATAGGATACTAAACCGTTATTAGTGGCGAATGTTGTTATTATAATATGGATTATGTTTACTAATCATAATTAATACTATTTCTGCTTAAATATTTCACATACCTTACTTGCTTATCTAATAGTTAAATACTCAAATAGAAAAGGTAAGTTGCTATTTTCGCACTTCATGGCTAAATAAAGTAAATAATGTCGCAATTTAAAGATTTACTCAATATTCTGGACTTAGAACAAATATCTGATAATGCTTTTGTTGGAACGAGTTTGGATATTGGCAGTTTCGCAGTTTATGGCGGGCAAGTACTTGCTCAAGCTGTAACAGCGGCTTCTAGAATGTGCAATGATGATAAGGTCTTGCATTCCTTGCATTCGTATTTTTTACGTCCTGGAGACATTTCTATTCCTATTACCTATGATGTAGAGGTGATCAAAGAGGGACGTAGTTTTAATGCACTTCGGGTCAAGGCGATGCAGAATGATAAAACGATTTTTATTATGGCAGCATCTTATCATATACCGGAAGAAGGAATCCATCATCAAAGCGCAATGCCAAATGTTGCTCAACCTGAATCTCTGACTTCATTTTCTGAACTGTTTGCGCAGTTTGCTGAGAAATTCGATGTGAAACCAAAAGGGATATTTAGTCCCGATAGTCCTATAATATTTCACCCAGTGGAGCATTATGACCCATTCAATCCGGGTATCCGACCACCTTATAACCATACATGGTTCAAAATTAATGGAGAGGTGGTTGATAGTAATATCAAACTGAATCAAGCTATCATGACATATGCCTCTGATTTCAATCTGCTGATCACTGCAATGATGCCTCACAATATGTCTATGTTCACTGATCCGATGCGGATCGCGAGTTTAGATCATGCAATGTGGTTTCACAGCGACGTAGACCTCAATGACTGGATACTATATGCGGTCGATAGTCCATATGCAGGCAATGCGCGCGGGTATTGTACGGGTAAGATGTATACGAGGAGTGGGAAATTAGTAGCTTCGGTGACACAGGAAGGGTTGATCCGTAAAATGTGATGGATGCTGGGCTAGGCTTTTAATACAGTCATGTATCACTTGTAAATTAGGAAATTTTTGAAATCTTATATTTGTTTGAATAATTGTAATCATGAAATCATGGCTGAAGTTAGAGATCAAATATTTAAGAAGTTAAAGACAATCGAAAACAAACAATTTTTAGATAGCATTTTAGATTTGGTTCAAAATGTTAACGATGAAGGGATATATCAATTAACGGATAAACATAAATCAGATATTGATGAATCTATTGCCCAAATTGAAAGAGGAGAATATTTAAATCATGAAGATGTAATGAAGAAGTATTTGAAATGATTAAAGTAATCTGGTCAAAACGTTCACTTCAAGAACTTGATGACATTCTAGAGTATTGGTTAAAACGAAATAATCCAATTTGTATTCAAATAAGATTCTAAAAGAGTCAGATAATGCCGTAAAACTTATTCTTACGCACCCCGATGTTGGTATTGAGACTAATCATTTAGATGTAAAAATGAGGTTAATTTTAAACAGGTTTTATTTAGTTTACAGGATTAATCGTAATGAAATTGAAATCCTTAAATTTTGAGATTGTAGACAAGATCCAAAGTTAAATAAATATTTAGGGTAGAAGTGTAGGTGCATTTTCTTGTCTAGATAAATAAGATAAGCTTGTTTCATTATCCATATATAGAAATATTCCTTATTCGTAATTCTTCATTCGGAATTATGTTCGTTATCTTTGCGTTTCAATTTACAAATACATAAGCATGTCATTAGAAGTAGAAGGTTTATTACACAAGAAATTTGAGACTGAGAATAAAACTGACAGTTTTCAAGCAAGAGAATTTGTAATCCAAACAGATGGTCAATACCCGCAGTTTGTTAAGTTCCAATTGGTGCAGGACAGATGTGGTGCTGTAGATCCATTTAAAGAAGGAGATAAAATAAAAGTGTTCTTTGACCTAAGAGGAAGAGAATGGAATGGAAAGTACTTCACTAACCTGAATGCATGGAAATTAGAGCAGGTATCAGTGAATCCTCCACCGGCAGCTGCAGAAGGTATGCCTACAGAAGAACCACCGTTTACTAACTTTAGTGATGGTAATGATATGATGGCTGCAGGAGACGTAGACGATCTACCTTTCTAAAACAGAACAATAAATATATATAATAGAAGCCTTGGGAGAAATCCTAAGGCTTTTCTTATTTTGGGAGTGTATTAAGATACTGTTTAGCTTATCTAGTCTGTTCTTTTATTTAAAAAGTGATAATTAATATACTGTGGGTTTAGTTAAATTTTAGATAAAAAGTCAATATTTACGGCTATTATGCTGATCAGAGCAATTTATTATTGCAATAATGAACAAATTAATTTAACTTAGAGTTAAATTTTAAGAATACATAGATATGGATACTACAGCAAATAAAACAGAAATACTAAACGGTGCCGAATTTTTGATCAAGGAATCATCGGTTCAAGATACATTTACACCTGAGGATTTCTCGGAAGAACAGAAGATGGTCCAAGAGACGGTCCACGAATTCAATAAATCAGAAGTATATCCCAATACTGCCAAAATAGAAAAGCAAGTTGACAATATTGCAGCGACCTTATTGGAGAAATTTGGGGACTTGGGTTTATTAGGAACGCATATGCCAGAGCAATATGGTGGTATGGATATGGACTTCAACACAAATACTATAATAGGAGAAGCTGTCGGACCATCAGGTTCATTCTCAGTAGCATATAACGCACATACAGGTATTGGGATGTTGCCGATATTATACTTCGGAACAGAAGCTCAGAAAGAAAAATACCTTCCAGGGTTAGTAACAGGACAATTAAAAGCTAGTTACTGTCTTACTGAGCCGTCAAGTGGATCGGATGCACTGTCTGCAAAAGCTACAGCCATACTTTCAGAAGATGGAAAACACTACGTCCTTAATGGGCAGAAGATGTGGATTACCAATGCTGGGTTTGCTGATATATTTACAATTTTTGCACAAGTAGATGGAGATAAGTTTACTGGCTTCATAGTAGAGAGAGATCTTGAAGGTCTCTCATTTGGAGAGGAAGAAGCAAAACTTGGAATAAAAGGCTCATCGACAAGAATGGTATTCATGGAGAACGTGAAAGTACCAGTTGATAACTTGTTAGGAACGATTGGTAAAGGGCACCATATAGCATTCAATGTTCTTAATACTGGAAGATTTAAATTGGGTGCGAGTGTATTAGGTGGTTCAAAGATGGCTACTCAAGTAAGTATTGCATATGCAAATGAGAGACAGCAGTTCAAAACACCGATCAGTCAATTCGGAGCTATTCAGCATAAAATAGCTGAAATGGGTATTCAGAATTTTATTGCAGAAAGTGCACTATATAGAACATCTCACTTTATCAACGAAAAAATAAAAGACCTCAAAGAAAAAGGGGAAACATATTCTGGTGCTAAACTTAAAGCAGCAGAAGAATATGCTTTAGAATGCAGTATTATCAAAGTTTTAGGATCAGAAGTGCTTGATTTTTGTGTAGATGAAGGAGTACAGATCCATGGAGGAATGGGATACTCTGAAGAAGGAGTGATTGCTAGAGCATATAGAGATAGTCGTATCAATAGAATATTCGAAGGTACAAATGAGATCAATCGTATGGTTATCATGAGTACTGTTTTGAAAAAAGCGATGAAAGGTCAGCTTGATATAGTTACTCCAGCGCTTGCTGTGCAAAGTGAACTACAAAATCAAACAACTGATACAAGAACATTTGATGAGCCATACGATATGCAAAAACAATCTGTAGCAAACTTCAAAAAAGTGCTACTTATGGTTCTTGGAAGTGCTGCCAAATTATCGATGGAGGGTAAACTTGATCTTAAAAAAGAACAAGAACTGCTTATGAATATGGCGGATATAGTAATCGATATATTCTCGGTAGAATCAGCTGTTATAAGAGCGAGCAAAATCAAGGAGAATGGTAAGGAAAAGGTAGGGTCTGAGATTTATAAAGATATGGTGAACATCATCACTTATGAGGCTAGTCATAAGATCTATAAGAATGCATTAGATGCTATCTCAAGTTTTGTACCTGAGGATAAGCAAGGTGACTTTGTAGCCGGATTCAGACTATTTACAAAGTATCCAATCCAAAATGTAAAGAAATTAAGAAGAAGTATAGCTGGAGCTATGATCGCTGAAGGCGATTATTGTTTCTAAATATAGCTAAGAATTAGAAAAGCCTCCAAGTAAGAAATATGCTTGGGGGCTTTTTTGTTTACACGATTTAAACGGATAGGTCAATTCCTTATAATTAGCAATTCTGACTCTAGCCTTGTTTTGGCACTTTCTTGATCACTCGTTAATGTCCCAATTATTAAATCGTTGTTTTCATATGGATCATCTGTTAGATTATACATTTGCTCCAAGCCACTTGAATTGACGATGAGTTTATATTTGCCATTACTGATAGCCCACGCATCCGTCAATCCATCATTCATTTCAGAATATTGATAATCTCTAATTACACTTTCATTACTTGAAAACAATGATTTAAAACTTTTACTATCATGAATTTCATCTTCTGTTACTCCTGCAATGTCAGAAATAGTAGAAAATAAATCTGAACTTGTTATTAAGTTATTGTCGCTTCCATTTCTCGAAACACCTTTTCCTGAAACAAGCAAGGGCGCATTTATTCCGCCTTGGTATAATGTGTTTTTCGCTGTGGTGTCAGAATAAGGGCTTTGTGCGACTTGACTAGGAGTCCCATTATCGCCAATGAATATAATTGTAGTGTTTTCTAATTCATCCACAGGAATATTAGCCAATAATCTTCCAATTTGAAAGTCCATTGCTTCTATTGCTGCCATGTAATAAGGTGTCGGGTCTAATCCATTTACATAAGCAGGTAGGCTACCTTGAGAATGCATATCACTCGGAGGCACATGAAATGGTGTATGTGGTGCATTATAGGCCAACCATAAGAACCATGGCTTAGACTGCTCATTGATCCAATCAATAGATAGGTCAGTAAATTTTTCGGTAGCATAACTCGTTTCGGCAGTACTTACTCCATCTTCGGTAAATTTCCAATTATAATAATCATCCACGACACCTCTAATCAGACCTGCATAGTAATCAATGCCAAATGATTCAGGATCAGCACCTAAGCCATTACCCGAAAGATGCCATTTTCCAATTAAGGCTGAAGCATAATTATCGTCAGTATTGTCACTAATATACCTCTGCAAAGTAATTTCAGAATCTGATAAAATATCACCAGCTCCTTTTACATTAGTACGATATCCGTATTTTCCTGTAATTATTGAAGATCTCGTGGGAGTGCATGTTGGGTATGTCCAAAAATTATCAAAAGAGATTCCATTATTTCTGAGGGCATCTATATTTGGAGTACTAGGTTTTATATTCCCTTCGGTGAATCCATTTATAGCATCTTTTCCAAGATCGTCGGCTATAATAAATAAAATATTGGGTGATTCGATAATTGGCGGATCGATATCCGGTTCCTCAGTCACTGGGTCACTAGAACATGAAGCAAAAATGATAACGAAAAAAAACATTGTGCTAAATGAAAGAGATTTTATATTTTTCATGTCTAGTCTTAAGGTTTATATGTCTTAGATATTGTTAAAAAAGGGGAGCCCAAAGATGCTATTTTATTGTAACTGTTGAACTGTTAGTAATTTTTAGTTCGCTACAATCTGGAAGATCAAAAGGCAAGCTATCATCAATGATACAGTCGGCTTCAATAATTATACTTCCTTGAAACGATTTAGGAGGTGATATTCCTACATCCCAATTTTCATCTAAAAAATAATCAGTATCAATATTTCCCTGAAAAGTAAACTCCGAAATAAAAGGATCACTAAATTTTATATCATTGGCAAGGGTATTATCAGTCATAGTTTTTAGGAAAGCAACTAATGCTGATTTTTCTGTTTCCGTAAAATTCAACTGCACCGGATCACCATTTGCATCTGTTAATGCCACAGAAAGCGTTGGGTGGGCTTGGATTCCACTATTATAATGTTCTATCACCTCTTCCAATGTAGTAAATCTGCCATCGTGCATGTAAGGTGCTGTGAGTTCTATATTTCTTAGCGTGGAAGTTTTAAAACGCGCGTCGAAAATCGGATTGTTCGGAAATGTTGTACCTGCACCAGGGTCAGTCGTTACAAGATCAAGTCCGTTATTTTGTGGGCCAGGATTAGCACTCACAAAAGCTTCCGTAGTATGGCATGCGAAACAGGCACCACCACCGTTAGGTATCGTCTGCATAAATAGTTGCTTACCCTGGTTTTCTTCCGCCGTAAAATTTGGAAAGTTAGGCCCTATACCGGACACTTGCGCTCTACCGATATCGTATTTGCTGGTATAACTTACTATGCTTCGCACAAACTGTGATAAAGCTTTTGCAATTCTATCAGTCGTAACATTTGAATCGCCAAAAGCATTAGAAAAAAGTTGTGGGTAATAACTTTGATTAGAAACAATACTGTCCAATTCTTGTAACGTCAAACCCATCTCGACAGCGTCTTGAAAAGGCATTAGTACTTGTTCTTCTAGGGTTGCTTCTCTTTCATCCCAGAAAAATCGTCCTCTTTGATACCATCTTGAATTAATAAGGGTCATGGAATGTCGACCTGTTAATCCTCCATCAAAACCCACACTAAGTGTAGCCGGATCACTAAAACCATTTTCGGCTTGGTGGCAAGATGAGCAAGAAATTGTGGCATTTGCACTTAATGCTTTGTCGTAGAATAAAACTCTCCCAAGTGTTGCCCCGTTATCTGTTATAGGGTTATCGGCAGGTGTATTATCTAGACCATTGATAGAAGTCGGCAATGGAGAATTTGGGACATCCGTTGTGAAATGAGCGGGTAGATTCAGAGTAGAATAATCATAAGGGTTACTTGGAAGTACTGGACTAAGTGAGGATATAGTTACAGCACTAAATGAAATTGATAAGATGCTTAAAAAGATAAAATAATATGATTTCATTAATTTGTTTTGATATATAATGTGTGCTTTATCTGAATTGCAGAACTGTGATTGCCCTTTTTTAATCCATGTGGAAAACGTTTTCCAGTGCTTTAATAGAGTTGAATTTAGATTTCATATATGCTTTTGCCCAGCTGCTTAGTTTCCACGGTATTCACTGTCATGGTCTTTTTACATCAAAAAACATTATAAAATGATTCACTAATTTTGGAAGAAGTCTACTGTGGAGTTCCTTTATAACAACCTATATTATATGGAAAGTCATTTGTCCAGTGATAATGATAAAGTTCTATCATTTCACCATCCCAAAGTACAGGGTGTGTATGTCCGTGACACTCATCTAAATCTTTTGACCAGAGTATTTCTCCATCTTCCCCATGAGGTCCATAAATACCAAATCCATCTAACATATAACCCATAATCGCTGAATGTCCAGATTCATGTGTGTGAATATGGTCTTGTAGTTTTTGGGCAGGGAAATGATAATGATAAGTATTGGTCCCATCAGAGTGCCCACCATAGCTATCTAAAATTTCGTGCGCTGCTGCATCTGTTCCAAGTGTAGATGCACCGTGGTATATAACACTACCTGTTAATGATATACCAGATGCACCAAAATTGACACAACTTGGTTCATCGGCTACTTCAGGAATTGCAGGGAACTCATATAGGATTTCACGAGCTAGTATTTCATTTGGATTTCGGTCATATTGATAAACTGCGCTTTCGGGGTCTATTGGAAAAATACCAGTCGGGTGATCAGGCAAGGCATTTCCTGTAATAATACGCTTGCCGTTACCATCAAGCGAAACATTAAAATCACTCATCCAATCAATACTTCCCTCTACTTGAGGTTTTCGAGTATAATCCCAAGATCCGTCAGCATTTGTCCAATCGCTGGCGTCATTTGCGCCAGCACCATCTATAGGCAGCCCACAGAGCCATAAGGATAGAAAGTCTGGTTGAGCATCCCCTTGATTTCTTATTAATATATTAGTTGGTTCATTACCACCAAAAGGTAATTGGGTAAGATCCGCGGTTTCCTTACTCGTTGGATTTTCTGTATCTGGCTCATTTTCTTGGCAGCCTAATACTGTAATTAGTAAAACCAACATTAGAGAAATGGGCGATATCTTGGTAAATAGGTTTTGAGCGTTTTTCATAATTTGATTTTATTGTTATTTCACAATCTTAGACTTTGTAAAAGAGGAAAAGTTTAGTCATTAAATTTTTCGATGTTTGCGTCGAAGAAAAAATGTGTTTTTTGATAAAACCTCATATTCAAAAGTGATTCGATTTATGGACTTTAGTTTGGGGAAATTTGGCGAATACTTTCGACTGTGCAGTCAAAATTTTGCAATTTTATTTGAGCTTAACCATAAAAGAAAAACAGAAAAGCCTTCATGTACAAGACATGAAGGCTTTTTATTATATTTATTTGACTTATTAATTACTAAGCATCAAATGATTCGTCAACAACTACTCTACCGCAGTGCTCACAAGCTATGATGTTTTTCATTGCTCCTATATCAATTATCTGTTGAGGTGGTATTCTATTGAAACATCCACCACAAGATCCTCTGTTGACAGTTACTACAGCAAGGCCATTTCTGTAACTGCTACTGATTTTATTGTAAGACTTTAGAAGACGTGCATCGATTGATTTCTTTGCTTTTTCACTTTGCTTTTTCAGCTTAGTTTCTTCTTTTTCAGTTTTACTGATGATCTTCTCTAGTTCAACTTTTTTAGTTTCTAGATCTTTTTGTTTACCATCAAGTCTAGCTTCTGCTTTTTCTAAAGCTTCATCCTTTATGGATTTACCGCCTTTGGTATCATTGATCTTCTTTCCAGAAAGTTGGATTTCAAGTCTCTGTAATTCGATCTCTTTTGTCAATGCGTCGTACTCTCTATTGTTCTTCACATTATCAAGCTGACCGTTGTATTTTTCGATCAATTGCTCTGACTCGGCTATGTTCGCTGTATGGTTGCTTACTTCTGAATCGATATCACCGATACTTTCTTTTAGCTTAGCTATTCTAGTTTCTAGTCCTATGATTTCATCTTCTAGATCACTTACTTCCATAGGTAGCTCTCCTTTGAGGATTTCTATCTCTGCAAGTTTAGAATCAATTTGTTGTAATCTGTAGATTTCTGTTAATTTGTCTTTTACTGACAGTTCTTGTGTCGCCATATAATTTCCTAATTATTATAAATAGTTAACGGGATTCGTTACCACTTTCGTGCAATGGGCTGCAAAGGTACTAAATTTTCTACTTATTATTTCGTGTAAAAGGTTGATTGTGAATTGCTCACTTTCATAATGTCCAATATCAGCTATAATTATCTTGTCATTGGCGTCGAAGAATTCATGATATTTGTAATCAGAGGTAACGAATATGTCGGCTCCCGCCTTTATAGCATTACTAAGAAGGAATCCACCGACACCTCCACAAACAGCTACTTTTTTGATTGGGCGACCAAGAAGATTAGTATGTTTTATCAGTTGAGCATTCATTCTAGTTTTGAGGTTCTTAAGGAATGGAAGTTCTTCTTCTTCATTGTCTAAGTTCCCAATAACACCTGAGCCTACGGCACCCTTTGATTGATCAACATCTGTTTTCACAGCAAGAGGCTTTATATTTGTAAGGCCTATTTGCTGGGCTATTCTTTCGTTGACACCATGATTGATGACATTATCAAGATTGGTGTGTATAGCTATTATTGCAATGTCATTTTTGATTGCTTTAATTACGGTTTTTTCTATGTAATCTTTCCCCGTAAAACGCTTCAATCCACGAAAGACAATAGGGTGGTGTGCTACCACAAGATTTGCGCCCAATGCTATTGCTTCATCAATAACCGCTTCTGTACTGTCTAAGCAAGTTACCACTCCAGTGACTTCACTATTCGGATTACCTATTATAAGTCCGGCATTATCATACTTTTCTTGATATTGGAATGGAGCTATGCTATGTAGGTGATTGTATACGTCTTGTATAGTTGACATAAAATTATCTTATTTATTTCGATGTTAATTCATTGGTCTGCATTTCAACTTAAACCAGCTCTTGATATCTCCTTCTAGATATGGTTCTATCATTTTGAGAACATGATAGTGATATTTGTTTAACCATGCCTTTTCTTTCTTAGAGAAAATAGCTTCATCAATCATTTTTAAATCCATCGGATAGAGTGTTACTGTTTCAAACTCCAAAAATCCTTTGTGGTCTGATGGGATGGTGACCATCAAGTTTTCTACTCTTATACCGTATTCATCTTCCTTATAATATCCAGGTTCGTTAGAGGTGATCATACCTTCTTGGAATGGTTCTTTGCCTCTTATCGAACTCAAGCCAGTGAAGCCCTGTGGTCCTTCGTGCACATTGAGAAAGAAACCTACGCCATGTCCAGTTCCATGACCATAATTTAAGCCTTGATTCCAAAGAAACATTCTTGCAAGAGGATCTAATTGAATACCTGTTGTTCCTTTTGGAAAGGTAATTTGGCTCAATGCTATATTGCCTTGTAGGACAAGAGTGAAGTTTCTTTTCTCCTCCTTACTCGGTGCTCCTAGAGCGATAGTTCTTGTAATATCTGTTGTGCCATTGAGATACTGTCCTCCACTATCGATTAGCAGAATACCGTCCTTTTTTAGTGTTTTGCAAGTTTCGTGCATAGCTCGATAATGAATTATAGCACCATTGCCTTTATACCCAACTATTGCAGGAAAGCTTTCACCAACATAGTGATCCATTTGTGATCTATTCTCGGCAAGCTTATCACCCACATCTGCTTCGGTAATCTTATTTTTTTGTTTCAATTGTTGTTCGATCCAATAGAAGGTTTTGGCTATTGCAGCACCATCTTTGGCCATTACTTCTCTAGTATGTTGTATTTCAACTTCATTTTTGATTCCTTTCATCAGGGTCGATATTGTCTTACCATCCGTGATTTCAGAGCTGATTGCATTATAGAGATTTACACTAGTAGCGGATCGGTCGATAAGAATGTTATCAGATTCACTTAAGTTGCCGAGGGCTTCCCTAACGGAGCTATATGGCTTGATAGAAATACCATCTGATATGAATTTTGTTTTCAATCCGTGAGGTACTTTTTCATCATCAATATATAACGTAGTGGAACCTAGAGAGATAATCGCAAAGGCCACCGCCACAGGATTGAATTCTACATCACGCCCCCTTATATTGAATATCCAAGCAATATCATCAAGAGTGGTCACAAGGTGGTGATCCACATTTTGTGTTTTCATTTCTGACTTGATTTCTTTTAATTTTTCGCTTCTGGATTTACCTGCATATATTAGATCGTGTTCGAATATCTCGTGTAGGGGCACATCGGATCTATCTTCCCATATCTCATCAAACAAGTCGTGCGCTATATTAAATTCTTTGTCTGAGGAATTTAATAGGCTAGAGTACTTCTCAAATTGACCAATTGTACATAGATCACCATCCATACCTACGACAGCGCCTTTTGGTAAGTTTTCACTAAGCCATGTTATATGTTCGGGAGCAAATCTATCTTTAGGTTTATGCAGTTCGATCTCAGAGTCTTCTAATTCCATCTCTGCTTGCAAAAAATACCTTGAATCAGTCCAAAGTCCTGCATGGTTGGCTGTTACAACAATTAAGCCTGCAGAACCGGTGAATCCACTGATCCATTTTCTGCAATTCCAGTGATCAGCTACATATTCACTCTGGTGAATATCATTAGAAGGAATTATATAGGCGTCTAGACCCTTGATTTGCATTGAATTTCGTAGATCTGAGAGTCTTTTATTTATACTCATTTGTTGATGTTTTTTCATTTATGTCAAAAGTAACCAAAGAATTAAACATTACAAATATTTGTAATATGTAATAAAAAGGTTTATGTTTGCCACATAGTTCGTGCCAAAAAACGAACTTTAAACAAACTAATAGTGTTTTTCTTATGTAATCTCATTCATATTTTACCAAGATGGTAATTTTTTAAGAGCTTATATGAATAGAGACGAAACATATCCCCAAAGTGTTTAATCTCAAAGATATTATTGGTATTCAAACATAAAAGAATAAAACCGATATAGTTATGTTACGACAGAGTTTGAGTCAAAAAATGATGCAGAAGTTATCTCCTCAGCAAATTCAGCTGATGAAGTTACTTCAAATTCCTACAGCAACATTAGACCAGAGAATTTCTGAAGAGTTGGAAGCAAATCCAGCATTGGATGAGGGGGATGACTACCAAGAGGTTTTTGACTTAGAGAACGGTGAAGAAGAAGGAGAAGAAAATCAAAAAGAGGAAGAGTTCGAACTTGACGATTATTTAAAAGAATATATAGAAGATGATCCATCTAGCTACAAGCTAAAAGGTGAAATGTACTCAACAGAAGAGGACAAAAATATTCCTATAGCTGTACATGATAGCTTTCATGAATTACTAGAGCGCCAGATTGGGATGCTTGACTTGGTAAATCCTGAAGACGAAGTGATCTTACACCAAATCGTAGGATCTATAGATGAAGACGGTTATCTAAGAAGAGAGCCATCTTCTATTATAGATGATCTTATGTTTTCTCAAAACGTATACACAACTGAGGATAAAGTATTGGAGATGCTAGGACATATCCAAAGATTCGAACCAGCGGGAGTAGGTGCTAGAGATTTGCAAGAATGTCTTTTGCTACAATTGGAGTCTAATATTAATAAAGGTTTAGATATTAATATTGAAGGAAAGCAATTGGCACTTAAAATATTGATTAATTATTTTGATGAGTTTACTAAAAAGCACTATCAGAAATTACAGAAGTATCTTACAATATCTGAATCTGAATTGAAGGATGCAATAGAAGAGATATTGAAACTTAATCCGAAACCAGCGAGTGCATTCTCAGGAAGTGCTACGCAAGGAACAAGTCAATATATAGTACCAGATTTTATTATTCAAAATCGAGAAGGAGAATTAGAGCTTACCTTAAATAGTAAAAATGCACCTGATCTGCGTATCAATGATCAATACATGAATATGCTGCAAGGGTACAATGCAAAAACAAATGGTCGAAAGTCTACTAAAAAGGAGAAAGAGGCGGTTATGTTTATTAAGCAAAAAATAGATAGTGCTAAGTGGTTTATCGATGCGATCAAGCAAAGACAGGATACTCTTTTTAGAACTATGTATTCTATCATGCAGTATCAACATGATTTCTTTTCTACAGGAGACGAGAGAACATTGAAGCCAATGATACTTAAAGATATTGCAGAGATTACTGCATTGGATATATCTACAGTGTCAAGAGTAGCAAATAGTAAATTTGTTCAAACAGAATTTGGTACAAGGAGACTAAAAGATTTCTTCTCTGAGTCGCTAATGACACAAGATGGAAAAGAAGTTTCTACACTAGAAGTGAAAAATATCTTATCAGATATCATAGTAGGTGAAAGTAAGAAAAAGCCTCTTTCGGATGAGAAATTAAAGAACATGCTTATTGGAAAGGGTTATAATATTGCTCGAAGAACAGTAGCTAAATATAGAGAACAATTGAATATACCTGTAGCAAGATTGAGAAAAGAGCTGTAGGAATATTGATTATATAGAAAAGTAAAAAGTCAGAATCTGAAAAGATTTTGGCTTTTTTGTTTTTACGTCAAAATATTAAATCAAGAAATGGACTGGAGAACTTACTTCTTAAAAGGAGATGTATTAAGTAATAGACATTATTCCAAATATGTACTCATTATTAAGTGATATACAAATAGCTAACGCCCCTGCTGAAGTTAATAACTTACCAAATCTATAATTCAACTAATTGATACATCTTTGTACACATGAAAATTAGCCTACTACAGTTCGATATAAAATGGATGGATATTCAATCCAACATTGATACAATAGCTCAACACCTTGCCTCTATAGCTGGCGATGTAGATTTATTGGTGCTACCAGAAATGTTTTTGACAGGGTTTAATATGGAAGCAAGTTCGGCAGCTATCGCTGAGGATCATTTAGCGATAGAAAAATTGACACAACTGGCCAAGAAGTTCAATACAGGAATCATTGGTTCTTTGGCAATAAGCGAAATGTCAAGCTACTATAATAGAGTATTATTAATAACGAACGATGGAATAGTAGGACGGTATGACAAACAATACTTATTTACACCAAGTGGAGAAAATAAAGCCTTCTCTAAGAAGTATCCTACCAGACTAATTGAATATAAAGGATGGAAAATCCTCCCTCAAGTTTGCTATGATCTAAGGTTTCCGGAAAATGTAAGATCAATCGACCATGCGGATCTCATCATATATATGGCAAACTGGCCCAAGGGCAGGATTCATCATTGGAATGCACTACTAAAAGCAAGAGCTATCGAAAATCAGTGTTATGTGATCGGCTGTAATCGGATTGGACGAGATGATAATGGTTGGGAGTTTCCTGGGCATTCTCAGGTTATTGCATATAACGGAAATGAATCAATGATAAATGAAAATGATAATTCAACGACGAAACTCGAATTACCAGCACTTGTTGATTATAGAACTAAGTATCCATTTTGGAAAGATAAATAGAGGATAATAGACTTGACTATTATTCAGAACATAAAATCCCAAATGACGAGATGCATTTATAACTAAAGTCTGAAACACACTGGCCAAACGCCTTACAAATTATAAATATTTATATATGAATAGTTAGTGTAGACATTCATAAAAGCAGCTAAGTGTCCTAAGTTGTTTGAAAATAGGCTGAAATAACTTACCTTTGCACATCTTTTGCATAGCAAAAAGAATTTTTGATATAAGTAAACACGTAATATTTTGACAATCAGGATATTGCATAACAAAGAAACATACTACGAATGGCTTTAATAGGAAAAATTAGAAACAATTTTTGGTTTGTATTATTGGTATTAGGTCTTGCCTTGGCAGCATTTGTGATCATGGATATGATGAATGCAGGAAATCAAGGTGGATTAGGTCCAAAACAAATCATAGGAGAAGTAGCTGGAACAGAGATTGATTACAGAGACTTTCAAAGAGCTGAGCAAGCACTTTACTCAGGAGGAACAGATTCTTACGCTGGAAAAACTAGTGCATGGAATTATCTAACTGAAAAAGCAATCGTAGAAGATCAAGCTTCGAACCTAGGAATAGGAGTAAGCGGAGATGAATTATCAGAATTGTTATTTGGTAATCAATTGAGTCCTGTGATTCAAAATGTATACAGAAATCCACAAACAGGACAAGTAGACATGCAGAGTTTATTAGGAATCAAGCAAGCGCTTCAGAATGGTGATGAGCTTAATCCTGATTTTGTCCTAAGATGGGAAGAATTACAGAAGCAAGTTGTAAAAGTTGCAAAGCAAGAGAAAATAAATGCTTTAGTCTCAAAGTCTGTATTCACACCTAAGTTTATTGCAGAGAATGTAGGAATGAAAACATCAGAAAAAGTAAGTTTTGAATTCGTTAAGATTCCTTTTAATAGTGTTGATGATTCGGAAGTAACACTTAGTGATGCTGATTACGCAGCTTACATTAAAGACAATTCTTTTAAGTATACTAATAAAGAAGAAACAAGAGTATTAGAATATGCAGTACTTAATGTTTTACCTACTGCAGCGGATTCTGTAAATATTAAATCTGAATTAGCTGAAAGAGCTGATGTATTCAGATCTAAAGAATCAAGCACTGAAGATTCTCTTTATGTAATCAATAATGAAGGTTTCTATAGTCCTTTTTATGTAAGACAAGAAGATCTTACTGGTGCTATTAAAAGCGCAGTTGTTGATATGAACGTAGGAGATGTATATGGTCCTTACTTAGATAATGGAGGATACTTCATCGCAAAACTTACAGATAAAGGGATAATTCCTGATTCAGTTCAAGCTAGTCACATATTAAGACCAGCTACGCAAGGAGATGCATTAGGAATGGCTGCAGCAAGAGCTTATGTTGATAGCTTAAGAGTTTTAGTAGAAACGGGAAAAGGTAATTTTGCGGATTTAGCAAAAGATAATAGTTCTGATGGATCTGCTGCTCAAGGTGGAGATTTAGGAACATTCGCTCAAGGAAGAATGGTGCCAGAGTTTAATAAAGCAGCATTTGTTGGTAGTAAAGAAGGTGGTTTATATACAGTACAGACTCAATACGGAGTTCATTTGATCAATGTAAAGAAGAAAGTATATAATGATAGAAATTCTAAATATAAAATGGCTCTAATCAGATCAGCAATCGTACCTTCTGAAGCAACTCAGAATTCAGTATACGAAGTAGCTGACCAGATAGTAAGTGCTAACAGATCTTTAGATGCACTAAGAACGGCAGTAGAGGGAAAGGCAAATATGTCAATAGAAAGAACATCTCCTTTAAAAGCTAACGATTACCTTATGGGTACTCTAGGTGGTGGAGAAACATCAAGAGAAATTGTAAAATGGGCATATGATGAAGATACACAAGTAGGAGAAGTTTCTCCAAGTATCTACACATACACTGATCCAGTTAACTACTATAATAATAAGTATGTATTAGCTGGTTTGACAAGTGTAACTGCACCTGGATTATCTACAGTAGCTGACTTGAAAAGCGATATCGAAACTTCAGTAATGGACCTTAAGAAAGGAGAATCAATAGCTAGTAAAGTAAGTGGTTCTGACTTAGCAGCAATAGCAAGTACATTCAATAGTTCAGTTGAATCAGCTAACGATGTTGCATTCACGGCAGGTGGAGTAACAGGATTAGGAAATGAGCCAAAAGTATTGGCTGCAGCTCTTGGTCAAGCGGAAGGTTCAGTATCTAAGGCAATCATTGGAAATAATGGAGTATTTGTAGTAAGAACGAATTCTAAAACTGCAGGTACTGCACCAGCAAACGTTCTAGCTCAAACTAAAACAATAAACAGTACAAATAGAGGAAGAGTTAACTTCAGCTTATTGAACGCGCTTAAAGAGAAATTCAAAGCAACAGATAACAGGTCTAAGTATTTCTAAGATCTGAAAGATTGACACCTTAAAACCTATCAACCAGGTATATAGCCTGATTCGCTTTGCGAGTCAGGCTTTTTTTTGGATAAAATAGTGGTCTGCAATTTCAGTTGTTTACTATGATTACAAGTAAAAGCTAAGTTTTTGTAGAACGAAATATCTCACCGCTGTGCTCCGTAATTAACGGAGTCTTCGCTTACTAGAATAGCGTAAATGAACACGGGTTTCCATTTGTGAAATGAAGATCATGAGCGATACCTTGCATGCATGAATCGAGGGAGGTCATTTTAAAAACTTAGACATCAGACATTAGTCTTAGTCCGTTTTTATTGTGTAATACAAAAACCGAATTTCTTGATGAGACTACAGCCAATGTCTTACAGCAATTTATTGGCGTACTAAAGTATGTTTTCTAGAAGCTAATATCAAAGAATCATGGTGATGATGCTTCTATATTATTTTGCTATTATAAGACCTTTGTGTTTCCACTATAATCAATATAAAGTCTTTTTTTATTGCTCAAGAACTTTATATGTAAATCATATTCGCTATGGCTTTTCAGGGCCTGATGTTACGATGGGTATCAGATTATATTTGGTGATGAGAGTAAGATGGTGTGATTTACTTGCTGGCTGCGGACTGATTGATTATCCTTTATTTATCCTTTAGCTTCTGGTTAGACAGCCCCCCTTTTTCTTGTCTTACCCTTCTAGGGCAAGATTTTACGATGTGGCTTTTTTAAGTAAAATCATATTCGCTACGCCCTTTCAGTGTCTGATGTTACCATGAGTTTATTGATAATAAAGTTGGTATATTATAGAGATGCACAACTTGAGATTCATGCGGATACCTTTCTATTTTTATTTGTTGTTAATAACTAGGGCTTCATATTCTTATTGTCACCATGACTTGAGTCAGAAGAAACACCTGATACTATTTTAGTATTGCCATGATATAGTTTTGATCTTTATTGAATATGTCTAATAATCTGCAGCACACAAAAAAAGCCCTTCGATTTTCATCGAAGGGCTCGGTTTTTCATACTGTTTTGAAAGTATGAATATTCTTGTGCTCAGTATTAATCTATACCGTGCATCATTTTCTTCAATGTTCCCTTTATTAAGAATAATAACAATGCAGCTCCAGCTGGAACTACTGCAAATATCATAAAGAAGAATGCCATTCCTTTTTCTTCTACGATAGGATCGATGTAACTACCTGTCATACCACCAGCCCAATTGGCCAAGAAGTTAGATAAGAAGAATACACCAAACATAATTCCTATTAATCTTACAGGAGCTAATTTACTCACATAAGATAGACCTACTGGAGATAAACAAAGCTCTCCTAATGTATGGAAGAGATAAGCTAAGATTAGCCATAGCATACTAACAGAAGCTGTTTTCGCTCCGATTGGAATACTCATACTTCCGAATGCTAAGATCGCAAAACCTACAGCTACTAATATCAGACCCAATGCAAATTTGATTGGTCCAGATTTTATGATACCTGTGTTCCAAAACTTAGAAAATAATGGAGCGAATGTGATAATAAAGAATGAATTTAGTATTCCGAACCATGAAGCTCCTACTTCTGCATTTTCTGTAGAAAACTCTCTCATAATCTTCCATATTACGATTCCCCAAATAGCGGCGAATGCGACTCCAAGTACGATGTTAGAAGCTGGAATCTTTTTGAAAGTGACTTTTGATAATTGTAAAAGCACCCATGTTATAACGGCGACAGGTACGATTGTTAAAATCGTATCTAGAACCTTAAATATCTTGGCTCCTGAGCCCGTAAGTGTTCTTTCTGTATATTCAGATGCAAATACTGTCATACTACCACCAGCTTGCTCAAATGCCCACCAGAAGAAAACTGTAAACAGTGTAAATATAGTGATCACCCAAACTCTATCTTTTTCAACTTTAGTAAGGGTCGGATCAGTTACGATGAAACCAATAATACCAACAAAAGCCGCTACTATAGCTGAAGGCATTACTGCAGTATTTATTGTACTCAATGTTGATCCAAAATCTTTTAACGGATTAATAAAATATATGATAGCAGCAATCAGCGCCGCTATTCCAATCCAAGTAAACATTCTACCATTCCCCTCGGCTGCTTTCGGAGCAATTGATTCTAAAGTATCTGGAATACCATTGTCAGCTATACCATCATTATCTGCCATTGTTCCAATCTTACCAAATAGATCACCTGATAACCAGAACTGAATAGCACCAGCAATCATAAAGATCATAGCAAGACCAAAGCCATAAGACCAGCCTATTTTTTCTCCTAAATAACCACAAAGCATAATACCTAAGAATGCACCAGCATTGATACCCATATAGAAGATAGTGTATGCACCATCTTTTTTATCTGGATCGTCATACAGTTTACCTACGATAGAAGAGATATTCGGTTTGAATAGTCCATTACCAATTATAAGTGCTCCTAATCCCATGTAAAAGAAAATAGGAATCTCCAAAGCCATAAAAAGGTGACCTGCGGCCATAATGAATGCACCTATAATAACGGAATTTCTATAGCCCAAGACTTTATCTGCAATGACACCTCCAATAAGCGGTGTGAAATAAACTAGACCTGTGTAGAGAGCATATAATTGTAAAGCCTCACCTCTTTCCCAACCGTATCCACCGCTATCTAAACCAGCTATCAAGAAAATAACCAATAACGCTCTCATACCATAGTATGAAAATCGCTCCCACATCTCTGTGAAGAACAGGACAAAAAGCCCTGAAGGATGATCCAGTACTTTTCCCATCTCTGCGATGGTTTGACTGTTATTCAACCCTTTGCTAATATTGCTACTCATAATTTTGTTTTTAAATCAGTTCAAAAATAGATTTTTTAAGGAAGATGACTTCATTTTCTCCCAATTAATATTCGGAGCATACACAATCCATGACATATTCTATTGATAGACATATCATTACATGATAAAAGGAACTTAGGAATTAAAAATTAGGCAAACGTATTCGGACTCATAAAATCAATGTTAAAAATCCATACCGATACTAAAGTGAATTTTTGGCGCTTGCGTCTTTCGAGTCTCTACTCCCGTAGCATAATCAAGACGTATAAAGTAGCCAAATAAACGCATTCTTAGCCCTGTTCCATAGCCCATAACAAGAGGGTCTCGAAAGTATCTCACCGTAAGATCTAGAACAGGAGGACTAGAGACGGTAACAGTATTGAGTGGATTTGCATCCGAATATGGAGATGATCCATGCCACGCTGTGCCGATATCGTAGAATAAGACGAATTGTAGATTTCTAAGGAAGTTACTTCCACCAAAATTACCCATGAAATATCTGAATAAAGGGAGTCTGGCTTCTGCATTTATAAGTGCGTAACTTGTACCGTTTCTTATGTTGGAGTTGAATCCCCTTAAGTGGAATACATTTGTTTTATAAGCAAACTCTCCTTCTGGTATTCCGATATTTTGCTCGAAACCATTAGAAAAGGAGTTATCAATTCCGCCTAGATAATAAAGGTTCCTTTTACTTCCTAGGGATGTCGCTCCCGCAGCACGAAAGGCCAAAACAGAATATCTGAATAATGGAATGTAATGTCTCGCATCGAATCCAATGATGTTTGTAAATCCCTTAGATAGTTCGAAGTCAAAACCATCAACTACATCAATGTTAAACTCGTTAATAGCTTCTGCGTAGATCTTATATCGAGTACCATGCTTGATATTAAGTGCAAAGTCAATCGTGTTATCGTATATATATTCGAGTTTGAGGCTTAGCCTTTTTTCGCTTGCGACGGGATTTCCAAAAGATTCTTCATTTACACTCTGCGAGTAGAAATTATCAAACCTCAAAGAAGAAGTAGCCCTGAAACTTCTGTAAATAGTAAATGGATATTTCAGTTGATACATACCCAAAGTAGATACTTTTTTGGCTTTTAAAATAGGAAAAGACCTATCATCGATCGTTTCTGTTTGTGATTTCCTGTAGAGTGCGAATCTCTTATCAATTAGTTTTTTTCTATTGTCGAAAGTTAAGAAATACTCTGAGCCGTTAAATGAAAGAGGATACCTAGCACCCGCTTCCAGAATATAATCTTCGAATATATCTTTCATTGTTCCTTTCAGCAGAAAGCCCATAGGATTAGTCAATAATTGCTCACTATTTCCTGTAAAACTTTCTAACCCCTCAAAAAGCACTTCATTATCAAGCTTGGTAGTGAAGTTATCTAATCTAAATTTCAGCTGAGAAGATGTTACTCTAGAATATACGAATTCGGTTAATTCCCCTTCTTTGGCTTCATTTTCATCTACAATGATTGAGCTGAATATCGAAGCGTTATTCTTTTTTGCTTCTCCCCTTTTTGTGATCGGTTCTAATTTTGCTGGATCGTCAAACCTTGATTGGAATAGGAATCCATCCTGCAATTCTTCTTCAAGGTTTTCGGGAGCATAAGGAATGAAGACTTCATCTGTTTGATCTGCATTTATATCTTCTGTGTATTCCCTATTATTGTATCTAGTATTATAGGTAATTACGGGTTCGTCCCAATCTACATTTTCGATATATACATCATAAGATCCATCTTTATAATAGGTATAGGCATGTATTTCACTTCCAGGAATTGCATGGTGACGGATTATATTTCGATCCTTGTTGGATACAGAGTAATAGCTCGATGGATCTACTGTAGATACCACATATCTATTTGTAATTCCGTTTTCGGAACTGAGATAAGAGACTTTGTTACTACTTATTTGATATGGATATCTCTCGTCTATGTTGTCGGTCTTTGTGAGTCTTTTTACGCTTTGATCATCGGCCTCTAGGTCGTAAAAGAATAGATCAAATTGACCGGTAGGCAATATCGTATCGTACTCAAGTGTAAAAACATGATCTCGCTTTCTATTTGAACTGAATAGTATTCCTTCTTTGCCATCTAATTCTACTACTTCAGCGTCTAGATCATCATAGAAGTCGTTTGTTATAGCTTTATATTGTCTATTCTTTGAGTTATAATGATAAAGGTCAGAGTATCCATTAGTATTTGCAGAAAAGATATATTTCAGATCGTCAAGATAGCTCATAGAGAATACTCTTTGAATATCTGGAGGAAGAAATTGTTCTATATATTCATCCGCATCGAGGTTGTATTTTCTGAGCTTGAGTACATCCTTATGCTCGTAAATTATTGATAATTCTCGCCCATTTGGATGCCAGGCTAGGAGTGGATAATCATAGTCTGTGGCCTGTATGGCATTCTTGTGACCATATTTGAAGATTGTTTTTTCCTCTCCTGTTTTTAGATCTTTGATCCTTACTTTATATTTTCCTATTTCGTTGTAAGCGTATGCTAAGGTTTGCCCATCTCTAGATAACTTGAAGTTACTCACAGGCACATAATCTCTATTTTTAAGGTCTAGTTTGTGGCCTTCATCGTCTTCTGTGAATTTATCTATTTCTTTATCGAAATGCTGTTCATAGTAGTTGGCCCACTCTACGGATATGGCATCTATATCATTGCTGAATACATAGAGTAGTGCATTATTTAAATTTCTAGTAATTCTAGTTAGATAGAGAAGATTAGAGATGCTAGACTTGCCATAATTTTGATCTAGATAAAACCACATAGAATGGCCTGCAATTCTTGGATAGTCTTCTGCTAGTTTTTTAAAATCTCGGTATTTTTCGTTTTGGAATAGAATGTCTCTTAATTCATCATCTCGTAAATGGTCCCAGTACACTCCACAATAAGATATGATTCCTTCTTTGTACCACTCTGGAAGATCTAAGAGAACGGCATTCTGCACGATCTCTTGGAAGTTATCTCCAAAAAGCATGGCACTTAGATAGACAGAAGCTATTCCCTCTCTGATCTGAAGCTCTAGATTATTATGATTTCCATCAAAGTAAACGAACATCTTACTCCCTACGATAGTAGTAGTTCCAGCTTTTGAAGAGAATAGATCCTCAGCACCAATGTTACTTTGTTTCAGATCAGTGATATCAGTATATACTATAATTTCAATCTTATCATTGATCCTATGTTCTAGGATGTTTTGAATCTCATCATGATTTAGCTCTGCTATTTGGATAACGGGCTCTGCGATATTTCTTCCTTTACCATACCAATATGTGATAAAGTTATCTGTTTCATATCGATTCCAATTATTGAAGTCATCGTGATGCTGTACTCGATTTTTACCGAATTCGGTGTTGATACTCTGACCAATCACAGTAGACGTGAAGGAAAAAATAACCAAGAAGAAAATCGATCGTAATATCATATATGCTTTAACTGATGAAGTTATTAAATAATTTCGATAACTAGAATCAATCTACAAAATAGAAAAATCAAACTTTTGATTGTAGAAGTAACGGCTTTTTTAATGAGAAAGGTCGCTTAGGCTAAAAAGTTAACCTTTCAGGTTTAAATTTTTACCCATTTACTAAGGCACCTGAAACCTACAAGTTTATCTGGAAGATTACATTCAGTAACTTCCATCTTTAATATATCTGATGTCTTATCATTAATATTACCTCCAACACATTGATTTTCACTGTCTATCAATTCTGATACATTGCCGAGTATGTTATACAGTAATCCTTCTCGTTTTTCGTCTTCATAGCATTGTGGAAGAAGAGGTGAGTTGGTTTCAAGCAAAACGGCTTCATATGTGTTTTTAGAATTTATTTTACCAACGCTAATTTCTTTCTTTTGGATCAGATTTTTTATCACTGTCCAGTCATCGATATCTGCAATATAGAACTGTGGATAAAATGATATTAATTCACGTTCATCTTTGTATTTCTTTTTAGTTAGAAATTTTTTAATGGTAAACGGGTTTTTTGTTGCTCTATTTTGACGAACCTTTATTAAGCCTTTCACAATCAATAACATCTCTAAGACTCGATCAGATCGCCATTCACAATATAATTTAGCTTGTTTGAGAGTGATTCCTGTAATGGGATAATCGTCATAGTTAGGTAGTCGAAAATAAGAATATTTAGACAATTGGAAAAATGAAGTATCCGTACTTGTTATGATCGGTAGTGTATAAATGTACCCTATGGTATCTGGCATTGTAGCTTTGTATAATTTGCTGGATTCTCCATGTGCTGTTTTAACCCAATGCATATATTCTTTCCAGAAAGAATTAGATACTTCTGTGCGGTCGCACATGAGATTATCGCCTATAAACATGCCGTTAGGTGTAACAGTGGTGCTATCAAATACTATCTTGTCTTGAGCGGATAGGTGAACTATATTGAATATAAGAATGAAATAAAGTAGAACTGTTTTACTGGTTTTCATTAAATAATAGATTTGTAATTGGAATATATGTTTGGCACGTTGAATTTAAAGTAATATGTGATTCAAATTTAACTAAATAATTGGTTTTAGGTAGGATCAATTTTCGACCTTTAGAAAAATAGAAAAACGCTAATTACTTATGAATGCCATAACAGATGTTTAACCAGGTATTATTTAGTTCTGTAACTTCTCTTTATTAAAACTTCTTTAGTTTTATCTTGATATTAATTACAAACTAAAATGATGACCAATGAAAACGACACTACAATTATTTTTAATCGCCCTTTGTTTACCTTTTCTAATTGTTTCTTGTGGCCCTGATGAGGGATGTACAAGTAATTTTGCTACTAACTATGACAAAAGTGCAACCGAAGATTGCTGTTGTACTTATGATGTTGAGAATATAGTTGCTGACTTAGTAGGCTCTTATTCTTATGATTCTGATTATTGTAAAAGTTTAGAACAACCACTAAATATTATCATTAAAGAAGATCCTGAAGTGGAAAATGGTGTCATTATGACAAATTTGTATGTCCATGATGAAATTGAAGCGCAAGGTGTTTTTATAGATGGCGAATTTAAATTTGAATCTTTTGATACTTTTTTTGGATGTTCATTAAGGACAACGGCTACTCTTAAGTCAAGCAATAATGGACTAGATTTGAATATAAAGCATGCAGGAATTAATGGAATTGAAGGTACATTCAATTGCAACATTTTTGGATTTACTTGTGAAGGCCTCGTGACAAAAATATAATATGCACTAATGACTTAGTACAATTAGAATAAAATAGAGATTTAAAATTAAAACGGATAAAGTGCATGAAGTACTTTATCCGTTTTGTCTTTATGTTGATTATGTCCATATTTATTCAACGACTTCAAAACAAAATGCAGCCGAAAAGTCGATTTTGACAGTGCCCCACAAAAGGGATTTTAATTCTTCACGATTTTTTTCTGAGTATGTTGCGAGTGCATTGTTGTAAACATTTTGATCTAACCAAACTAAATAGTCTTCGAATTCTTTCAGGTTATCATTTCCATTTAATTTATAAATTATTCTTAGCTCAGCATCTCTGCATCTACCTTCATACATAATACTGTCTGCCGAGGCATTAGCTTCAAAATTATTAAAAGATCTATTTTCGTTATACATATCTGTTGTCCACATTACGTACTTTCCTGGTTTTTCAAGAATAAGTTTATGTTCGAATAGATAAACCCCATTTTCATATATCATATCTCCTCTGAAGTCAGTTGTGTATCTGTTTGTAGGGTTATATCTAGGATTATACTTTTCATCTACTAATGGTTGATTTGCATCATAACCACTTTCAAATTCGAAATCGTCGAAAAATCGAAAAATTAATGATATGGGACGAAAAGGAAAATCTCTCACTAAGAGTGTGTCGTCTGCACTAAAATCATAGATTGAATCAGAGAAAACAGACCTAAATAATATAGTATCACCAATCTGGTATTCTAACTTATTTGGGATAACCTCAACAGGCACCTCTAGTGCTTGATAAACTAATTTTAAGTCGTAAAAGCATGGATCTAGGTCGTCTTCAGAGCAACAGGATGTGTACAATAGTCCACTGAGAAGTGAGTACAGAAGTAATGCTTTTAGATATGTGGATGTTTTCTTCATTAGTTAAATACATCGTATTGGTCAACAAAAAGATTGAACTGAGTAGGATTATTTCCTGAAGATGAAATAAATAGAGTTCGTAAATTATTACGAAACTTTCTAATATCATTTATTCCTGCACCTCTCATTGCAAAAAACATCTGTGAGGTTGTAAAACCAGAAATATTATCTGTTCTAGCACTTCCATCATTTGGATCTACCACAATATCGGGATTAGTATCCATTAAATCAAAAAATAGCCCTCTAGGAATGAATTTATCAACTGAAGAAAAGCTAGCATTTTCTCCTCCTCCTGATGTTCCTGTATGGAGGGTTTCTACATAATTAGCGAATGCTTCGCCAAGAGCGACTGTTCCTGGATTCGAACCGATCGTAAATTCACCAAATGTCCCGTAGCCTAAATTTAACACTATATGTGTTCTAAATTTATTCCAATAGGCCTCTCCAACAACTGCATAGTGTGATGCATGTGCTAATTCATGGACGAGGGTATTGGTGAAGACGTTAGAGGGTTCATTTAGTCCGTATTTATTCACAATATCTGGCAAAAGTGCTGAAACGGTTATTCCTCCTAGAAACTCCTCATAAAAAATTCCTACAAAAGGATAACTTTGTTTTTGAAGCATTGGTGCTGCTGCATCGCCATCAGAAGCTAAATTTAATATGTTTAAATGGTTTTTTGGAAGTGCTATTCCATCTGATGGTACGCGTTTTCTGTAATCAATAATAGTATTTATACTATGTGAAGCAGCCCAATAAACTCTTCCATTCGAATTGTTATTATTTAGAGATCTATCATATTCTACAAATTGGTCATTGAATGGATAACTTATTTGACCTACATAATCTTTGACAACGACAGCACCCAATGTGAATCGCTTATCTCTAATTTTGCAAGCCGCGTTTTTAAACACAGTCCATGTCTTCATTTTACCAGAGAAAGATTCGTCTATCCGCCAGCATCCGTTTTTATCTGTTGTTGCAAAATCTGAACTATACCAGTTATCTTTTACTTTAATGGTAGTAGACCGAACAGCAATCCCTAACCCATCGTCATCATGAACTTGAACACATCCAGCTGGTTTGGACTTATCTGCAGGAACCGGACAATCACACTCATTTAAAGGAGGACCACCTCCTCCAGAATAATCAGGAATACAAACCCATTCATAAGTAACAGGAATAGTACCATCATTTATTTGAAGAATTGGGTGAAATCCTTCTGGACATGGTTGTGGTTTAGTAATGTATTCTATTTCTTGGGGAGTAAATCCATCTGTATTAACTCCATCTCCACTGTTAAAATATTCATCAAATTCACTATCATTCCCTACTAAAACAAAGCTCTGTGCAATAAGCAAAGGATTTGATTTGTCTAAATAAAGATCTTCGATGTTTTCAAACGGAACATTTTCAGGCATTGGAGTGCCAATTGGAATACTCGTATATTGATATGTATATAGAGGATCTGAGACAGCGGGATCAGTATAATACTCTCCGGAAATTATGACTTCATATTCTAGCGGAAAATCAAAAATAGGTATTAAGTATTTTGATTCCCAGGCATCTAAAACAGCAAGGTGATCTTGATTAGTAGGTAGGAACTTAACGTATGTATGAGTTTTTGTGATAGGACTTGAAGACAAGCCATAAAGCTGAGACATAGCCTTATTTACAGCATGTACGGCAAAAGGATTATTTCTTTTAATGCCCAAGACTGTCTTTTCTATTTCACTCGTTTTTCCTCTATTTTCTTGACCCCTAGGATCATCTTTGTCTCGAACTAATATTTTATATTCACCATCAAGGCTATAATCATCTGTGTCTTCTTTTTGGCAGGACTGAAAAATAGAAAACGAAATAAGAAATAAGAAGAAAAAGGTGTTTTGTAATTGATTTTTAATTGATCTCACAATATTAAGTTTATGTGCGTGAAAAAAACATGTAGATAACATCTCTAGAAATGATTGAAACAAAAGAGTTTAATCCCTTCATATGAAATCTAAATTAGGTTTGTAATTGCAAGTATTAAAAGTTCAACATTGACAGGTCATTAAAACTTTATTAGATGAAGCAGCTGTATACTCGACTTAATCATTAATATCAATTATGAAAAAAAGGTAATTAAGATGTTATAAAAATTTGATAATATTTTTCTTTTTTGCCAACATAATGCCGGAGCTTAGATGCTTTGCTTTTTATCTACGGCCATTAAAGTGAAGATTTTGCTCCTTTTTTCAACAATTTTTCTCAAAACAATCCAGCATACCATTTGTAGTTATGGTATAGTCGTATATTGGCACATCAAATCAAAAATAGTTTGTCTTTTATCAAGACACATTTATGTCTAAAACGCTTAATAAAATAAAGGCACCTATCAGCGGTGAGTTGAAGGAGTTTGAAAAGCATTTCAAAGAATCCATGAAGAGTAATGTCGCTCTCTTGGATAAAATTACATATTACATAGTACAGCGAAAAGGTAAGCAGATGCGACCTATGTTTGTATTTTTGATGGCAAAGATGTGTGGAGAAATCAATCCTAGTACTTATAATGCTGCTTCACTTACAGAGATATTGCATACGGCAACACTCGTGCACGATGATGTAGTAGATGACTCAATGGAACGAAGAGGCTTCTTCTCTATCAACGCTCTTTGGAAAAATAAAATAGCGGTATTAGTTGGGGATTTTCTATTTGGTAGAGGGTTTTTACTTGCAATAGACAACAAAGAATATCAGCATCTACATATACTTTCACATGCTGTAAAGAAAATGAGTGAAGGAGAACTGCTCCAACTCGAAAAGGCAAGAAAATTAGATATTGACGAGGCACTTTACTATACTATCATCCGGGATAAGACAGCAAGTTTATTAGCATCTGCATGCAGCCTCGGAATAGCTTCAGTTGATAAAGATGAAGCTATGATCGAAAAGGGAAGATTACTAGGAGAGAAGATTGGTATGGCTTTCCAAATCAAAGATGATTTGTTTGATTACGGAGATACGGATATTGGAAAGCCTAAGGGAATTGATATCAAAGAGAAAAAGATGACACTCCCGCTAATATATGCACTACAGCAGTCCACCAAGAGTGAAAAAAAGAGGATTATCAACATCATAAAGAAAGATAGTACTAATCCTAAAAAGGTAAAAGAGGTAATAGAATTTGTCAAAAAAAGTGGAGGTCTTCAATATACCAAAGACGTAATGAATCGATATCAACAAGAAGCTTTTGATCTTTTGGATACTTTTCCAGATAATGAAGCTCGTGAGTCAATACGATCATTGATTAAATATGTTGCAGAGCGGAAGAAGTAGTTGATTCTTCTCAGAAAAATATTTCCAAGTTAAGCAACCATATGATAGAATATGGAGTATAGGGAAGCAAAGATTTCACTTGCTCTATAAAGAAATAAAATAATGTTAAAGAGATTCTATACTACAATCGCATTCATATTCCTGATATTTGGAATAGCGCAAGCGCAGAAAATTGATAAAGCTTTTTTCAATGAGGTAAATAGCTTTTTGCAAAATTCAGTTACTGATGGACTTGTGAATTACAGTCAAGCTTCTTCGGATGCATCATTAGGATTGTTAATTAAGCAAATAGAAAGTGCTGACCTATCTAATGCGTCAGAAAACACAAAGAAGGCATTTTATATTAACTCATATAATCTCAATGTAATTAACCTAGTAGGTAAGAATTATCCTATAGAATCTCCGATGGATATTGCTGGATTTTTTGACAGTAAAAAGATCACGGTTGCTGGACAAACGATGACACTTAATAAGTTGGAAAAAGAATTCTTGCTGAAGCCATACGGAGATGCGAGATTTCATTTTGTGCTAGTTTGTGGGGCAATTGGCTGCCCACCGATTACTAATGTCGCATATACTCCGAATAAATTGGAACTACAGTTGGAACAACAAACAGCGGAAGCCATGAATAACCCTGGGTTTCTAAAAGTGGTTGGCGAAAAGGTAGAATTATCTCAGATATTCAAAT
This sequence comes from uncultured Saprospiraceae bacterium, assembly GCA_938003955.1. Taxonomy (GTDB): domain Bacteria; phylum Bacteroidota; class Bacteroidia; order Chitinophagales; family Saprospiraceae; genus CAJXUU01. The sequence continues at coordinate 51,035 of CALKXE010000021.1, read as the reverse complement.
GGTATGTTGGTGATTTTGGAGGGAATGAAAGTTCTGTTTTAGAATTTATCAATAAATATAGAAGTTCAGCAATAGACAAGTCGGCCAATGTCAGCTATTATAAGTATGATTGGACTTTAAACAATACAGAAAAAAAAAAGATAATACAAAAGGATTAGTCGCTCCCAAAACAATAAGATATATCGTATCCTCTACTGTTCCTCGAGGATCCATAGAGGTAAGGTTTTTTAATAATCTGTATTCTGAAAAGAAAGGAAACATTGGTGAGCTAACAGACCGTTCTACCTTTTTTACGACATCGCTTAACGTATTGTATGGGTTGAATGATAGACTAAACATTGGATTTGCAACAAGATTCAGAAGAGTGAGAAACCACTCACTTCCTTCCTCCGCTTTTGACGTATTTGGATCTGATGAAATTGGCAGTTCTAGATCTGGAATTACAGCATTTGGACCACATATAAGATATGCACCTATACCTAAATGGGAAAATTTTTCTATCCAATCAACCTTCGTATTTCCGATAGGAAATGACTTGTCAGGAAGGACAACGCCACAACCATACATAGATTGGAGTGGAGCTACATGGCACACTCAATTTTTTAATGATTTTCCGATAGGTTCTTACTTCTCACTCTTTACGGAGATAGATCTTTTAATAGAAGATATTGGTCTGTTAGGCAATGGAAACAGCAATAGAGTCTCTACACCTGCTACACTTATATTAAGTTACAACCCGAATTGGAGGAGCACGATCTATGCGTTGTCTGGATTTTCGCCAACTTTGGCAGCGGATTTTGATTATTTCACACAAATCGGGCTAGGAGCAAAGTATCAATTTACCCCAAATTTTGAATTAGAACTCTTGTATACAAAGTTTTCAAACGAATTTTTAGCGGAGAATGGCGGGCAAGCCGCTACTTACAATCTAGGGATAAGGTTTAATATATAGGTCTTCCTTTTTTGCTTCGCCGCAAAATCGCATTTCAGCTAGAATCGCTTAATCGCTGTTTTTGCCAATGTCATAAAGTAGTTCTGCAACTCTAGAGACTCTATTAATTCCGCAAAATGCATTCATGATTTTTATATATGAATGTATACAAATTTATTTTTGAGTAACGCTCTCAATCTACATGGACCTAGATTTTAACTTTGGTTGTGCATTTATGGATAAAGTTTAACCTTATCATTTAAGCAAAAAAAAGCGGATAGACCAATGTCCATCCGCTAATATTATTTTTCAAACACCAAAAGTCGATTCTGCGATTCTAGCAATTCAGGCAGTTCCGCAATAAATCAAGGCATATCAAATTCATCTCCCTCTGCAGGAATCTCAACATCTTTGAAGCCTTTTTCATTTAAGAATTCTTTCCATTTTGTCTGTCTTTCTATTTCCCCATGAACTAAGAAAATCTTCTTAACATCTTTTTGATTAGATATAAAGTCATGCATTTCATTTCTATCTCCATGGGCAGAGAATGAATCCATTACTTTTACATCCGCTTTTACCATCTTCCATTCGCCAAATAACTTGATACTTTCTACTCCATCTCTCAGCATCCCACCGGGTGTAGATGGGGAACAGTACCCTACGATCAAGAATGTGTTTTTCGGATTTTCGATATTATTGAACAAGTGGTGCTTTACTCGACCGGCATTCATCATACCAGAAGAACTTATGATCACACATGGCTCATCTGTATCATTGAGTGCTTTCGAGTCTTTGACATCACGGATATAATTCAGATCATTGAACCCAAATGGGTTGTCATCGATAAGGAGATATTCGTTCAGTTCGTTATCGAAACATTCTGGGTGTTGACCAAAGATCATGGTTGCATTTACCGCAAGAGGACTATCCACGTAGACGGGCAGTTTTGGTAGGAGCCCAGCTGTTTCTAGCTTATCAAGCATATATACAATCTCCTGTGTACGACCGACACTGAAGGCAGGGATGATTAATTTTCCCTTCTTTTCCACACAAGTTTCTATGAGCACTTTGAGAAATTCTTCTGATTGCTCTGGTGGTAATAAGTGATCCTTATCTCCATAAGTCGACTCACAGATTAAGTATTCTACCTCTGGCATTTGCTGTGGACTACGAAGGATAGGCCTGTCTGGTCTACCGATATCTCCAGTAAATCCGACGAATCTTTCTTTACCGTTCTCAGTGATCTTAAGGGTTACACTAGCACTACCTAGGATATGTCCTGCATCTTTGAACATGACAGACACTTTCTCATTGATTCTATGCCATCTGTTATAGTTGTAGCCGATAAACAAGTCCAATGTAGGCCCTACAATTTCACTAGTATATAGCGGTTTTCTGATCTTTTTAAGATCCTTTCTTCTCTTTTTGAGAATTTTTTTATTGTGCCATTCTACATCTCGCTCTTGGATCTTTGCACTATCCAATAACATGATAGTACATAGACTACGAGTAGCGTGTGTACAGTGAATGTCGCCCGTAAATCCATCTTGAACCAACTTAGGAACTCTTCCTGTATGGTCGATATGGGCATGAGATAATATAAGGCAATCTATATCTGCTGGTGTGAAATTCCAATTGTTGTTATAATCCCAGATATGTCGACCTTTCCCTTGGAATAGACCACAGTCTAACAATATCTTATATCCATCATCAAGCGTAATCAAGTGACTACTTCCTGTTACAAACTGCGCTGCTCCACAAAACTTTACTTTCATTTATTTAAAATTTTATTTTCGTCGGTAATCAACGATCTATATTTAGTCGGGTTTCCCACATTTGATCGTTTTCCCGCATTTCTTTTTGACTGTTTTCCCGCATTTCTTTGAAATGCTACAAAAGCCAGTCAATAAATGCTACAAAAGCCAATCAATTTCTCCAAAATGTTTTTAGATCCACGATTCTATTATTTGTTTTCTTGAGTGTCCGATGTTGTTCTTTTTATATCTCTAAATAAAAATTTAATGGCACTCATAATTAACCAAGGACCTTAATTACTTACTCTGGTCGAGACATGTTAGTCATTGGCGTTTGGTAGGTTGTATTTAAATTTAGTTGTCTAAGGTAGTATTATTTGAGGGAATGTCATTGTTTTTTATAGGAGACTTATCCTTCATCATCGAAGTAAACCCAATTACCTTGGTATCTTCTAAACCTTGAATGCTCCTGCATCTCGGTTTCTTTACCATTTATAGCATATCGAGCAATAAAGTGCACTTTTCCTATCTTATCTGATTGAGTGCCCATTGATGTGCTCAACACTTCCATCCCTAACCAATCTGTATCATTTTTAGTGCTTTCCAATTGTTGTCTGTAATTCGGACGTAACTTATCTGGATGAGTCGATTGGACTAGATAATCGACTAGTGCTTTATGATATGCAGTATACCGTGACCGCATGAGTTGTTCAGCGGTTTCTGGCTTTGTCGTTCCTTTGTGAAAAGGCTCACAGCAAGAGTTGTATGATTTCGAGCTCATACAAGGACATTCATCAATATTCATATTTTTTAATATTAAAGTCAAAACGGAAGGAATCAATGATATCATTGATTCCTTCCGCTCATTTTTTTTGTGATATATCAACTAAACTATCATCCATATATAGCTTCTATCTCTTTACCATATTTCTCAGCGATTACTCTACGTTTGAGCTTCATGGTAGGAGTAAGTTCAGTTTTCTCACCATTTGGTCTTACGGCTTCCCATGTTGTAGGGAGAATCGTAAATTTCTTGATTTGCTCTACATGGCTGAAGTTTGGATTTGCTTTATTGATGCACTCTTGAAAGCAATTGATTACTTTTTCGTCAGCACAAGCCGTTTTAAGGTCTGTCCATTTTATATTATTACTACCACACCAGTCTTTGAGTGCTTCCTCTGCAGGAACGATTAGGGCAGATACAAATTTCTGTGCGTCACCTACTACCATCACCTGCTCTATGAGGAAATCTTCTTTGAGCTTGTTTTCTATAGGGGCGGGAGCAACATATTTGCCACCAGATGTTTTGAGAAGTTCTTTTTTACGATCTGTGATTTTGAGGTATTGTTTGCCTTTTGGTCCATCCACTAGTTTTCCGATATCTCCAGTTTTGAAGTATCTCTTTCCTCCTAATTCTGTGAATACTGCGGCATTGGCTTCCGGCTTGTTGTAATAACCAAGCATGATGTTTGGTCCATTTACAAGTATTTCGCCTTCTCCATCTGCATAGTTAGGGTCTGAGTCGTCAATATGCAGATCCACGCCTTCTATTACGGGCCCTACAGAACCTACTTTTGCATAACCATCGAATCTGTTTACTGATAGGGTAGGACTCGTTTCAGTAAGTCCATATCCTTCTAGTACTTTGATGCCGGCAGTAGAGAATACTTTGATGATCTTAGTCGGACATGGTGCAGCACCTGTTACGATACCTTGTACATTTCCACCTAGGGCCTCTCTCCATTTAGAGAAGATAAGTTTATCAGCAATTTTTCTTTTGATCGCCGCCATTCCTGAGAATGTTTTTCCGTGCTCATACTCATCAGCTAGACTAAGTGCCCAGAAGAATAATTTTTTCTTAGCTCCAGTTAATTCTAGGCCTTTGTTGTATATCTTTTCGTAGACTTTTTCTAGGAGTCTTGGTACTGTTGTGAAAAACTGTGGTCCAACAGACTTCAGATCGCCATTCTCTCCTCCTAAATTATCGGTGCCAGTGCAATACACTGATACGCAAGAATCGGAATATCCATAAATACAAGCACGCTCAAAAATATGGCAGAACGGTAGAAAACTCAAAACCTTTCCCTCTGGAGTAAGTGGGAATGATTCCAATGTTACATCAACTACATGACTGATGTTTTTGTGAGATAGCATTACCCCCTTTGGATTTCCTGTAGTACCTGAAGTGTATATGATCGTCGCTAGATCTTCCGCTTTGATCGTATCTTTTGATGCTAAGACTGCATCTTTATGATTATCATTGAATAAGTCTTCGTAGAATGGCTTTCCAGCTGCTTTGTCAAATGTATATATGTGTTGCAACGTACTTACACCCTGTTTGGCCGTTTCTACTTTCTCATAGAGATCTTCCGCTCCCACAAAACACGCTTTTACTTCAGAATCATTGAGAATATAGACATATTCGTTAGAACTTATGGTAGGGTATAGCGGCACGTTGGTAATACCTAAATACTGAGTAGCTAGATCTACTATGTACCATTCAGGCCTGTTTTTATAAGCGACCATAGATACTTTATCTCCTTTTTTGAGACCAAGATCTATGAGGCCAGAAGCTAATTTATGGGCAGAGTCGATGATTTCTTGGGTACTCCAAAACTTCCATCCATCTCCTTCTTTTCTACCGACACTTTTATCAAGAGGGTGTTTTTCTAATTGCCTTTCTATATATTCAAATAACCTAGTTTCCATAGCAGTAAGTTTGTTAATACTGCTATTTACTAAATTATTCGTTTTAACAAGGTGCAAATAGGAAATAAAATTCTAATTCTTTAAAATTTAAATTGTCAGGGAATAGACGTTAGTCTAGAAGAAAAAGGCTAGTAATTTGATAGTCGTGAACTAATAAGCGTTTACACAATTTCTCCTCCACAGCTGCTTCCAGCACCAGCGGTACATCCGTAACAATGCTGATTAAGTACAACATCACGTCCCATAAGAGCATCCATATCAAAATCATCTATGTGCTGTGATTTCGCCGCTACTTTTAGGTCTAGCATTTGATTGAAATCACAATCATATACAAATCCTTCCCAAGATACACTTATCGTATTTCTACACATAAGACCTGTGATAGTGGCTGGGTTGAATGCCTCTATAAGTTCGGTCATATATTGACTATAGTTGCCCGATTCTACTAAATAATCTAAGAACCTAGCAACTGGTAGATTGGTAATAGCGAACAGGCTATTGAATTCAATATTATATCTTCTCTTCAGTTGTCTTTTGAATTCTGACTCTAAAGACGCCTGATCACCTGGTAAATACGCACCGGATGGATTAAAAACGAGATCCATTTGAAATCCAGAACCTTCGATACCATAACCTACAGCATTCAGTTCTTGGAGAGCGGCTATACTGTCTTCGAATACACCATCACCTCTTTGACTATCCGTTCTTGTCTTAGTAAAATATGGTAGTGATGATATGATGTGTACATTATTATCTGCAAAGAACTGTGGAAGGTTTGCATACTTAGGATTCGCTTTGATGATGGTTAGGTTACACCTGTTCATCACTCTTACGCCCATTGCAGTACATTCTTCTACAAACCATCTGAAGTGAGCATTCATTTCTGGCGCACCACCTGTTATATCGACAGTCGGTATCTTATGTTCACGCACGATATCAAGACATTTTTGAAGTGTCTCTTTATTCATGTTCTCGACCTTTCTATCAGGTCCCGCATCTACATGACAGTGAGAGCAAGTCTGATTACAAAGCTTACCTATGTTAAGTTGAAATATCTCAACAGCATTAGGTTTTATTACGTACCCCACTTTATCCCCGAACTTTTCGAAATCTTTACCTTCTACATCTGCACCGTTCAATACTTTCAATTGCATGAATGTATCGTCTAGGGCATTATTAGATTTCTTAAGTGATTTTGTTCTTTGCTTTACTCCCATTCCGGATTACATTAATTTTGCTTTCACTTGATTCATCATCATCACACTGTTGGCCAATGTTGCACCACTTTTGATAGCTGCTGCGACATGTACGGCCTCCATCATCTGTTCTTCGTCAGCTCCGTTTGATAAGCTAGCTCCAGTATAAGAATCCATACAGTAAGGACAATTAATAGCATGTGCTACAGCGAGAGCAATCAAGCATTTTTCTCTTTTTGTCAATGCTCCTTCTTCGAATACCGTTCCATAATAGTCGAAGAATTTCTTTCCCATTTCTTCTTGAAATTCAGTAATCTGCGGAAACTTCTTTAGATCTTCTGGTTGAAAATAGCCTTTGCTCATGAGATTTATTGTTTTTTAAAAAGAGTGCAAAAATAGATTGTTTAAAGTTACAATTTTGTGCAAAGTAGGACATTATTGAGCACTTGTGGTTTTTAACACGCCGAATTTTTTTTAGCGGTTATATTTAAGTAATACAAATAAAACTTTAAACTGAATCACCACAGCCCGAGCCCAGATTGATGGTCGATGTTTGTAACATCGATTCTATACGATTTTCTAAGAATACATCTTGGTAGTGATGATTCATGTAATTTAAATCGAAAGCAAAAAGCCAGATAACATCACATCACCTGGCTTTTATATCTATTTGAGTTGTCTTTTACATCAAGTTACCCATATCTGTTCCTGCAAATACTTTTGCTTTAAGATCATCAATGTTTACTCTTTCTTGCTTTAAAGAATCTCTGTCTCTTATTGTAACCGTACCGTCCTCTAGTGTATCGAAATCTATCGTCACACAGTATGGAGTACCAATCGCATCCTGTCTTCTATACCTTTTTCCAATCGCATCTTTCTCGTCGTACTGACAGTTGAAGCTTGTTTTCAGCTTGTCGAATACGTCAGAAGCAGCTTTAGTCAATTCCTCTTTATTTTTCAATAATGGAAGTACTGCAACTTTCACTGGTGCAATCGCTGGGTTCAATTTTAATACAATTCTAGTACTATCTTTACCATCTGCATCTGGTACTGTTTCCTCTTGTAGTGCATTAGCCATTTGAGATAAGAACATTCTATCACAACCTAACGAAGTCTCCACTACATATGGAACATAACTTTCATTAAGTGCAGGATCAAAGTACTGTAACTTCTTACCAGATAAATCTTGGTGCGCATTAAGATCGAAATCAGTACGAGAGTGTATACCTTCTAGTTCTCTAAATCCGAACGGGAAGTCAAACTCGATGTCAGTTGCTGCATCAGCATAGTGAGCAAGATTATCATGATCATGCCATCTAAGCTTGTCAGCTGGTGTGCCGAGGTTTGTATGCCATTTCATTCTTGTTTCTTTCCAGTAATCAAAGTATTCTTTCTGAGTACCTGGCTTTACAAAAAATTGCATTTCCATTTGCTCAAACTCTCTCATTCTGAATATGAACTGACGCGCAACGATCTCATTTCTGAAAGCCTTACCGATCTGAGCTATACCAAATGGAAGTTTTTGTCTAGTTGTTTTCTGTACATTCAAGAAATTCACAAAGATTCCTTGAGCTGTCTCAGGTCTTAGATATAGTTTTCCTTCTTCTCCAGCGATACTGCCGAGTTGAGTAGAAAACATAAGGTTGAACTGACGAACATCTGTCCAATTCCGCGAACCTGAATCAGGACATGGGATTTCTAAATCTACGATCAGTGTCTTCAGTCCATCCATATCTGCATCCCTCATGGCATTGTTCATCTTGCCTAGGATATCATCTATTTTTGCTTGACGATCGAGGATACGACCGTTTGTGGATCGAAATTCTGCTTCATTGAACTCGTCACCGAATTTCTTTCTAGCTTTATCTACATCCTTTTTGATCTTGTTTTCGATCTTTTCGCAGTATGCTTCTATAAGTACATCTGCTCTATATCTTTTTTTAGAATCTTTATTGTCGACCATCGGATCGTTGAATGCATCTACGTGACCAGACGCCTTCCAAGTCTTGGGGTGCATAAATATCGATGCATCAAGACCTGTGATATTAGCGTGCATCTGCACCATACTTTTCCACCAGTACTGCTTGATATTATTTTTTAGTTCTACTCCATTTGGACCATAATCATATGCAGCACTCAAGCCATCATATATTTCTGATGATTGGAATACAAATCCATATTCTTTACTGTGTGATACTAGACTTTTAAAATCCATAATTCTTTTTTACCTTTTAAAAATTGGAAGGTGCAAAAATAGATTAATTTTTGAAGTTAGACTATTCGAATTTTGGACATTACAGATTTAATTGATTTTAGTCCTATTTTTGATAGGATTGATCGGTGTTTATAGAAACGATAAAAGTATCATTACCTTACCCTTCATTAACCTCAAGGTATACTGTGTGTGCTGTAACACCGGTAAATATCCCAAGACCATTCACAATATTTGATGGTGGCTCCTCAATAGATAAAGTAGAACTACCTACTGTATTATAAAGCGCAGCATACTCGGTATTCAGTCTGTAGACAATGATTTCATATGTTCCATATGTCTGCAATTCTCTTCGTGAATTGATAGAATAAGTATCCATGATGTCAGGTTCTGTTCTAAATACTCTTTGTGGTCGGTCCTCATCATTTTCTAACTGTTGAAAGAATTCATTTACGTATTCTGGTTCTTCTTCTATATTTTCGATGACTACAAAATAGTAGTCACTGTTATCATTTTGCCAGATTATATCCACTATTTCTTCATCTGGCTGGACGCCTGGTCCACCTGGACCACCCGGTCCTCCTTGTCCTATTTCTGGGAGTTCCACTTTGTCCAGTTCAATTTCTGTTCTTGATAGAGAGACATCTACGGAAGATTTAATATAAGTCTGTGAAGATATTTCCTTTCCGTTATATTCAAAATATAGGCTATAGGCTGTTTCTTGTTGAATGATATGATCAAGATTGCGGTAATATCCATCACCTATAGATTCTAGTAGGATGTCTTCATCAGCTGTACTGATGATAATAGAAAGGTCATCTATCACTTCTAGACCGTCTTCAGATGTGTAAGGGATGGTTTTAGTTACACGTATGCTATCTATCGGAGTATCAGCATATAAGTATGCGAGTACTACGATAGCATCATTCGTGGTGATTGTGGTATCTTGTTTTTCACAGGATATGATAGCAATGGATATAAGTAATAAGTATATATATTTCATATGTTTAAAATTTTATTTTCGCTGTAAATCAACAATTTATATCTAATCATTTCCCTGGGTGTCTAAGCTAATTTCTGACTCAATAAATAATCCCGATAGCTATCGGGATAAGGGCAATTAATATTAATACAGGAAGCTAATTTTTTCCTCTGGTCTCTAAAGCTTAGTCATCAGAGTTTCATAACGTTATTTTATTTTTGGTCTGTATTAATAAAGTCTTGATGAATTAATCATTGAACATATTAATGTAACGACCAATTGAAGTAAAGACTAGGGGTAATTCCTAATAGTGATATATCTGTTTCTAATAGTTCGCCTTCGATTACATCATATTCTTTGTACCAAGTGTTATTTCTATTATATACGTTGAATACGGATAATCCTATTTTAGCTTTGGTTTCACCGAGATTGAAATTATAGTTTGCTGATACATCCATTCTATGGTAGTCAGGATATCTTAGTGCGTTCTTTTCACTTACTTGAAAATATGGTTCCACGTTTCCATCTAGTAACTCTACTTCGTAAAATCCTACGGGTGCGGTATAAGGCCTTCCTGTTCCGTACACGAAGGTTGCAGATAGATCAAACTTCTTAGTTCTATAGCTCGCTACTGCTTTGAATTCATTTCGGGTATCTTGGTTTGCATAAAAACTAGACTCTCCGAATGCTGGGAAGTTATATAAAACCTCACTCCAAGTATAACCTAACCATCCTGTGAAATTCCCTGCTTTCTTTTGCACCAAAAATTCGGCACCTTTTGCCACACCAGTACCAGTGAAAAACTGCTCGTCAAGATTAAGCGTTTGGTTCGGTCCGAAACCAGAAGATGTAAACCGAGTCGTATATTCTGATAGACCGCCATAGTCTTTGTAAAACAACTCAACATCGAATAAGTAATTACTGATGTCATATGATGCACCAAGAATATAGTGAGTAGAATTAGCGGTTGGTATGAATTCATCATCCGCAAGTATCCAGAAATCACGACTACCTTCTTGGATATCCTCCCTCACTACTCGGGTGGCAAATTGATTATATTGACCATAAGCGCCCTTGAATTTTAGTTTTTCATTCAATAAATAAGTGAATGATGCTCTCGGCTCCAAGTAGTTCTTGCCTGTAATACTATAGTTAGTAGCTCTTAGCCCTCCATTGAGTATTAATCTATCGAATAGTGTAATTCTATCCTGCAGGTAGAATGAAGATATCGTTGCTTTATTAGCTCTATCTATCAGGCTCATTGTATCATTCTGGATGTATGAATATGCAATGTCATTATTCGTTAGTTGCAATCCAAATTCCAATTTGTTGTTTGATGTTATTTCATATTCATTGTCTATTTTTAGAGATAGATCTTTAAGATCATTGTCTTCATAAGTACCGGCAGATCGTACAAAAGTAGTATCCTCTCTAGTGATCGTAGTAATATCACTTTGCTCTCTCTGACTAAAATAATTAGAGTAAGAAGCTACCGTGTTTGTGAAAAACTTATTAGACCATTTTCTTGACCATTTGAGGCTTGTTCCAACATTTCCCCAGTTACTTACATCGACATTATCACTTTGGAAATTAAAATTAGTGTTACCCCCAAATGGACCACCTGCATCACTACTATCGAATATTCTTGAGTTATCGAGATCGTCTTCCCCATTGTAAAAACTGAAAGTCAGCTTATCTTTTTGTGACATTCTATAGGTAACCTTTGCATTCAGGTCATAAAAATATGAAGTCGGCTGCACCTCTGTCTGTCCAAATCCACCACGCCCTCTCTGAGGAGTCGGTTCTGCAGTTTCTTCTGTGGTACCGGTGAATGAATCGAATAGGCTGTTGTATAAGAAACTTTGATAGGATCTTCTTGCAGTTACTATGAATGATCCCTTTCCGTTGGCAAATGGAGACTCGACGAATCCGTTCATACTTAGGAAACTCAGATTTACGCCGGCATTGAATTGTTGAGAATTTCCGTCTTTAGCGGTTATATCCACGACACTCGATAATCGACCACCGAACTTCGATTCGAAGCCACCTTTATATAGTTGCACATCCTTAATTGCATTACTATTGAAAGCACTGAAAAAACCATATAAATGATCAACATGGTACACCGTAAAACCATCTAATAATATTAAGTTTTGATCTGGAGTACCACCACGGACATAGAGTCCTGATGAACTTTCATTTGTTCCGCTCACCCCAGGAAGAAGTTGTAATGATCTGAATATATCTTTCTCTCCAGTACTAGGAAGGATACTTGCTATTTCGGTAGTCATTCCGATTTTACTTATACCGGACTGTTTCATTATTTGTTCTTTCTTTTGAGCGGTAACCGTTATTTCATCCATCTGATTAGATCCAGAATTTAGAAATAGTTCTAGGTGTTCGATATCATAATTAGGTAATAGACGGAACTCTTTGCCTAGGTAACCTATATAAGATAGGATTAATGTTGCGGTGTCAGAAGGTACATTTTGTATAGTGAAATGGCCATCAAGATTCGAAGTCGTTCCTTGTTCAGATCCTTTAATCATGACATTTGCAAAGGGTAGGGTTTCTCCGGTCTCTTCATCCTTGATTACACCTGCTACTGTCAAATCATAAGATACTTTTCCGATGTTTTTCAGATCGATCTTTTTTTCTTCTGGAAGATATAAGACAACCTTCTTATCTCCTTCGATACGGAATTCTAATGGGGTAGCGGCCAGTATTTTTTCGAATGCTATATTCATGGGCTCATCCGTGAGCTTACCGAATATTTTTATACCTTTTATATCCTCTTTATTATATTCAATATCAAGTTTATAGTTCCACTTCCAGATATTGATCACTGTCTCTAGATCGGTATTTTTGTATTCGCTCGTGATTTTGATAAATTCAATAGCATCTATTTTTTTTAATACTTCGATAGTTTTATCGTCTCTTTTTTTCCAAGCTAAATTAGTATCCATCAAAGCAAAATCTAATGCTTTTTTCAGAGGCAACATATCGTGATCGCCTGTTATTTTGAGGCTAGAGGCTTCGGTCACATCATAAATAATATCGACTTTGCACCATTTGTTCCATCTGTCAAAGACTTCATTTAGCGGACGATCTTCGAACTTATAATCGACATGACAATCAAATTGAGCGGATAAGCTAGTAGTGAAAGTAAACAGTAAAATTGTAAAGGAATATTTTAGCATTGTTCAAAGATGTTATTCTCTATTTGGAAATATATTGACTTACAAAAAACGTTTAAAGTGATCTGTTTTTTACAGAGAATAGTCCAATGGCTGTATTGAGTAGACAATTCAGATAAGTGTGTAGACCATCTGTAGTATTGTGGTACTCTAGGTTGCCAATTGTTGTGGTTCATTTAGATTTATTACAATACCTTTGAGTATTATGATGCTTAATAATAATACATCCAAGGTCTATCAACTGTACAAACTATTGTTTCAAATAGTCTTTTGGTGCATGTGGATATTGTTGCCCGTGTCGATGTTTTATTACGTGTTGGGCCACCAAGGTATTCCGTGGAAGCTTATTTTTTCTTGCGCACTACTTATCCCGTTATTCTATCTTAATTGTAGTTTCCTAATACCCAATGTATTCGAAAAAAAGGGAATTGGTAAGTATATCTTAAGCCTAATATTGGTTGTTTTAGTATTCTATTTAATGAGCGTTTTTATAGAGTTTAAGATTGGACCAGGTACAATAGACGCTATCTCTAATCCCAATAATATTGATGGAACTCCGCATCCGTCACAAGGAAGAGGGATCAGAGGAGAGCTTAGTTCATTTAGAGCATGGACAAAGCCACTCTTGCCATTAGCCTTTATAGTTTTGATCAGTACGGTCTATGGACTTATTGACTACTTTGTGCGAGAAGAACAAAAAAAGAAGGACGAGAAGAAAGAAAGAATGGAGTCAGAATTATCTTTTCTTCGATCACAAGTCAGTCCTCACTTTCTCTTGAACACACTCAATAGCGTATTGTATCTGGTGAGGACAAAGTCAGATAAGGCTGAAGAACTCGTCTTAAAATTATCAGATATCATCAAATACATGATCTATGATTGTAATAATAATGAAGTGCCCTTGAATTCTGAAGTGCAATATTTGAAAAATTATATTGAGTTACAAACGGTAAGGTTCGGTCAAGATGTAAAAATCGTATATCAATGCGAAGGTGATTTTACTCCATATATGATAGAGCCGATGCTTATGGTCCCTTATGTCGAAAATGCATTTAAGCATGGAACTGCTGCTATATCTGACCCTGAGATAAATGTAGTGATCTCTATGGAAGCGAATGTATTAAAGTTGGATGTTAAGAACAAATATCAAAAAGTGATCGAAAGGCAGGAAGCAACTGGAGGTATAGGTTTGGAGAATGTGAAAAGAAGACTAGAATTATTATACCCTAATTCACATAAATTAGAACAAGGAATAGAAAAAGATTGGTATGTTGTTCATCTAGAATTAAAACTAAATAGAGAATGAGTAATATTCCTCACATACTACTGAAGTGCATAGTCGTGGATGATGAATTCATGGGTAGAAAACTTATCGAAGATTATATCGATCAGCACCCAAACCTTACACTTACGGGGTCATTTAGGAATGTAAATGAGGCTACGTCTGTACTGCATTCGCAGGAAGTGGACATGATGTTTTTAGATATACAAATGCCGGGGATGTTAGGCACCCAATTTTTAAAAACATTATCAGATCCCCCTTTGACTATTTTTGTATCAGCATATCAGCAATATGCAGCCGAAGGATTCGAACTTAATGTGGTAGACTACCTGGTAAAACCAGTCGGTTATGAAAGGTTTTCACTTGCTATATCTAAGGCACTAAAATTTGCCAAAATTCATAATCAAGAAACTATAACACCATCATTAGAAAAAGTGTTTGACCATATTTTTGTCTATTCGGAATATGCGCTGATCAAGATCATAATCAAAGATATCACCTACATAGAAGGGATGAAAGATTATGTGAAAATCTACCTAGACAATGAAGATAAACGGGTCATTACAAAATCATCAATGAAGGCAATAGAAGCAAAAATTGCGGGGGATTCATTCTTTAGAATTCATAAATCATATCTAATAAATATATCAAAAATCAAGTCCATCAGAAATTCTATGGTATTAATCGACGATCAAGAATTACCAATCAGTAAGACTAAACTTAATCTTCTGCTTGAGCAGTTGAATACTTGATTAAAATCAGAGGGCACTATTTTGATGTCATTTTTTATCGTTAATCATAACCGACTATCCACCAATCCTGCTATACTTCTCACCTCCACAAATGAATCATTAATCTTCTGTGTATTTGCATGGGTATCCGTACAAATGATCTTTTCGATTACTCTAGAATTCTTAAGTCTCTCAACTGCGCCATTTACGAAAATTCCGTGTGTAGTAATAACAAATATCTTACCGGCACCAGCCTCTTTATAAGCCTTTGCTGCATTGATAAGACTGCTTCCTGACCTAATCATATCATCATAAATGATAACGGTCTTATTTTCCACATCTGCATTGATGGCTGTAACTTCAGTATCTGTTCCACTTAGGCGACGCTTGAGTGCAAATGCGGCTTGTAACCCGAGATCATTCGCTAGTGATTCTACCCATTTTGCCCGGCCAGCATCAGTGCTCGCGAGAATACAATCGCTTCCTCCAAAGTCATTTACTGCTTTCATGATGATATCCTTACAATATACGTGTACCGCTCTCAGGTGACCTTCAAAGTAATGAGGAAGACCCTCAGTATGGAGATCAAATAGATAGACTCTGTTTCCCTTTGTACTCCGTGGGATAGAAGACAATAATCGAGCTCTTGTTTTCGCAGTTACTACTTCCCCCTCTTTCACTGCTCGCTCCATGGTCGAGTATCCAAAATATGGAATTACGATACTCAAACTACTAGCACCTAATTTCACCAACGTACTACAAAGATCATATAACTCTAGCGTTGATGAATCATCAATTGTTCCTCCAAGAACGATGACTTTTCGGTCCTCTACATTGGTTAATATGCGTTGGTACCTTTCTCCATCTGCGAAGTGGGATAGTTCGATATGCCCTTCTTCATATTTCCCTTCTGCGAGTAGTTTGTTAGCTAGGTAGGTGTATGCTTTGGTATGGAATAGTATCTTTTTCATAGGTTAAGTTTTTTGTTTGGTGCTTTTTAGGTTGACGGATTGGTTCTAGTTGGCTGTTGACGCTCACTTCCTCTTATTGTCTCATTGCTGTAAATCTATAGTGGTGAGCGTTCATTCTTAAACGCTTTTGCCCTCTCCGAAGGGGGATATTATTTGGTGGATCGGGCTAATGTTTTTCTAAATTCTTATATCTGCCAGAGCCATGAAGCGCTCAATCCCCCTTTGGGGGGGCAACGGGGGTGGAAGACCACTATCTATCTTACTTACAACCTTCTTCTTTTGTTTACCTCCCCTCTCAATAGAAGGACCATCTGTATTTTCTTCAATCCATCCAGCAATAATCTCATTTACCGAAGGTCTGTCTTTAATCACAATCAAAGATGAAAATCTTAAAACAGAAAAACCAATTTCTTTCAAATTTTGATCTCGTTTTCTATCTTTTCTAAATGCTTCCTCGGTTTCATGGCTAATACCATCTACTTCTATTACTAACATCAATTCTAGGCAAACAAAGTCAACAATGTAATTCAAAATTGGTCTTTCTCTACGGAATTTATATCCCAACATCTGACCACTTGATAATATGAATTTCCACATATAAACAGCTGATTTCGGCATTTGCTTTTTGTTTTGTTTAGCAAATTGTTTCAGCTTTTTGTTGTAGTGAAAGTTGTTTCTTTTGGATGCCTGTGGGAGCATGGGTTTAGATTTTCGTTAAATATATAAGTATGGTTGTTGTTGTTGTTGTTGTTGTTGTTGTTGTTGTTCTGTTTGGGATGTTGACGTCCACCCCCTTCGCCCCCTCCAAAGGGGGATATTTAGAGTGGCTCGGGCAGGTGATTCCGTATTGTGATTTTGGCATTGCCAGAGCCATGCCCCGCATATCCCCCTTTGGAGGGGGCTAGGGGGTGGAAAGCATCCCAATTAGCAATTCCTACAAGCAATAAACATATATAACTTCTAAAAACCTTCAGATCAAATCTTCGCCCTATCCCTTATTTCTTCAAAACTCCACTCTTTAACAATCATCCCGTTTTCAAAGACGGTGATTAGCTCATCCTTATAGTCAGGGTTTTCCTCTTCTTTTACCGTTTTATATTCACCATCTATATTAATCAATTTTAATCTACCACCTTTTGATTTTTTGAATGATTCTGTAATGTTTCCATTTGCATCCATTTCTGTTGGGCGTTTCTGTACGATTACAGGCTCTCCATTTATTTCGGCATAGGAACATTTAAGCGCATACTTCTGAGTATCTCTATCTAGTTTTTGTAGAAGTGCTCCGCCCATCCCGAATAGTAGATTCTCTGCACTAATTTTGGCAGCTTTTATTTTTTCATATATGTCTCGGATAGATTCATAATTAACGCCATCTCCTTGTAGTACCCGTATTTGTGGTGGAAGAACTTTGTAACCCTTGTCATTCGTCTCGAATCCGAATTTGTCAAACAAGATTTCAAAGATCGCCAATAATGTCATCGTTGGGTCTCCGCTGTCTGGGCGGATTACTAGTACGCCGTCACGACTTAGTATTTTCTCTTTCAGTTCTTCACCCCAATACTCTTTACAAGCTCTAAATATATTATAGCTATCAGAAACACAAGCAATGATTCCGGAGGGGAAGGTATCGATTACATGTTCGAATATTTCTTTCTCTCCTTCTTCGCCGAGTAAAGTGACTATACTATGTTCGGTTGCGGGTACACTTACTCCGTAGATTTTCTCAGCATTATAATAGTCTCGAGCTAAGACAGATGCAGCGATCGTATCACTTCCGTTGAAATTGGTAAGATGTGCACTGCCGCCGAGGCTAGCACTTTCGACACTACTCACACCTCGGAAACCGAAGTCATTGAGCACATAGTCAATTCCTGCCTTAGATTCTTCAGTGGCTGTTTCGTCATAGTACTTCACAACTAGTTTTTTCACTTCTTTACTGATTGTAGCTACAGTGCTCGGGTACCAAACCTGCATTAATAAAGTCTCTAAGAAGTTAGTCAACCAATAGCATTCTGGATCTGTGTTTTCTATGGTCATTAGGACGTTACTTACGGGTATCTCTGTTCCTTCTGGGACAGCCTTGATTCTTACAGGCAGGTAACCATCATGCTTATCTAAGATATATTGGAATTTTGATTTGTCGAATACATCATCTCTTCCAAACACTTGAGGCATGAATTTTTCGGCTTCATCAAGATCTTCTTGAGTAAATGCTCGACCTATTAAGTATTCTTTGAGGAAGTACTGTAAGCCATAAAATACTGTTGTGTCAAAATATCCACCTCTGCTTTCTAGGTAAGAATATACTTTAGTAGTACCAGGGTAGTATAATTTGTGGTGGCTGTATTTATATGCGTCTGCTAGGAGTATTAGGTTGTTGTTTTTCATGGTAATTGTGTTTTTAGTATGCTTTCAACATTTTATTTATTCCTTCATCAACACTACTAAAACTAACTATTTTTACATCTAACGGTGTTGATTTGAACTTCTCAACTGCAATTAAGATCGACTCAAGGATCCACTCTTTCCAGTTTCCGAATGCACCACCACCCACTAATGTTAGGTATAGTTTATTGCATCCTGTTTTGTCCATATTTCTTAATGCAGAATAAAAGGTCGATTCATATGTTGCTTCTAAAATCAATCTTGCAAATGTTTCAAATAGGATAGGTTCTAATTGTGAATACGAAACTGGAAGTGCGGAACAATAAACCTGATTTACTAAATGTCCACTAATTGAACTTGTAACTTGTGTATCTGATTGAATACCAACTTTTAATTTCGATTTTAGGCTTTCCCTATCTTCTTTTGAAAGGCTAAGGATAGTTTTATTGATATGTAAAATTCCGGCTTTGCTAGGCAATGCATAGCCATTTCGCATATTCCATAAATTCAATTCTTTATTTTTTATTTGATTTCCAATTTCAGACAAACAATCAATTTGGTTATGAATTGTTTGCCCTATTTGACCATTTACATTTGCAAAATAATTTCTATAAATCGTACCTGCGCCGCACGCAATTGCACATGCAGGACCTTGAGTATAATCTCTTTCGTAACGGTCAACTCCATTTTCGGGACTAATATGAGGGCCAATCATTTCTAATAGATTAAACTGAGAAGCTGCTTGAAACATAGCATTTTCATTGTTTTTATCATTGTGGAGATCTGTTACATTAGCTATAATTTGGTTTATTTGGATTTTGTCCTTGTAAACCTCTCGTGGTGGCGATGTTTCTTTCAATTCACTCAATGATAAAACCTCTAGTTTCCCATACTGATAAGAGTTTCCATTTACTAAAGACTCTATCCTATTATCATTCACTCTGATATTACTTTGGACATCTTTATATATTGTATCCTCGAATCCCATTAATTTTTTGAACCACATAATCTTCCTTTTTTATTGCCAAACAAATTTAGTGTTATCAATAATAACAACATGCTCTGGTGTAATTTCACCACCTTTTATCATTTCCGGCAAATCTTTCACATTATGCCAGCCTAATTCACAAATATCATCTTGTGCTTGGAACTCTCCACTTACATATTCACATCGGAATACTGTAGTTATGATCTTATCTACTTCACTTCTATACCTCCAGTCGTCTACTTTGGTGCTCATCACATAGCTCATGTTTTTGACTACGATTGGTCCTGCTTCTTCTTCGAGTTCTCGTAGTGCGGCATCTTCTAGCTTCTCGTCACTAGGAT
Organism: uncultured Saprospiraceae bacterium; assembly: GCA_938003955.1. Lineage (GTDB taxonomy): Bacteria > Bacteroidota > Bacteroidia > Chitinophagales > Saprospiraceae > CAJXUU01. The sequence continues at coordinate 31,353 of CALKXE010000021.1, read as the reverse complement.
CTACATATCCGCCGATGAGTCTCCATTTCATATTGTTTGGCTTCTTTCCTAGAAGTATTTCTTTGCCTTCATTTCGGAATACTGCTATATCTACAGTGGGATATACTTTTGGATATTGATTATGATATGCATATAGTATACCCGCTCGGAAGTCTTGACTATCGAAGACCTTGTCCGCATATTTTTTACGAAGTTCAGTGGCATTATGGCCTCCATGTTCTGGTAACTCTATCGTCTTGTTTCGACCACTATAATATGGAATGAAACTATCTCTACTGCCATATAATACAAAATGCTCTGCGGGACCTGCAGTGAGTAGAATATTATCTAAGTTGTCGCTCCATTGTGTATCACTTGGATGATCACTTAGGGGAAGTACGATCACCTCAGGGTACTCCCGCTTGATCATCTTTTCACGAGTGAAGTAATCATACGGATTTTTTCTACTTCCTCTTACTGGACATACTCCTAGGACGATGATCAGTTTATCGTGATTATTAGTGACCTCGCTCATGAGCGCTTTATGTCCTTCGTGAAGATAAGGTGTCTGAAATCTTGCTATGATTACTCCTACATTCATGTTTTTTGCGTTTGATTAACACAAATATAGTATATGTGTCATTAAGACGCAAATAAAAACACGTTTATTTTGTTGAATAAATTGAAATGCAGATAAACTTACCCAATTAGCTTATTTCCAATGCTGCAAGAAAGGCACAGTTTTGGATCGCAATACGCTTTTTTGAGCTGTAGTAGGCCCTGTGAATCTGCCGCGGAACATGCCTTGACACCTAGCGCTTTATAATTGGTTATGATCTTATTCTTTTCTGGCTTGAGTGATTCGAGATGCTGTATGGCTCTGTCACAATATTCTTCATTGTCTATTGATTTACCATAGAGGAATAGGATTGGGCTAACCACATTGATGATGATAAGATCGATAAACCCGTCGCCTATTTGCTTTTCTTTATAGATAGAATCAGTCGCAAATCGGTAGTGGTATTCCCAATAATCTGAAGGTGTAGCTTGGAATAACCGCTTAATAGACTTTGTATTTTTCGCTTCCAATATTTGAGAAAATAGATGTTCTGTATTATAAAATATCTGAGCCATTTGAGCCAATCGAATTGTTGGAAATCCTGCTGGTCGCATTCTCGCAAATTTCCAAGAGACAGGTGGTATATTTTTGAGCTGATATTTTTTTGATAGGAATTGGTATTCTGATTTTAGGCCATTGTAGTATTTGTCATCAGCATGAGTGGCAAGGAGCATTCCTGCTTGACCGTAAAGTAATGCTTCTATTTTTTGCAGATCATCTTTATTCTTTTGCAGAATGGATAATGGAAGATTCTTTGCCAGTGATTCGAATGGATCCATATTGACGCGTGCACCCATATATCTCATAAGAAATATATACATGGTCTCTTCCCAATCATTATTAGTACTTTCTAGAATTGATTTTAGGTATTCTGTCTTGGACTCTAAGCGTTCAGCTACTAATCTCTGTAACCAAAAAGTGACTGTATGTTCTTGGACATTCGGAAGTTGGCTTTCACAAGGTATCCAGCTATTATTTGATATCAGTTGAGCGTAGTTTTGTTTGAGCTCTGCTGGGATTCTATTTTTAAGTTCTAGACAAGGGATAAACTGTTCCGTAGTGGTGTATACTTCTCTATCATGCTCGTACACTACATGTAGAATCACATTATCGTATGCTTTATCAAGATCATGGCTGTGCCTTTCCCAGTCACTAGAATATACATGCATTTCGATATTCCCTGCCCAGATGGTGTTTCCAATTTTTACTTTTCCATTGCTGAAGTCAGGCCCTGCATCGTAATTTTGATTTCCAAATTCTAAGATTTCGATCGGTTGACCATCCTCGGTAATGAGATTGGACATGTCAAAAGCCTTTGTTTTCCACAGGTAGTAGAGCAGATCTTCTCTGATAATTGGTGTCAGCATGATGTAATTTGTAATTGGTTACCTAAATATAAGAACAAGAATCAATATTATCAACCAACTAATAAATTATTCGAATTAGGCTTGTTAGATATATTGGTATAAAATGAAATAACAAAAATGAAAAAGCCTGACAAAAATTAATCTATCAGGCTTCGTATTTTGAACGTTCAGTTTTGAGTATTAGAACGATTAGTAAATTAATTATTCAAAATCAATGGTAGTCCGTCACCACCACCTCCAACTACTACAACCTTAGCATTAGGTGATGCAGCTAAAGTAAGTGTTGCTTCTATACCTTTATCCCTAAGGATCTTGTCAGTAAGAGAAGCATTCAGAATTTTGTTGGCATCTGCTTTTGCTTGTGCTTCAATAATTCTTCTTTCTCCTTCTTGTCTTTCTCTATCGATCTTAAACTTGTACTGAAGAGAAAGCTGCTCTTCTTCTAGTTTCTTCTCGATTGCAGTTCTTAGGTTATCCGGTAATGTTACTGATCTAATAAGTATCGCATCTAAGATGATATATTTTTCAGCACACTTTGCTTTAGTTTTATCGTAGATCTCAAGTTGTATAGCCTCTCTTTTAGTTGAGTATAGTTCTTCAGGATTATACTGACCTATTACTTCTCTGGTTGCAGATCTAATCTCTGGTTGTATAATTCTAGTTTTATAATCTACACCAATTTGATCATGTAGAAATCCTATTTTGTTAGGGACGGGAGAATATCTATATGATAATTCTATATTGATATTAAGACCATTTTTAGAGAGCACTTCCATTTCTTCAAATGCTTCATTTGTCTTTACATCATAGATAAACATTGTGTTCCATGGCATTACTACTTGGAATCCTTGTCCATATATAGTCTCTTTATCTAGACCACCTCCGAACTGCTTAAACAAAACTCCTTTTTGTCCAGACTTGATCGTTAAAAATGTAGTGTTAGTTAATGATATAAAAAGGAAGAGACCAATAACACCAAAAATGAGGTATCTACTAAGATTTGCTGGTGGTTGTATTTTTTCGTTTCTATTAAATGACATTCGTTTATTTTTAGGTTGATAATTATTACTTCAATATACACTTCTTAACAGAACAAACATCAATAATGATTCAACAAGTGCAGTTGTTATTACTTTTTCTTAGACGAAGAGGCTTATTTGATGGTCGAAATTAGGATTCTAGACCCTTTTGCAAAAGAGCACATTATTTCAATAGCCTTTTTAATAAGGCTATGAAGTTAAGTAGCATGTACTATTCAAATCTTAACTGTCTATTAATCGACCTCCGAAGTAAATAAGAACTCTACTTTAGGGTGGTTGTCTTGTGCCATTTTTAGTGCCCAAGAAGACTCCGCCAACATTACGACTTTGCCATCTTTATCATGGGCAAGGTCTCTTTTTCTCTTGGAGATAAATTCTTTATAAGCGACTGGATCATCACATTTAATCCAGCAAGCTTTATGGAGATTGATCGGCTCGTAATCACATGAAGCACCATATTCGTGCTTAAGTCTATACTGGATTACATCAAACTGAAGTGCTCCTACAGTACCTATAATCTTACGACCATTATCTTGTTTCGTGAATAACTGAGCAACACCTTCATCCATTAATTGAACTAGACCTTTTGCCAATTGCTTAGTCTTAAGCGGATCACTATTATTGACAAATCTAAATTGTTCTGGTGAGAAGGACGGTATTCCTTTGAAGTGTAGTTTTTCTCCTTCAGTCAGTGTATCACCGATCTTGAAGTTTCCACTATCATATAAACCGACTATATCTCCAGGATAGGCCATGTCTACTACTTCTTTTTTCTCAGCCATGAAGGCTGTAGGGTTAGAGAATTTAATTTTTTTCTCCTTACGAATATGTAGATAGTTTGTGTTCCGCTCAAATAGTCCGGAACAAATTCTCATAAACGCAATCCTATCTCTATGTTTAGGATCCATATTTGCATGAATCTTAAAAATGAAACCAGTAAAATCTTCTTCTTCTGGTTTTACCATTCTTTCTTCTGTTTCTCTCGGTAGAGGCGATGGCGCTATCTCTACGAAGCAGTCAAGAAGCTCCTTTACTCCAAAATTATTGACAGCACTACCAAAAAACACAGGAGATTGATCACCATTTAGGTATGCGTCTCTATCGAAATCTGGATATACTTCTTCTATTACATTTACTTCTTCTCTCAGTTCATTGGCAAGAGACTCTCCTATTTTTTCATCTAGAATTGGATCGTTTAGATCGTTTATCTTGACCACATCCTCTGATTGTTTTCCATGTGGATTGAATAAGACTAAATCTTCTTTATACTTATTATATACCCCTTTGAACCTTTGGCCCATTCCCGCCGGCCAAGAAAGAGGCACAACTTTCAATTTCAGTTTATTTTCTATTTCATCCAGTAAATCGAAGCCGTCTTTACCTTCTCTATCCATCTTGTTGATGAATACGATTATTGGCGTCTTTCTCATGCGGCAGACCTCTACCAGCTTTTCTGTTTGAGCCTCTACACCTTTTGCAACATCAATCACAACGATCACACTATCGACAGCTGTAAGGGTTCTAAACGTATCTTCCGCAAAATCTTTGTGACCAGGTGTATCTAAGATATTGACCTTTCTGTCTCGATATTCGAATGCCATAACAGAAGTTGCAACTGAGATTCCTCTTTGCTTCTCGATCTCCATGAAATCAGAAGTAGCGTGTTTCTTTATTTTATTCGACTTTACAGCACCTGCAGATTGGATAGCTCCACCAAACAATAGTAGCTTCTCTGTTAGAGTAGTCTTACCTGCATCTGGGTGAGAAACGATACCAAATGTTCGTCTACGTTCTAGTTCTTTGATTCTGCTCATGAGTGCTGCGTATTTGAAAGGGCAAATGTATGAATTTTTGGTTTCATCAATTTAAGTGATTTTTTAAATCGCTTCATTAGGAGGAACCAAACGAGTATGTATAATGATAAAAAGTAACTTAAACAGGTAATGATTACTCAATATAATTTATCAAGTAACCTTTTGTTTAAACGGATATCCAAAGCTTTTTTCAGGAACATAACCTACAGTATTTTTGAAATGCTCAGCAGCATATGCTAGTTCTTCTGATACAGTATCTGCGACCATTCTAGGCTCACTGAATTCGACAGTCTTTTGACCCCAGTCAAACTTTACGTATACAATCGGAATGTTAGCTGCTTTTGAGATATGATAAAATCCTGTTTTTAGTTTTTCCACTTTACCTCTTCTACCTTCTGGTGCAATGGACGTACAGAATCGTTCTCTAGAATTAATCATTTCAACAACTGCCTCTTTGAACCCTTGAGTCTTCTTTCGATTGACGGGTATTCCTCCTAATGACTTAAAGAACCAAGCGTAAGGAAACTTGAATAAAGATGCTTTAGCAATGAAGCCTACTTCCATTTTGAATGCAAACTTCAGGCAAATACCTACCGGAAAATCCCAGTTAGAGGTATGTGGCATAACTACGTAGAGCTTTTTCGGAATATGATTAGGAATTTCACCTACTTTCTTCCAACCCCACATTTTGAAAATTAGTCTAAAAATCCAACTGATCATACATTCCTAATTAAGCCGCAAAATTAGTTAAAAATCAACAATAGACGATGTATTTATTATTTGCTTGTCGTTGCGCAGGTAATTAGCTGTATTTTCGACTTGAAAGTTTCAAGTCGAAAATCAATTAAACAGATGATGATTTAATGAATAATGTTGGACTGAGTAGTTTTAATTCAACTGATATCGAACACCGAAGTCTATAGATACTGCATGTACCTTATCTAGATTTGGACCTAACCCTTGTGAGGAAATAAAATGGCTATACTTTGGCTCTATAAATAAACTGGTGCTTTCAGATACGTTTTTAATCAAGCCTACACCGACACTAGCTGTTGCAAATAAATTATCTCGAAGAGAGCCACCATTTAAGATTCCGTTTTTGAACTCTTTTTGGCTAAGTAGAGCTCTTTGATTTATCTCTGGTTTGCCACTATTTAGCGATGGTTTATTGCCAGAAACTACATCTGCTCTTGCACCGGTAGCAGGGAGATCATAAACTTCATATTCAGCCTGAGCAATAAGATTGACATCTACACCAGCAGAAGCATACAATTGATAGCTGTCTTGATCTAGTAAGTTATATTTTACACCAACAGGTACATTAAATGTATTGAATCCTATGTTCTCAAGACTGGCTTGGCTATACTGTTGGTTTTGATTTTTATATAATTCTTCGACTATTAGCGGCTCGTAAGAAGTTTTATTGTATCCTAATCCTACATAGAGCTCTACTGGTCCAAGTTCTTTATGCAGTTTGGCAGAAATATTAAAGTTTGTATTCAAAGTATTATAAGGATCAATCTTATAAACAGGATCAAAAGGAGAATTAACAAGATTTACCTTTGGTCCTATAGCTAAACTTAGGTAAGATTTTTCAATTGACTTATTCTTTATTGTTCCTAATGTAATATCTGGAAACCCGATAGGGCGACTAGGTAGCATTAATTCTGATATGTCTTCTTGCAATACTGTCGTTATACTTTTATATTGATCTTTATGATTGTCTTGATTATCAATAAATATTTCGCTCTGATTAGAATCAAGTAAAAAAGGAAAAAGTAATCCCATATTTGGGTCTAAAGCAGGTTGTATTTTTGTTTTCTTAGCTTCAAATTTCTGATCCTCTGTAGATTTAATATCGTCCTCTTTAAATAGAGATACAACATTTAAGTTTGCCAATTTATTAATGACTCTATCAGTACTTAAGCTTCGTTCTTTTGATTTTTGAATTGATTCTTGCTTATATTTTTCAGCAGTGGCCTTATCTACTTGTATTGCATCGACCATTGGAACATCGAATACAGGGATTTGAGATATTTCATTTTGTATAGGCATTAGATTAAGTATACCTACTACAATCAAAGCCAACATCAATATTTCAACTGTTTTGGCAACAAAAAGTCTTTTTTTGAATAGTGCTTCAGCTTCGAGTTGAGCTTTGAGCCTAACCCAGTGTGCGGAATTAAAAGGCATTCTAAGTCCTCTCATATTTTGCTTTAGCTTAGCATCAAAGAGTTCATCCGCTTGAATATCTTCTTGGACATTTGAATCAACAATATCAGAAGCAGGAGAACTTTGTTCCCATTTCTCTCTAAACATATCCCAACCATTGGTTGCGCTTTCACTGTTCAGTGATTCTAGTTTCTCCCTTATTATGTCGTCAAATTCCTTATTATCCATTTATCTCACAAAATCTTGGGCAAGTAAAATTGCTTTTAGTTTAGTTCTTGACTTCACTAGATTTGATCTTGAGGTACTTTCTGTGATACCTAGCATTGATCCCACTTCCTTGTGAGAAAAACCCTCGATAACATATAGATTGAATACAGATCTATATGCAGGAGTTAGTTGCTGTAGTGCTTTCATGATCTCTTGTGTTGTAAGATCGGAAACAGCATCTGCACCCTTTATGCATTGTCCGTATGCGGTGTCAAGATTTTCGGTTCTCCTTCTTTTGACCTTTCTATAATAATCAATAGATGTATTAATCATTATTCGTCGGATCCAGGAGCCCAATGAAGTACCTGCTTTGTACTTGGAGATGTGTCTGAATACTTTAATAAAACCCTCATGTAATATATCGAGAGCATCGTCGTAATTGTTGGCGTAACGGAGGCATACAGGAAGCATTGTAGGGTAATACTCATTGTATATTGCCTTTAGCGCCCATTCTTCGTTTGCCAAGCATGCTTGGATGAAGGATTCTTCGCCATGGTTTATATCAATCGTGTGTTCCATAATTTAAAAGTAGCAACTTTTCTCCAACTGTACAAGACAGTATGGGTTAAAAACGTCTTAAAAGTGTTAAAAGCGGCGTGATGTAATATATAATTTTATTATAAATTTAGCCATCAAAGCATTATTCTGCAAAGGGTTTGGTATATGTTAAGAGAATTGATAACGACCTTCTAAAAAGAATTAAAAATGGGAACTCATTTTTTTAGTTCCCATTTTTAATTCTTTTTAGAAAATTTATATTCCTATTCTCACTCCAAGCTGAGTTCTAATTGCACCATATTTTAGTGTTTGCTGAGATTCATTTAACGTTACATTTTGACTTCCTCTCCAGTTAGTTCTAGCAAACAACTCAAATTTATTGGTCAGACTAAAGGACATTCCAATACCCGCAATAGGAGATATTTGATTTTGAGAACCTACTTCAAATATATTTTCTTCTGGACTTACAAGTGTTTCATCCCTTCTTCTTTCTGTTTTAAAATTATATAACAGGCCAGCTTCTGCGAATAGATTCCATTTATCATTATTGGTATTCCATCCTAGAACTACTGGTATATTATAGGATTGATAGATAGAGTGAACTTTGGAGTAAGTAGTTGTTATTTGTATTCCTTCTTCCATTCCTGGAACGAAACTTTCTAAGTCATTTGTATTTATTATGCTATAGGATGAATTCTCTTGTCTTTCTGTAGCATGCCAATATTCTACACCAGATCTAACAAAGAAATTTGGCGTTAATTGATATTTTAACTCTAGACCAATTGAAACTTCTTCTAACGTCTCACTATTTAGACTAGAGGTATCAACTCCATTACTATATTGACGGAATAGATAACCAACACCGCCGTATGCACCGATGTGGAACCTACTTTTCGGTTCTTTGATAACTTCTGTGATAGAAGGAGGTGTCATATCGGGTTCACTCAAGTCTATTTTTAAGTCTCTTAAAGATTCCAAAAAAGGAAACTCATGGATTTTTAGAGGTCGTATACTGATGAGGTTGTCAGGATTAGATTTAGAAGACTCAATATTCGAGTTGTTTAATGCCTTAGTAATTTCTGGTAATTGGGTGTTACTGTTCTGATTTTGTGATTCTGAAAATCGACCTACAGTACTAGTTATCCTGTCTTCTATATTTGAATCATAGATATTTGCCAACGTCCTTTTTAAAGAACTTCTACTACTAAAATTATCAGCCTTTTTAATGTCTATATTTTCATTTATTGAGGATTGGAATTTAGTTGTAGACGCCTTAGATTCATTGTTTTTACTAGAGTCTTCAAGAGTACTTTCTAAGGTGTCCACTTTATTGTCATCTAAATTCACTTTTGTTATTTCACTTGATTTTTTTTCATTTTCATTTTTTGATAAATTTGAGAGCTTTTCCTCGCTTATGTTTTCTCCAATGTTACTGGAATTTTCTCCATTATAGCTGGAGTTTTCTCCATCGTATCTAGAATTTTCTCCACTATAGTTGGAATTTTCTCCATTATACCTGGAGAAAAGGAAACAAGTAAAAAATACTATGGCCAGAGCCACCAAAGCCATAGTAAAAAAGTAGAGCGCGCCTCTTCTCTTTTTCTTCTTTTGCATAGCGGCCCACATAGCCTCTTGATCGAATGCTATCTTATGCTCTCGGAGTCGCTCTAGCTGCTGCTTGTTATAATCCTCTACACCCATGACTCCTTACTTTTTATATTCAATAATTTCTTTTTCAACATTACTTTTGTTCTTGATAGAATCGATCGTGATGACGCTTCTTCCACTTGGAGCAGATTGGCTATTTCTTTATGAGAATAACCTTCTACTACATATAGATTGAAAACAGTTCTTTGCTTTTCGGGGAGTTCACTTATTAAATTATGCAACTCCTCTGTATCTAGATTTTGGACAGCTACAGGATCTACCGTCGGTATATACTCTAGTTCGTCCATTGAAGCAGTTCTTTTTTTCTTTTTGATTTGCTTCAATGCTTCTCTAATACAGATTGTCTTCATCCACCCTTTGAGATTCCCTCCAACGTGGTCGAACGTGTGTGCATATTTGAATATTCTCATAAAACTATCCTGAAGTACATCTTTAGCTTCTGCTTCATTACCCATATACCGTTTGCAAGTACTTAATAGCATCTCTGAGAACTCTATAAACACCATCCGCTGAGCTGCCGAGTCTCCTCTGGCACAGCCTTTGATCGCTTTTATTTGTTGTTCTTTATTCAATTTTTTAGGTGGCTCGTTTACAATTTGGTTGTCTTAGTTATGTTCTATATTTAAGAGTTTTTCTTCTTTATGGTGGCTAATAAGAAGATAAAGTCCGTGATATTTTGTTAATATTTTACTCTGAAAATTATTGATACATCACTTAATAATATTGAGTCAACTTCTGTTATATCTCCATAATATAGTGCTCCTTCAATGTTTCCAGAAATGATTTGATTCCCTTGATCAAACTCAGTAATCGTAAGTGTAACTGCGTCGCTACATATTGTATGCTGGTATAATGAAGTACAAGTTAGTATTTGATCAGCACTATATTCTATTCGAATAAAGTCTACTGGGTTAATTCCCTGTTCGCTTATGTTTGCAACTAGAGAAAATTGAAATCCTAAAGCAGTAGGCCCAGCATTAATAATTAAGGAATCTGGCCCTAAAAAAGTACTTGATTCATCAAAAGATAGATCTCCAAATCCTGAAATAATATTGACAAATTCGTCTACCTCTTCACATGGAATTATATTTCCTAAGTCAATGTCTATTTCGCTAAATATTAGGGAATCTTTGAAAATGTAATTACCCGTTTCTAGATCCAAAACTCCTATTCCATATCCTTCCTCAAAATTAGTATCATAACATGTATTATGAATAGCAAATGATCCATCTTCTTTCGTCTGAGTACTTACTCTGACATTACCACTCTGATCATACAAGAATACAGTAGCATTGTTGAACACGATGTCACCACTGCAATCAGCAACTAAACCTGTTATTGTATATGAATCTATTGAAAATTCAGTTTCAATTTTTACGATATTATCTTCTTCTGTAAATAATCCGATGTCCTCAGTATAAATAACGGCATCACAATTTTTGTCGTAAACATTCAGGGTTATCGATAAATCTTTTGGTACTTGTGTATTGAATTCTCCGCGACTATTTGTATTTCCTCCTGAGCAAAAGAAATCTTGACCGTCAGATCTAAAAGTAAATTGTATCAATCGATTTTCTAAAGGCACTCCAAATTGATCTATAATGGTCCCACTTAGATTCGTATTTAGTTCTTTGATGTCACAGTTCCACACTGTAAATTCATCAATATAGAAAAAAGTAAAAGCAATATCTTCAATAAAGATGAGTTCGTCTGTTTCCCCTTCTTCTAACCACAAACCTGATGTTTTATCCAATTTCCAGGTTGGAATACCAGACAAATTTTCTAAAATGAGACTTGGGGTATCCATTCTTACCAACGCTCTACTATTAGGTGCAAGCCTTAGAGGCTCACCATTGGGATCGGTTACTTGAATATCAATCATTCCGTATGTGCCTAGAGTTACTTTATTTCCGTTTTTATCTATACCCTGTAAATTGCCAGGCATGGTTCTCAGTATATTCTTATCTGACGGAGAATAGTGTATGAGTTTAGATATGTAGCCCCCTTGATATGGAATACCTTCAATGTCAATGAGGCTATTGGGTGGTATTGTTACAGATGTTTGACCATTCGATACGATAGATTCGTTGGTTGTAGAGAAAGCATCAGATTCTGGTGCATTTGTTAAAACTATCTCTTCGTATGTATTGGTTCCTGCTTGAGGAGTTACCCTTTTAATTAATTTGTCATTATTTTGACTGCGCACATTGATCGTAAATCCATCACTTGGGACTGATATATTAAGCATATAGAAATAACCATCACCATTCGTAAATGCAGTTCGATCCTGAACTATAATTTCAGTTTCTGTTATTGAACGACCATTTTCATCTACAATTCTCCCATGTAAATTAGTTGTTACATCTTCCCCAAATGGTATGGTGATTGTATCCTCTATAAGTATATCTTCTCTGCAACTGGTAATAGTTATTATCAATGCAATAAAGAGAAATATTATTTTTTTCATTTTTTCAATTTCTTTAAGATTCTACTTGGAATCATTTTCTGTAATTAGTTATTGATAAAATAGTACACTATATGGTAGTGCTTATATTATCTTTCGGGATAGAAAAACGTTGCAATTAGATCAAAATTAATTTCAAAATACTCAAATATGAATGTCTTTAGACTATCAGCTTTCTTTTTATTGATGATTATTTCCACTTTGTCGATAGCTCAAAATAAATTTGATGGTTTATGGACAGGGGCAATTTCCGTTGGTGGTATAGAAATGCAATTAGATTTTGAGATTAATGAATCAGAGAAGAAAGCACTAATGAGCGTGCCGATTCAAAAACTAGAAAATATAGAATCGGCTACATTAATTATAAAAGGAGATTCACTAACGATCACATATCCATCATTCCGAGCTAAATATAATGCTGTATATAATAATGAATCTGAAGAGTTTATCGGCGAATGGAATCAAGGTCGAATTACTGCATTAAATTTGAAACGAACAGAATCAAAATCAGAATTCAATAGACCACAAATGCCAGAAGAGCCATATCCGTATGATGTGGAAGAAGTGTCAGTCGAAAATGTGGAGGCTGGTGTTACCTTGGCAGGCACATTGACTACCCCAAAAGGAGACGGACCATACCCACTGGCAATATTAGTTTCTGGATCAGGAAAACAAGATAGAAACAGTGAGATATTAGGGCATAAATCATTTTTAGTGATTTCTGATTTTCTTACGCGTGAAGGAATTGCTGTACTAAGGTATGATGATAGAGGGGTTGAGTTGTCAACAGGTAATCATGGAAAATCGACTACAGCAGATTTTGCTACTGATGCAAATTCAGTTTTTCAGTATGCAAAGACCCTTGATAAAATAGACAAAAGTAAAATAGGTATCATAGGTCATAGTGAAGGAGGGATGATTGCGCCATTGGTAGCTGCACAAAATTTAGATTTGGGTTATATTGTCTCTTTAGCCGGACCAGGTGTGCCAATTAGTGAGCTTATGACCAATCAAAATGTTATGGTCTTAGAGAAAAGTGGAATGTCTCTTGGAGGCTTAGAAACAACAAGAGAGAATCTGCCGCTTATTTATAGTATTGTCAATCAAGATGAAGAACCTCAACAATTGTTTGACCCCTTGATTAAAGCGGTTCATGGATTTTATGATCAATTATCATCAGCTGACCAAAAATTGTTAGCACCCACAAAAGATTCCTATTATATGTCACTTGCACAATCAGTTTTTACTCCTTGGTTTAGACACTTTTTAGCGAGTGACCCTGCAGAATCTTGGCAGAAGACAAAATGTCCCGTTCTAGCACTCAATGGATCGGAAGATATCCAAGTAGAGGCAAAGTCAAATACAAACGCGATAATGTCGAACCTTGCTATATCTGGAAACAATAGAGCTCAGATAAAAATTATAGATGGACTAAATCACCTTTTTCAACCATGTGAGAAGTGTGATGTTTCTGAGTATGTTACGATCGAAACCACCTTTGATACCACTGTATTGGATATGATAAGAGACTTCATTTTAGAACTATAAAGTTAGGCTTGCTTGGTATTACTAATAAGTCATTTTTTTAGACTTAAGCCTACGATAGCCCACTTTACTCCATTTTCGCAATGAATCTTTAGGGTTTCAAATCCTACCTTTTCGTGAGCTCGCATTGATCTTTTGTTATCTATGGCAATTTCTGTGAGGATGATTTCAAAATCTGATTTCATCTCATCTTTCATTTTTCTAAATAGGCCTTGAAATATTCCTTGGCCTCTGTATGATTTGTCTATACAAACCTGACCCATTATAAAATACTTTAGGCCCAAGACTTTTTGTTGATGGAATTCTACACCGTTTAATTCTTCTATTGTTGATTGCAAAAGAGGGATAAGTGGTATTTTTTCAGGAATGGTCACTAGTGCATAACCCACGATATTTGATTCATCTAATGCAATAACGTGAGCATAAGGTGTATTAAGTTCTTGTAATAAGTCAATATCATGTTCGAGTGTAACAAAACCTTCTTCTTTGTATTCTTCTAACTGAAGATTCAGTTTCAAATTAGCTTTTTGGAGGGCCAATATTTGATTTAGATCAGATATTGATTTTGCTTTAGCATATGTGATCATTGATTGATATTGGTTTGTGCAATTGCTTTGTATAGCTTGCGTTAATATATCAAAGTTAAGAAATGAAATATTTTTATACGAGTATAGTTTGCTTTATAGCTCTCCTTATTTCTTGCAAGGATAGAAATAATAGAAAACCAATAACACCTGAGGTTACGATTGACGAAATAGTTAAACAGTCTCACGAAGGGTTTAGTATTTCTAGTCGGTTTCTAGAGCCACAAGGTTTTGTAAGATCTACTCTAAAAAAGAATTCCTATGGTCATTACTTGAGAGAATTTCCATTATTGCCCAGTGGAGAAGAAGTCCATCTGTATGACGGATCATTGAAGTACAATCAAGATGGACATGCGGCTATTTTAGACATCGATGTAGGAAATCGCGATCTTCAGCAATGCGCAGATGCGGCAATGAGGCTTCGTGCGGAATATCTATTCGAAAATGAAAGAACTGAAGAGATTGCTTTTAATTTTACAAATGGGTGGAAATTTGAATATCAGAAATGGAGAGAAGGCAACAAATTAATAGTGAATGGAAATAAAACAAGTTGGCTAAGTGGTGGCGAAAGAAAAGAAAGCTATAAAGATTTTAGAAACTATCTCGATCAAGTTTTTATGTATGCGGGGACTTTGTCAATGGCCAAAGAATTAAAATCAAAAAAACTAGAAGAGGTAAAAGTTGGAGACGTGATTATCAAAGGCGGTTCTCCTGGACATGCTGTTATTGTAGTTGATATGTGTTTCAATTCTGAAAATGGGGATAAGGCGATGATGTTAGCACAAAGCTATATGCCGGCACAGCAAATTCACATATTAAAGAATCATAATAATCCAAAACATAGTCCATGGTATCTAATATCAGAAATAGGAGATAAGATTGTTACACCTGAATGGACTTTTGATAGAGATCAAGTGAAGTCTTTTTAGAATTGGTTTATTCTTCACTTACTAACCTTCTCACTAAGTCTAATCAAATAAGTAGAAAATTACATCTCCAACGAGTTTGACACTTTATGAAGAGATCTTTATATATTTGAAGCCAATTCAGGGATTAACACCTTTTTTAGATTGGTCGAAAAACAATAGTAGAGCACAAAAAAAATAAAATGCAAAAAATTGATATAATTGCTGGAGCAAGACCAAATTTCATGAAAATTGGACCAATTATTCATGCAATACATAGATGGAATGAAGGACACCCTGATAAGGAAATAGATTATAGACTGATACATACAGGTCAGCATTATGATAAAAAAATGAGTGAGGATTTTTTCGATCAATTGAATATTCCAAAACCAGATATCAACTTAGGGGTAGGATCTGGTACTCAGGCAACTCAGACGGGCAATATTATGTTACGCTATGAAGAGGCGATCAGGGATAGAAAGCCAGAATTGTGCATAGTTGTAGGAGATGTTACTTCTACTATGGCATGTGCTATCACTGCCAAAAAGGAATGGGTTAAAGTAGCACATGTAGAGGGTGGAATTAGATCAGGTGACGAAATGATGCCTGAAGAAATAAATAGGATGGTAACAGATAGTATTTCTGATTATTTCTTTACAACTTCTACTTTGGCCAACGAAAATCTTAAGAACCTAGGACACAAAGAAGAAAAGATATTCTTTGTTGGAAATACAATGATAGATAGCCTTCTAGGCAATATGGAAAAGATGTCTCCCCCTAGCTTATGGGATGCTGAAAAATTAAAGAAAGGTAATTATTTAGTGATGACACTACATCGTCCATCTAATGTAGATGGTTATGAAAACCTTCGTGAACTTCTTAGTCTAATTAATGACAATGTTGGGGACAGAAAAGTAATTTTTCCTATGCACCCTAGGACGAAAAAAATGTTCGATCAACTAGATATTAAATTTGATAAACTTGTAATAGCAGGGCCGATGCCGTATTTGCAATTTAACTATCTAGTTAAAAATGCTGCAGGAGTGATAACAGACTCTGGAGGAATAACGGAAGAAACTACAGTAATGAATGTTCCATGCATGACTTTACGAAATAGTACTGAACGACCTGAAACGGTAACAATGGGAACGAATGAAATAGTAGGTACGGATCCAAATAATATAGTACCATATTTACAAAAACTCGTAAAAGGAGATTGGAAAACAGGGTCTATACCTGACCTTTGGGATGGGAAAACCGCCGATAGAATTGTGAAGATTTTAATTGATTTGTAATCTCCCGATTGAAAGAAAACAGTTCAAAAGATATTGAATCTGGCACAATTTCATTTTATGTTTTGATTGTTTATTTGAGTTTTTTGACTACTTAATAAATGCCTTTACCTTATCAAGTGTTTGCCAAAATAGGGATGTTAAATCATCGCTTATTTTGAAGTAAATAATAGATCCTAAGAAGGTTATTCCTATAAAAATAGACCTAATAATAATGTCTAAGAATGGAGTATTTGTAGATGCTATATTTATTGCTAATAAATAAACTAAGCTACCAATTATCAAGACTTTTAAAGTGTTTAGAGTAAAAGGTTGAATTCCTATTTTATAATAAATGTAAACTGACTTACTAAGGTTATAGATCAAAACCGAACTAGCTGTTGCTAAAGCAGCGCCATTAATTTGATATATCGGAATAAAAATAACATTATTAATAACATTCAGAATCGCAAGTACTAAAACAGCGTAAAAATTGAACCTGAAGTATTTTGAATAGGAAATAATTTGATCATTTGCTCCTGTGGCTAGATCAAACAATTTGCCTAACCCCAGAATTAGTATCACGTATTTACCTTGAGAATAAATTTCGCCCTTAGGCATTAAGGCAAATAGATCATCTACGGAACACCAAATTCCTATAAAAAAGAATAATCCAATTGTCAATAATACAATGGATGACTTAGAGTAGATTTCTTTTATATTTTTAACATCGTTCCTCTTCCACGCATCAGCTATTACTGGAGATGCTATATTAGTTAGTGCACTGGCAGGTACGGTAATTATATTTGCAACGAACATGGCAATGGTATAAACTGCAACATCCTTAAGATCGTCATCTGCTAATAACGCTACCATGATAACATCAATTCTTGTTGCAATTACACTTCCTATGCTTCCCAAAATTCCATATAAAGAATATATGCGCATTTCTTTTAAAAGGGGTGGTTTTAAAATTTCCCAATTAGGCTTCCAGTGCCACTCCTTGATCCAAATTGTATATAATGCGAAAGAAAAAAGTTTTAGAAAATATATTGCTACCAAACTATAAACACCTTCTCGGATATTTAGGTAGTCGTAATAGATTAGTATTCCTATAATTGGCATCCCTATTTTGAGGTAGAGATCATTAAAAATTGACGGGAGAACAACTTTTTTGAAGTTAAGAAGATATTGACTGCCGATAGCAGTAAAAATGGTGAAACCCGCTAGTGGAATAATGAAATACCAATATTGTTGAATTAATAATGATTCATCTTTCAGGTAGAGTACTATCTGAGGTTCCATAAAATACACGATAGCTAAGAATAAAAGAAAACCGAATGTAACCCCGGTCATTAATAAAAATAGCAAACCATTGTGTCCGTTTTTATCTGATTTGAATGTAGGAAACATCCTCACTGATAAGTTATGTACTCCAAGGCTAATGAAAGGGAATAATAATATAGAAGTATCCATCAAAAACCGAAAGAGGCCCAAGTGATCAGGATCAAAAAATTTGGGGTAAATGTACAGTGTATTTATAGTGCCTATGAAAACACCTATATAAATTATCACACTTTGTTTAATACCCTCTTTCTTAATTACTCCCATCTGGAAACTATCTTCTTAGTGTAGATAATTAATTATTTTTATCCAAAACTGATTTGTATACTTCTATATATTGATTTGCTACAACTCCATGAGCATATTCTTCGGTTGCCTTTGATCTAGAGTTTTGGGACAATTCAATTACCCTTTCCTTATTCTCAAGTGTCCACATAATGCCTTCAGCTAAATGTCTTGAGTTTTTTTGTGAAGCTATAAATCCAGTTTTTTTGTGACTAACCATTTCTGGTATGCCTCCAGTTTCAAACCCAACAACAGGTACACCACACGCCATAGATTCCATGATTGTATTTGGCAAATTATCTTCTAATGAAGGTATTACAAAAACATCAGATTGATGATAGGCATTTATAATCTCTTGCTGAGATTTCAAAACACCCAAATAATCAACATCAAAAGATAAATCATCAATTTGACTTTTAGAATTTTTTCCAAATATGACCAATTTTATTGATTTTGAAAATTCAACATGTTCACTTTCAATTATTTGTAAAGCCTCTATAAAGTATTTCAACCCTTTTCGCTTATCATTAATATTCATAGCTTGAAAAAGAATTGTTGATTTAGTTTTGCTCGTTTGCTGTGCAAGCCGATCAATGATTGTTTTTTTCGCTTTAGGTTTGAATAGATTTAAGTCTATTGTATTTGGAATATTGGTCACCATCAAATTATTGAATAGGGTGCTTGAAGAAGCGATATCTCTAAGCCAGGCACTGCATGTTACTATATGCAAGTCAGCCTTGGAGTACAGCGCTTTTTTCTTATTCCAGATCTTACTCGAGAGATCATTAATTTTGGGATTTTTTAGCAAAAAACAATTTCCACATGTATGTTGATAGTTTTCACAAGACGCAGAATAATGGCACCCTCCTGTAAAGGGCCACATGTCATGCAGTGTCCATATTATGGGCTTGTTAAGAGCAACCAACTTTTCTAAAGAACTAAAGGATAAAAATCCCTTATTTATCCAATGAAAATGGAGAATATCTGCATCTCTTATTTCAGGAATCGTACTTATATCTTGACCAAAATTAGGATGAGAAAATAGAAAACGCATAGATTTATTACTTTCTTGTCTTAAGAAAGTAGCTTTCTCCAATGCGAAATTTAATTTACCAAGGTTCTCTTTTAGACTTGATGGATTTGAATTTACAACAAAGTTACTTTGTGATGTCTTCTCTTTCACCACCATTTTTACATTAACTTCATCGTTCTTTTCCAATGCTTCAGCAAGACGATAGCATGCAATGGCAGCTCCTCCTTGTAAATCTGAAGTATTAATTAAGGCAATTTTCACTCTGTGTAAGATTAAGTTGTTTTTTATTTATATCCAAAAATATTAACCTGCATATCCATTTCATATTTGCCTTTTTGATTAACAAAAGGGATCTTTCTAGAAGCTTCATTTTCTAGATAATATCTGAATCCATTTTCATGTAATATGGATATAATCTTATCTATATTTTGCGCTGAATTATGATATGAATGATACTCTATAAATATATGATCAATTTTATTCAAGACGTCCTTACAGTCCAAAATGACATCAACCTCTGCTCCTTCAATATCCATTTTGAGTAAGTCTATAGATTCTTCTTTTGCAATAAGGTCCTTAAGTCTGACCGCCTTTACTTTAATTGAGCTATTGTTTGATTCTTGAGATATTGATCCAGAATCTGCACCATCAGAACCAAATTCTAAGGTGCAATCTTCTTTCCAAACTGCAACATTGTGCAATTGAACATTGTCAATATTATTCCGCTCTAAATTCTTTGATAAAGCCTCAAATACATTTGGATCAGGTTCAAAAGCATGAATAATAGACTTCTTGTATTCTCTATTAAAGAACAAACAGCTTGTCCCTACATTTGCCCCACAATCAAAAATAACGGGTGTACTTGTTTTTGCATTAAATTGATAACTCTTTTTATAGAAAATCTCATGAAATTGCCAGATAAATGAGAGCACATCTGGCACCACCAAATTGAATCCAGCAACATTAATTTTAGTGGGTTGAAATCTTTTTTTAGCTCCATATCTCAATAATAAATAGAGAAAGGACCTGTAACTATTATCCGTAAGAAAATAATATAATCCCTTAAAACCTTGTTCTATAAACATCCTCATTTTTGAATACTTTTAGGCTCAGAATAGGACAAATTATACGAATTGTCAGTGACATAATTAAAAGCTTCAAGATAACCTTTTATAACTGTATGGACATTAATTTTGGTTTCAATTAATTCTTCGGAGTTCCTTCCCATTTGCTTTGCTCTTTCTACATCCGATAGCACAAAATCTATTTTATCTGATAGGTCAACCAAGTCACCATCCTTGAAGAATTTACCATTGTAATTATCAATGACTAAATGTTTTTCTGTTCCATCACATACAGAACAAACAACGGGTAGTCCCCAAGCCATTGACTCATTGATGGATAATCCACCCATACCAGCTAGAACATAGAGTGAGCAAGATTTAAAGTATTGACCAAGTAGAGTAGCGTCGTAAATTGCTCCTAAGAATTTTATATTATCCTCTAGTTTAAGATTTACCGCTTGCTCTTTTAATCTATCTAACAATGGACCATCTCCAATTATAAGCAATTCGATTCTCGGATATTTTTCTTTTAAGATGTCAATCGCACTAATAAGTAAATCAACTCTCTTCCACTCTACCAATCTGCCAATATGAAAAATACGGTATGGGTTTTCTTTTAGAATATCTGGAAGTGCCTCAACTTTTGCTCTGAGATCATTGATTACTTCATTATCAATAGAATTATAAGTAATAAATATTTTTTCTTGATCAACTCCATAACTTCCGAAAACTTCCCTTGCCTTCTCAACATAATTGACATGAGCGTCGAATCTCTGATACAGCTTTTTACTTATCTGCCTGTAGACTATAGCTTGCATCCGAATAAAATTTTTCTTGATCAAACTTGCACCGTCACCAGCCTTTAGTAGAGTGTAATATTTAATTGCGTCTTTATATAGAGGAAGCCTAAATGGTATATCTTTGTAAATAAGCTTTATGTTATTGCGTTTCATAGCTTGCTTTACCTTTCTATTGTAGAGAAAGGAATATGCAAAAAAGAATATAGTAACTACAATATCTGGCTTTTCCTCTTCAAGAACCTGATCAAAGTCTTTGAAAAACTTCTTATAAAGAGAATCGTATTGCTCTAGAAAAATGGTCTTAAAATTAATTCCTTCTTTCGTTTGATATACACCTTGTCCAATCGTTTGTTTACTTCCTTTGGCTGGGCTTACTACTACTATTTCTAAACCCTCAACATTATTTAATCTGCTCAAGATTAGATTGTAGTAATGTGGTAGCCCAGAAAACGTAAATAGTACTTTCATTTAGATTATATTAAATCTTAAGATAAAATGTCAATTTCTTTTCGAAAGGCTACTATGTTTTGAAAAGCATATTGCTCATATACAATAGCTTGTTTTTTATAATCAAGTGGAAAAAAACCATTCGGTAATAATCTGTATAGATTGTAATCGGAAAGTACTTTAGTAAAGTCTTTGAAAAATGATCGACTACTAATGTTTAATGCAGAAAATTCGAACTGTATAATTCCAATTTTGTTATGTTTCAGCGCATTTTCAGCACCTTTTAAAACAAATATTTCATTGCCTTCAGTATCTATTTTTAATAGATCAATGTATTCGATGTTATTATCTAGAATATATGTGTCTAATAAATCAAGGGCTATTTTTGTCTTAGAAGATGGTTGATTTTGAACTTCAGTAATGTTTTCCTCGAATAATGAGGCATGACTTGACCCATTGACACCTACATAATCATATATATAGGTTTCTTCTTTTTTATTTGAAAGGCCTATTTGATTGACAGTAATTTTGGGATTATCGGCATATCGTGTCTTCAGACGTTCACATGTTTCTGGGTGCGGTTCAAAACAATGGATGTCTGCATCTGATTTAAGAAAAGGGGTGATATAGTTTCCCTCGTTACATCCTACATCAAAAATAGTTTTAACTTTGTAATTTTTAAGTATAAAATCCCTAAAATGGTTTTCTCCGCCAATTTTAGAATCATAATAATTGTTTATACCTAATCCACTTAAACCGAGTCTGATAAGAAGATAATTGAGTTTATAAAATCGAGTGCGTCCAAACATTTGGGCATATCGATATATGAATTTATCCTTGAACATCATGTATTTAATATTGTTAAATGCAAGTGATTTTAAGTAAACTTAACTTACAATTAAGTATGAAGCACAAATCTATAAAAGTTAGTATAATAACAGTAGTTTATAATGGTGAATTACTGCTTGAAGGTACTATTCAGAGTATTATAAGTCAATCTTACGATAATATCGAATTCATTATTATAGATGGAGCTTCTACTGACAGCACATTGTCAATAATCAAGAAGTATGAATCGCATGTAGATTTTTGGGTAAGTGAAGATGATAATGGATTGTATGATGCCATGAACAAGGGTATTTTAAAAGCTACTGGAGATTATATTTGGTTCATGAATTGTGGAGATTATATTCACAGTAAAGATAGCGTTGCGAATATGATTGCGCAAAACGATAACTATGCCGATATTCTTTATGGTGAAGTAATGATGGTAGATAATGATCGAACTAGATTAGGTACAAGAAGTGAGTTGACCACGCAAAAACTTCCAATTGAATTAACTTGGAAAAGCCTAAAGTATGGTATGGTCGTTTCTCACCAAGCTTTTTTACCTAAAAGAACGATAGCACCTCAATACATGAAGGACAACCTATCTGCAGATATTGATTGGGTAATAGAATGCCTTAAAAGAAGTAAAAGTGTATTAAATACAAATATGGTGCTTGCTGATTTTTTAATTGGGGGTCTCTCCAAACAAAGACATAAACAATCATTGGTAGGCCGGTATAAAATCTTACAAACCCATTATGGCATTGTGCCCAACTTTTTTAACCACACTTATATTTTAATGCGAGCCTTTTTGAAAAGCTAGTATATTGAGAAATATAAAAATAGCCCTACATTTATTGAAATTACTGTATGTCGTAGCTATAAAAACAAATTTTAATAACGCTACCTTTTTTTTACTATGTAAAAGATCGAAAAAGGTGCTATCCTCTGCGCCATTGAAATAGCATGGTATCTAACATTCCATTTAAACATAGCGGAAATCCATTTATCAATATAAATATAAGCTTTATATTTATAGATAATAGTCTTAGAAAATCGATTAATCAGTCTTTGCAAAAAACTTGTCGCCGTAAAACAATAGCTTTTACTGATAATATTTAAGTTTGAAGATGAGAAGATTTTATCAAAAATAGCAACAGGTATTCCTCTTTCATTTTTTGTTAAGCCCTTTCTTGGGTTCTCCCAATCACCCATAGATATTATAGGTTCTCGAATTAGTATATAACCATCTGGCTTCAGTACTCTCAGCATTTCTTTTAAGACAAAAGAGACATTCGGAATATGATGTAATGTTCCAAAACATGTAATTAAATCAAATGTAGCATTTTCAAATGGTAACACTCCGTCAATAGTCGGCTTAACATAACTTGGTTTAATATTTCCAATTTTAGTAGACGTCAATTGATCGGAAGGTTCGAGGATAGTCAAATTGACAATTCTTTCTAATATTGGTTCAAATTCATGTCCATAAGCAGATCCAACTCCTAGAACTTCATTGTATTGGTGATCAGGTAAATTATTAAAACCATGTACTTTATTTAGCTCATGGTAATAGTAAATATAATTGGACTGGTCATTACTACCCAAGTTTGCATATGCCTCTGTCTCTTCATCAAACCATTGCTTTATCTGTTCGACATTGAAATCATCTCCATATAATTTAGTTCCTTTTAAATATTTGTTCATAAAACCGAGGTTTTTTTTGGTAACTCAACAAATAATTGAAACCGTTTACAAGTTCAATTATAATGATTTATAGATTACTATAACGTATTTCCTCTTTTTTGTTATTAAAAATTGGATATACTTATTATTAAAGTATTTGGTTGCTTTATAAATTCTTCGGAAGAAGTTAATAAACCAAATGTTTTTTAAAAGCGAAGAATTGAATTCACATCAATTTGTTTTTAAAATTAAAGAATAAAAACCCAATACCACCAATTAATAAAATCAATGAACATATCATTGCTATAATTTCACCTGTATAGTACGATGCTGGAACAAATTTAAATTCTATTGTATGTTGGCCTGCAGGAATTTTCATTGCTCTCAATACATAATTTGCACGAATATGATCTGTGGGTTTTCCATCAATAAATGATTGCCATCCTCCTTTTTGATTTGGTTTATAAATTACTTCTGAGAAAACAGCCAACTGCTCAGCATTACTGTTACTAGTATAAGTAAAAATATGTGGCTTAAAAGTACTAAGTACGATATTACCTTCTGATGATCCTCCTGTAAATCCGCTTAAGTAATCAGTAAATTCGGAGTGAACGACTGCAGTTTCTCTTGGTTCAAAATTTGATAAAGAATTCATCTCTTCATCATGTGAATTGACCTTTAATATGTTCTTGACAAACCAAGAATTTCCCAATGCGCCCGGATTTTTTTGAGCCTGTTGTTCTCGTGTAATAATATATTTAGTATTGAGCATATTCAATACTTGTTGATTACCAACACTTATTTGTTTTTCAATAATGTCATTGTATCTTCTCAATTTTGCAGCATGATATCCACCTATTGTTTTGTGGTGATTTGAAGGTCTATTGCTATTAAATGTACTGACACTCAGATCAAATACTCTATAGTGCGGATCTTTATCCTGTAGTATTTGATTATCTACGGGCCTAGGTGCAAAATTATCGGTATATTTTTTTGCCTTAACAAAGTTATCACTATTTAAATATCTCTTGCCAATCCCGCCTAAATCAAGCAACATTAAAAAAGCTAGGGCTCCAAATAAGATTGAATTTTTCTTTAACAGTTTTTCTTTCAGGTACATCCAAATTAATCCGCCTGATATTAATATATATAGCAAAGATCTAATTGAATCAGTGCGCATCATCATTTTTCGATCTGATAGAATAGCTCCTAGATTGAATCCAGCACTTTCTAGCCTAGGGTCATTCATTCCTTTGAAATCAAAAAAGGCAGTACCAAATAACCCAAAAATAAGTACAAACCCTCCTGTTATTCCAAGAGCTATATATAGTTTTTTTATAGCTTCTTCTTTATTTAATTTCTCAGATACAAGTTCTGATAGAGCGAGCACACCTAAGAATGGTACTGTAAATTGTAATACTGCCAAAATAGAATTGACAGATCTAAACTTATCATACATTGGGAAATAGTTGTAGAAAAGTTCGTTGAACCACATTAAATTTTTTCCCCATGAAAGCATGGTAATCAATAAAGTGGTTACTAATAACCACCATTTCAAATGACCCTTGACTATCAATAAGCCAAAAACAAATAATAACCAGGCAATAGCTCCAAAGTAAATAGGCCCACTAGTAGCGGGCATGTCTCCCCAATACAGAGGTGCCGTCTGTAATCCTGCTTTTCCAACTCCTTTTTTCTTCAAATCTTTATACGTCGCAAAATCTTTATTCATCGGTTGTGACGAACCGCCACCAAATGCTCCAGGAACTATAAAAGAAACGCTTTCACCAATTCCATGACTCCAGTCAAATACATAATCTTTGTTTAAGCCACTATTACTATCTCCTTGTCCAGTTGTCAATAATTGGGGACCTCTAATCGTCTCCGTCATATATTCATACGAGGTCCACAATTTAGAAGCATTCGATCCAGTAGCAAGCATCAAGGGAATGAAAAGAAATGCAGATGCTTTTGCAAAATCCGTTACTTCATTGTTTCTGATTGCATAAATCATTTTTGCGATGACATAAATTCCCATGCAAATACCAAAATAATAGGTCATTTGAATATGACCCGCCATAATACATAGACCCAATCCTAACCCAAATAAGACACCACCTAAGATGTGCTTTTTGCGATAGACAAGCATGACACCAGCGGCTATTAGTGGAAAATATGCAATGGCAGAAAATTTACTAATATGCCCAGCTTCACTTATAAGGAAGTTGTATGTAGATAATCCAAAAGCTAGCGATCCTATAAGTCCAACCCAGGGGTTTATTTTTAATACAATGGTCAGAATGAAAAAACATAAAAATGATATAAAAAACAGACCAGATGGTGATGGAAGACCTAGAGATAAAACCCAGTTTTGCAAATGTCTAAGTTTGTTTCCAGTATATGGGGCCCCTGCCCAAATGTAGGCTGGCATTCCGCTAAAAGAAGTGTTGGTCCAAACGGCAACATCACCTGTTTCCTTATTATATTTTTGGGCATCAGTACCTATCCCATTAAAACTTAAAATATCTGGGTGTTTGACAACCTTACCTTTAAATGCATCAGGGAAAAGCCCGATAGAAATCACTAATAATATTCCTATTATTGAAACTTGAGGTAGTAGCTTTTTCCAGTTCATTCTTTTAGTCTTATTTGTAAGTAGACAAATTTAGCTAAATAATTGAGATTATAAATAACATTGCTTTGTTGGAATGCATTTCAAGTTTTTGGATTAATTAACCCTTTGGCATCTTCTTTTACTATTAAGTAAACCAAAAAAGGGACAACAAATTAATGCTGTCCCTTTTTTGGTTTCTTTAGCTTTTGGATTACTTCCCGGCTGCTTTTTTTATTTCTTCTTCTAATTCGTACTCATCTCCTGGACTATATCCACTGTGTGTATATATGATCTCACCTTCTGCATTCAGTAAGAATGTTTGAGGGACAGTTTGGAAATTTAGTGCTCTTTGTAATTCTTGTTTAGAGTCAGATAGTACTGTGTAGTCCCATCCTTTTGCCGCGACCATTGCTGGCACCTTAGCTACTCCTCTTGCATCATCGATCGTTACTGCAAGTAATTCTACATCATATTCTTCTTGCCAATCTGGGTATATTTCTGCTATTGCATCAAGTTCTCTTTTACATGGTGAACACCAAGTAGCCCAGAAACTGATAACAGTTACTTTACCTTTTCCAACGAAATCTTGGATGTTTACTTTTTTTCCGTCAAGCGTTTTTACATCTACTGAAGGAAGCGTATTTCCGTCTGTTGTTGGAGTATTATTAAATGTGAAAGCAGATAATAAAACGAAGACTCCGAGAATTGCAAAAAAATGTTTCATGTGTTTAAAATTTTAATTGTTTTTTGAAAACCAACGATTTATTAAATCATTTCTTTAGATGACAGGAGCTTGTTTATTCGAAGCTATAAAAGTAAAAATTTAATGGCACAAGTTTCAATTCTTCTTTGAATTGGAACAAATTTCAATTCTGATTTGAATCGGAATAAAAAACGGACCAACAATCTTATTTACTTCCTCAGGGTTCTAAAGCCCAGTCATCGGCTTTTCAATAGTTTGTTTAATTTTGTCAAGTTGAGACAATGATAAAGTTTTTATTTCAATTTATGAAAATGATTCTTCTATTCATGTCTTATATATAACATACAGCTAATTGACGTGTAATATCTTTCCAAGTAACTAGAAAGATAAGCCAGATTTCATATTTTTGAATTCTTTAACAGCTATTGGATGTATCTTAGGATTTTCATAGCAATTGGCCTAACTAACTAAACTAAAAAAACAAAATGATAAAATTCATTCGAAAAGCAATTTGGGGATTGCTTGTATTGGGATGTGTAAGTCAAATGTCAGCGCAAGATCAAGGAGTCTTTTCTGGTAATTTTGAATCAAACTTCAATGTGTTTTTAAGGGATTCTCTTATCAATGCTAACAATACACCACAATATGACAGACAACTTACCGGTGGAGAGGCGTGGCTTAATCTGAACTATAGTGTCAAGGGGTTCAATATGGGAGTTCGATTTGATATGTTTAATAATTCTAACTTGCTTAATCCAACGAGTTCATACACTGATCAAGGTATAGGTAGATGGTTTATTAATAAACAGATCAATAAATTTAATGTAGAAGTAGGTTATATATATGATCAGATTGGTAGTGGTATTATTTATAGAGCTTGGGAATCAAGACCATTATTGATTGATAATTCATTACTTGGGGCAAAAGTAACTTACGACCTTTCTGAGGATTGGAAGATCAAGGGATTCAGTGGTAAACAGAAATTTCTGTTTGGAGAAAATGCTGGTATTATAAAAGGAGGTTCTATCGAAGGGTATCTATCCCTTGGTTCGGAAGAAAGTCCAATAAGTCTGAGCCCGGGAATTGGTTTTGTCAACAGGACACTTAATGATGAAACGATGAATCTAATTATCGATAACGTAAAGACCTACATAGATGACGAAAGAATTAAGCCAGTATACAATACTTATTTGACAAGTATTTTCAATACACTTTCTTATAAAAACATCACATGGTATGTGGAGGGGGCATATAAGTCAGCAGAGGCTTCTTTTGACCCTACAGAACCAAGAACAGAGCCATCTGGAGTTGTAACTTTTGGTAAGTTTAGAAAAGATCCAGGATCAATTATTTATTCAAGCTTGTCTTTTGCAAAAGGGAAATTAGGTGTGACACTAGAAGGTAAAAGGACTGAAAATTTCGATTTTAGATCGGATCCTAATTTAAGCCTTAATCGTGGACTAGTCAATTATATTCCACCAATGAATAGATTTAATACCTACAGAATGACAGCAAGGTATGCTCCAGCAACACAGGTATTGAGTGAGTTAGCTTATCAGGCAGATGTAAGGTATAGATTTACTAAGAAGATTAGTGGGTTAGCAAATTACTCTAATATTACGACACTTGATGGAGATCTACTTTATAGAGAAATGTTAGGTGAAGTTGTATACAAATACAAGAGAAAATGGCAATTAACAGGAGGTCTACAAATTCAGAAATACAATCAAGAAGTATATGAGGTGAAACCAGAAGTACCATTAGTAAGTACAGTTACACCTTACTTAGATTTCTTGTATAAGTTTTCAAGAAAAAAATCAATCCGATTTGAAACTCAATACATGAGCACAAAAGAAGATTTTGGTAGTTGGTTCTTTGCATTGGCAGAAGTTGGACTAGCACCTCACTGGATATTCGAAGCATCAATGATGTACAATATCACACCATCAAAGAAATCTCCACAAGATCCAGAAACAGGGGAGAGTCTTAATATAGTATATCCGACATTGGGAGTTGTGTATGTAAACAAAGCAAATAGATTCCAACTTCGATACGTTAAGCAAGTGGAAGGAATCGTCTGTTCTGGTGGTATATGCCGACTAGAACCTGCATTTAGTGGAGTGAAATTCTCTATGTCATCTAATTTTTAAAAAAATTAAAATCATAACTGATGAAAAATATAATCTATCTATTGGCAGTCGTCTTCATGATGATTTCTTGTGAAGAAAAAATGGTAATAATTCCTGAATTCGAACCTATAGATTCAGGTAAAGTAGTTTATGTAGAAGAGTTGACAGGAGTAAGATGTCCTAACTGCCCTACAGGTTCTGCGAGATTAGAGTCGATCCAAGCTTTGTATCCCGACAATGTTGTGATAGTAGCTATCCATGGGATAGACCTTGCAAAGCCACTCGATGAAAGTAAATATGACTTCAGAAACGAGGATGCAGCCGATTTAGAAATATTTCTCAAAGATTGGCTAGGTAAACCATCAGCATATTTTAATAGAGAACGATTTCAAGAGTTAGAAGCAGAAGGATTATGGGGTCATCCAGCTAGTGGTCAATGGCAGACTTATGTAGAGCGAGAATTAGAGAAGCCGCAAGTTATGGAAGTAACTATTGTTAAAACTTTTGATCCAATTACAAGAGTTCTGGATGTGACAGTTGCTGCATTACCACTTGAAAACATATCTGGTGAATTTAAAGTGTCAATAATGCTTACAGAAAGTGATATTATTGATGCACAAGATGATGTAGGTAATATAATTGAAGAATACGAGCACAATCATGTATTGAGAGATGTAATCACGAACTTCGATGGTGATTCATTTGCTAGTCAATTTACAAAAGATCAAGCGCAAACTAAGACATATACATACACTATTCCTGATGACGGTACGGGCTTATGGAATCCGGAGCATATAGAAATAATAGCATTTATTGCTAACACAGAAGGTGAATCAGAAGAAATTTTACAAGCCGCACAAGAGCACTTGGTAGATTAATTTTTACTTTCCTATTAAAAATATAGAGGGACGTTTATGGAATTGCTTCCATTGCGTCCCTTTCCAATTTTTGATGGTTTTGGTTTTTATATATTGGTTTGGTCCATTAATATCACAAGCCACGCAAAGCCTTAGTTTAGGAGAAAAAGTCTTCATACAATGCTCCAACATAAATTCATTACGATATGGCGCTTCCATGAATATTTGAGTTTGATTTGTTCTCATGACCAATTGCTCTAATGCTCTTAATTTCTGGATCAATTGAGGTGACTTATTGGGCAAATAACCATTGAATGCAAAGTTCTGACCATTCATTCCAGAAGAAATCAATCCTAACAATATAGATGATGGACCGACTAGAGGCACTACATCTATATCATTCTCATGACAATAGGAAACGGCTAGGTGACCAGGATCTGCTATTCCAGGACAACCTGCTTCTGAAAATACACCCACATCAGTTCCCTTTTTTAGAATTTCCAAGAAATCGTCTAGTCCATTTTCTGGTGCATTTTTATCTAATTCGAAAATAATTAGATCGGAAATAGCCAACGGATGATCCGCTATCTTTATAAATCGACGTGCTGTTCGAGCTCGCTCTACTACAAAGTATTTGGTGAGGCGAATTCTTTCTATTGCTTCTAAGGATAAAGAATCTATATGTTCGTCCACTATAGGACAAGGCATCATGTATAGTTTTCCTTTATTTGACTCGACTTTTAGACTTTCAGACATTCTAGTGTTTCACTTTTAGATTTGTGACTGTTGGCAAAGCTAATGTTTTTAGTAATATCTGAATGTTGCTAATTAACGCGGAATAGTAAAAAGGTAAGTCTAGTGTAACATCTCTCTCTTTTGTTTGCGAACAATAATCAAACGAACTATAGAACTACGACTAAAAAAGTCGCAACGACACCTTCATATTATAAAAAACAAAATATATAAGCTCTATCTATGACCCTTTGCTTACTTTAGCGTATTATGTAGAACTTATCGGGCTTGATCTACGTCTTGCTATTATATTACAAATTTACTTTAACACAATGAGCTTCAAAAAGATACTATTCGTTACATTGATTCTTTCGATGGGGTCGCTAGCTGTATCTGCTCAAAGTGTAATGAAGAAGAGAGCGAAAGTAGAAGCACTAAACAGTGCATTGCATTTTGCCAACGAGAGTACACATGGGATGTTGATCGTTCATAGAATGCTTGAAAATTATAATCAGGATATAAACAAGTATGTAGATTTAGAAAGTTTTAAGATAAATTTCTACACAAATAAAGACCTCCCGAAAAATATATTTGAAGATCCAGAAAATTGGTTTTATGATACTTCTCCATATGAA
>CALKXE010000020.1 GCA_938003955.1 uncultured Saprospiraceae bacterium | reverse complement strand
AATTGATAAAAAAATTAAAAAAGGAAAGAAATATTCTTCTTAGAAAAGAATAGAGGGAGAATTGTGGAATGAACGATGAAAACTATATTATTAATGGTCGATTTTAAACTAATAGTCTAGCTTTTGAATCAAAAAAAAGCCGTCTTCACCTTGCTTTTGGTACAATGGCATTAGGATGAGACTATCATCAGAGGCTGAGATGTTTCCATTGACGTCTTGGGCAAGTACTTCTCCTTCTTTGATCCGTTGGAAGTTCTTGTAATTTGGCAGCATTTTGAAGTTATCTCCATCAGCAATATGATGTTTTGAGATTAGCCTAGATACTTTAGGGAGGTCTCTGCTATGTTCTATTAGTAAATTGTCATGCTGGTTTTCTACATGTTCTGGAGATACGCTACCGATTGTTCTCATACAATTAGTAATACCTGCTATCGCCCGATTCACTGACAACTGTTCATTGTGTTGACCTGACTCAAAAGTTACGGGCACCATAGGGACGCCGAAGTTTTCTTCTATAAAATAATGTAAGGTTGTTCCTTTTATACCATCTAACATTCCTGTAATGACGGGGGCATGTAACTCGATAGCTATTTTTAGGCTTTCTGCATTATCAGTCACAATAGAAAAAATGCCACCAAAAGAAGAAGTAGTGTGTAGATCTAAGACAACGACTTTTTCCGGTTTTATTTCATGGA
Source organism: uncultured Saprospiraceae bacterium (assembly GCA_938003955.1). Taxonomy (GTDB): domain Bacteria; phylum Bacteroidota; class Bacteroidia; order Chitinophagales; family Saprospiraceae; genus CAJXUU01. The sequence continues at coordinate 18,284 of CALKXE010000020.1, read as the reverse complement.
TTGCTAGGTGTACTTCTTTCAGTATTTGTTTTATTTCGAGTAATTCGTTTTGAAGTTCACTTTCATCTGATTCGTTTACGATTTTTAGATTTTCGGCAGTAAAAGAGCGATTCAAGTCCGAATTTACGAACCTTTTATTCTCTCTGTGTGCTTTTAGATTTCCGACGAGCCCTAGGAATGATCCTCTATATTCGAAATCTGGATTAGTGATCGGTTCTACATCGAGCATTTTGGCCATCATTTCTATGGCTCTGATTCCTGCAGGTTCATTGCCATGCATACCTCCAAAAACGATAAGGAGGGGACCTGGTTTAGCACCTATATATTTTGTAATTACTCTTTTTTGATCCATTCAGAATTCAGCTTTAATATTTTGGAGGCGAAGGTACATAGCGTAATCTGAAAGATTCGCTCAGCACTACATTTAATTCTGCAGGTCCAAAAATAATAGCGTAATCTGAAGATGATCACATCAATGTTAAAGCTTAGATCACTTTTTGGGTAAATTTCATCGAAAATTTTGAGTAAAAAATACAATGAAAGCACTTAGGCACGACGTTTGAACTAATGGTTAGGATTGGAATAATATAAAGTGGACTAATGTTCTTTTATTTATGAACCATTCCTTAATCAAAGAACAACAAAACAATTTGTTATTTTTGCACTTTAATTTAAAAAAAACATAACCAATAATGTTGAAGCAACTCATATTGACAGCACTAGCGACTATACTAATAGTAAATGTCCAAGCCCAATCAGATAGTGATGTACTCATGACTGTAGGTGATGATAAGGTCACAGTTGGAGAATTCAGATATATCTACGAGAAAAATAACGGTAAGACTGCTGACTATAGTAAGGAGAGCCTTGAAGAATATGTAGACCTGTACACAAAGTTTAAATTGAAGGTAGCGAAAGCGCGTGATATGAAACTGGATACAATTGTATCTCTACAGCAGGAACTTGATGGTTATAGAACACAGCTGGCCAATTCATTCTTGACAGACCGAGAAGTGATGGACAAGTTGATGGAGGAGATCGTAGAACGTAAAAAGCAAGATGTTCGAGTAAGCCATATTCTTGTGAAAGTCAATGCTAGAGGTGCTAACAATCTCAAAGAGAACGCAAGAAAGAAGCTATTAAATTTTAAACAACAGCTTACTGAAGGTAAAACATTTGAGGAATTAGCTAAGAGTTATTCTGATGATAAAAACACTAAAGACAGGGGTGGTGACTTAGGGTTTATAACAGCAAGCCTTCCTGATGGATTCTACGAATTGGAGAATGTAATGTATAATCTTGATGTTAATGAAGTATCTGATCCTATAGAAACTAAGTTGGGTTTCCATATCGTAAAAGTGACAGGCAAGAGAGAAGCTAGAGGTAAAATAGAGGTGTCTCATATTTTCAAAAAAGTAGACAAAATCAAAAAGGGGAATATTAATGCTGCGAAAAAGTCAATGGATAGTATATACGTTGCATTGCAATCTGGGGCTAGTTTCGAAAAATTAGCAAGTGAACACTCTGATGATAAGACGACGAAAAATAAAGGAGGAGTATTACCTGCATTTGGTATAGCGGTTTATGATTCACAATTCGAAAATGCAGCATTTGGTCTTAAAAATGCAGGAGACATTACAGCTCCTGTTTTGACATCTGTAGGATACCATATTATTAAAAAGATAGGAACACCAGAGCCGCAGACACTTGCTGAGATCAAATTACAGTTCAAAGATAAGATCGTAAGATATGATAGATATGAAAGTGCTCAAAAAGCGATGATCGAAAAGGTAAAAAAGACAAGTCAATTTAGAGAGAAAAAGAATACACTTGCAAGATTTACAAAAACGCTAGATGAGTCATTCTATTCATATAAATGGCAACCAGCAAGTTCTATAGGAGATGATATTCTTCTTTCTTTTGGTCCGAATCAAGATGAAAGTATCAGAGATTTTGCGAATTATGCTAAAAAACAAACTAGACTGAGAAGTCAATTCGACAAATCAAAACCTCTCAATGAGGCAGTAGAAGACCTTTATGAAGAATTTGTAAAAGAAAAAGCATACGCTTTCGAGCAAGCAAACCTTGAAAATAAATATCCAGAATTCAAATCACTAATGCGTGAGTATCAAGAAGGTATTTTATTATTCGAAGCTACTAAAATAAATGTTTGGGATAAAGCCAACTCAGATACAGTAGGACTATATAATTTCTATGAGCAAAATAAGAGTAAATATATATTCGAAGAGCAAGCTACAATAGGTAAGTATATAGTAAATACAAATGATGAAAAGCAGGTGAAGAAAATCATGAAATGTGCAAAGAAGCACGATAGTGAAAAAACACTTAAACGATTCAATAAGAATGGCGTACAGATGCTAGAATATACAGAAACTTCTGTAGAACCTGGAAGTAAAGAACTTGTGGGTTTAGACTTTAAGAAAAAGTCAATTTCTCAGCCGGTATACGATAAAAACAACAAAAAGACGCTTTTCAAAAAAGTAGTAAAGATAAGTCCTTCACGTAGAAAGTCTCTTAAAGAAGCTAGAGGATATGTTGTAGCAGATTATCAAGATCAATTAGAGAGTCAGTGGATTACAGCTTTAAAAAAGAAGTATCCAGTAAAGTTAAATGACGCGGTTTATAAGGCGCTAAAAAAATAGAATTGACAGATCGATATTCCATATTTGTGTTGGTGTTACTAGCTACTGTTTTGGTGGGGTGTGATGGTTTTGGGAAACTGTATAAAGAAGGAAATACAGTATCTCAGGACGATATCATACTAGCAACCGTAGAAGGCAGGAATATGTATCTATCTGAGGTTAAAGATATGCTATCTGCGAATACACCATCTGATAGTCTTAATCAGCTAAACGCATATATAGAATCTTGGATCAAGAGGAATGTAGTACTTTCGGAAGCTGAGATTAATTTTCCAGAAAACATTGATATAAATAAGCTTGTAGAGGACTACAAATCGTCTTTGATGTTGCATAATTATAGGCAAGTTCTTGTAGAAAAAGAACTGGATACTACAGTTACAAGCGAACAAGAAATAGCGTATTACGAGGCAAATAAAGATCAGTATCAACTTAAAAATAGAATTTGTAGAGGAAGGGTGGCATCCATACCAGAAGACGCCTCTAGAATGGAAAAATTCTATAAGAATTGGAAGAAAAACGATTCACTTGCTATTAATTCATATCTAGAAGAACACGCAGAAACTAGAATGGATAACGATCAAGTATGGTTTAGGGTAGATGAATTTCTATCGTTTCTTCCTCATAATTCATTTAAATCCTCGGACTTAAAAAAGAAAGGTTATTTGCAAAAAAATCATGATAATTTTGAGCATTTTGTAAAAATCACAGAGGTCTTAGACCAAAATGAAACAGCACCTTTATCTTATGTAAAAGAGAGCATCAGGAAGTTGATCATCCATCAAAGGAAGAAACAGCTACTGGATAATATTGAGCAAAATCTGTATCAGAAATACCTTAACTCAAATAGGATTAAAGTCTTCACTAAGGAATAGTTAGGTCAGTCTTAGTGACCTAGGGGTAAATTTGTTGTTTTTCGAGTATCGGTATGTGACTTAATTTATATAAGGTTTTTATCATTGTCAAAGCACTGTTAATCTATAGTGTTAAATAGTCTAAGAGTATTGGGATAAGTCATACATGATGTTGTCACTCTTTGGCACTTATCATCTGTTTTTTTTCATTGAAAATATATTTGTTTCGAAGCTAATAATTGTATTAGCTACAAATGCCTATGTATAAATATTGCCTCGATTCGAAGGAAAAATCCCTTTTAGATGTCTAAAAGACAAAGCAATATTTTCAACAAATCTATAGTTATGAAAAAACAAATACAAACGGTTATTTTTCTCAGTTTATGTCTATTGCTGAAAATAAATTTTATCACTGCACAGACAGGACAACTTATTGTATGTGACGACTTATCAATGACTGCTTCGACAAGCTACGAAGTAGAAATAAAAGATGAAACAGGTGCAGGATCAGGACACGATCAGATTGAGGTAGGAGGAGATCTTACACTAAGTGGAACATTAGATATTCTTCTAAGTGGTTACACAACAGAGCTTACTGGCGAATTTGAGATCTTATCTTATGATGGAGTATTATCAGGAGCTTTCTCTACGATTAACTGGCCAGATGAAATGATAAGTCAAGGGTGGCTAATAGATTATGGTGTCTTAACACCAGGTAAAGTGACGATATATGGGCCATCAGTTGTATTACCTGTTTTTTACATCTCTTTCGGTGTTGAGCCAGATAATGGGGTCAATACATTGAGATGGATTACAGCAACTGAAATCAATAATGATTACTTTTCTGTGGAGGTTAGTACTGATGGTACGCTATATTCGTCAATAGGAAAAGTGATATCAAAAGAACAAAGTAACGTATATAATGAATATAACTATGCTCATAAGTCTGATCAAAACGGAAGACTTTATTACCGTCTGCAGCAAGTCGACTTGAACGGGCAGTATGAATATTCTGATGTTGTTTCGATATACATGAATCAAAATAAAGAAATTTCTCTTTTTCCAAACCCTACTTCTGGAGTTGTGAACTTTAATGAAACTCAATTTGGAATTTCTGTATACAATAATATGGGAAAGGAATTACTAAATATAAATGAACAGAACACTACTTATGATTTATCAAGCCTCCCTTCTGGAGTTTACTTTATTCGAACAAAAGGAGTTCAAAGTATAACAGAAAGGTTGATAATTAACAAGTAATAATTTAACAAATAAACTTAAGTAGTATGAAACAGGTAATTATATCATTAGTGTGTTTATTAGCGACATCCATATCATTTGAAGAGCAGGCTACAGTGTTGGCTTGCCCTGGCGATAATACATTCACAGGATCTACCAGTACGGATTGGGGTACGTCGAGTAATTGGTCCGAAGGTTGCGTTCCAGCTGATGATGGTGGAGCGATTACTGGGACAATAACAATTGCTTCTAATTGTGTTGTAAGCAGTGGAAACAGTGCTAATTATACTTTTGGATCAGAAAGTAGTCTAGTAATAGAAGATGGGATTACGTTGACTAATAACGGTACAGGAACGTGGTCAATAGATGAGATGAAAGGGAATGGTACTTATTGTGAGAACTTGCCTATCAGTGGTTCGTTAAAGCCGGGCGAAGATTGTTATGGTGGATTGCACCCTGCATTTAGCGAATTTAATTCTAGCAATGTTACTATATATGTGAGTGGAAATAATGTGGTAATAGAAACAAACGGACTTCCAGATCACACTTCACCATATTGGGCGGATACTAATCCATTGAATATTGATCCTGTGTGTACAACAGAAGCTCAAATGTCTCCAGGCGATATAGATAACTTTAATGGATCATTTTCTTTGACTATTCCTATAGAACCGGCATTAGCTGCAAATTCGTCTTCGACAGGATTGGGAGCGATAGGTATAGCAAGAAGCGGGTCAGTTATATATAACGATGAGGAAGGTCCTAATGTACCTCTCGATAATGCTGTGGGATCATTGGACTGTAATGGAGCACATACTGGACCTCAATCATACCACTATCACCTTGAGCCTGTAGCTTGGTCAGAGGACGATCAGAACTTGATAGGAGTGATGTCAGACGGATTCTTTATTTACGGGAGAAAGTGCCAATCTACGGGAACATACCCTACGGATTTAGATGCTTCAGGAGGACACACAAGTAGAACTCAACACTGTAGTGAAGAACATTATCATTACCACATCGAAAATGAACTTTATCTTAACGAATACTATATTTTGTTTCCAGGAGATTACCAAGGAACACCGAATGGAATTAATTAAGAATTGAGTTTTTTAGCAATTGGTATGAAATAAGTTAGCGATGATTATTTCTAAAGCGCAATTGAATTTTATTTGATACTAAAAAGGGAGTGGTAAATTTACCACTCCCTTTTTAGTATCACCGCTTCTTCTTTTGAGCTGGATTATTCTTTTATAAATCTTAATACTTGGGTTTCTTCCTCTTTTTCGTCGGATATTTTGATAAAGTATAGTCCCGTAACTAAGTCTGTAACATCTATTTTTTCACTATATATTCCATTTTGCAACTGCCTCCCATTCACGTCGATAATTGAGAATCGGTCTGTCTTAATCACATTTTCTAAGAAGAGAAAATTGCTAGTAGGATTCGGATATAGGATGATTGGGACAAGATCATTATCAGACACAGCATTGATAAGTGCTGTACATGAAAGTGTAGTTACCACATTTGGACAACTTCCATCAGAAACAGCCTCAACTATTATTTCTACCACTTCTTCGCTCACTAAATTGTTAACATCTAAGCTGGTGTTAGTCGTCATAATAGGTGTATTCCCGTTTACACTGATCAGATATGATGAAGCACCCTGCACATCATTCCAACTAAATTGAAGCATGCCACTGCTGGGATTACATGCTATATTGATCGGGGATAATGGAGCCTCTACTATCAGTGTCTGTGTAAATACGTCTGAGATGCATTCACCATTCGATACGATGAGCTCAATTACTTTTTCTCCAGGAAATATAAATGATACACTAGGGTTCGGTAGATTGTCTACATTACCCACACCTGCATTCCAAGCATAATTATTCACATCTACTATACCCGTATACTGAAGGAGGACTTCTTCGGATAAGCAGATAGTATCTGAGCTTAGAGTAAATGTAGCTACCGGAGAATCGACGACTTCGATATCGATAGATGTTTGTTCAGAAACGCAACCATCTTTTGTTACGGTCAAGAAAATAGTCTTCATTCCGATAGTCTGAAATGTAAGTGTTGGGTTTGCTATAGCCTCTATAGAAACTTCAGAATTCTGCCAATCATAAGTGTCTATTCCTTGTGTTCCTGTAGAGTTGAGAATAACCAATCCACCTTTGCAGACAGTTAAATCATTTGCAGTAATCGTTGCGATTGGTGCTCCTATTACATTCATTTCAATTGTTTCGATGTCTGAACACCCATTTACATCAGTGTAAGAATATGTAATTGTATTGACACCTACTTCTGCTTCTTTAGGATCAAAAAGACCATTTGAATTTACTATTCCTGGTCCTGAAAATGTTCCATTCCCGTTGACTTGACTGGTAACTATTGCATTAATTTGAGTTTCGCCTGCTTCGTTTTCACAGAATGTTGTCTGGTTTGATGATAATGCGATCGATATAAATGGGCAATCTTGTGCTTCACAACTGATCAAAGTAGAAACCGGATCTTGGCAAACACCATTGATTTGAGTTTGAAGTAACTCAAGAGTTACGATAGCTCCCCCATTTAATCCTGAAACGCGATAGGAATTATTACCCTCAAATACTCCAGTCTGGCCAGTGAATATTTCTACATCATAACTTACTCCCGCTTGTTCTTCCCAAATAAATAGTATATCATTTATCGTACTTTGACAGATAATAGTTGTTGCAGTCAGTGGATCTAGAACGTCTATTGTTTTGGTGATTGCTTCGGATACACAGCCACTTGTATTTGTGGTCTGAAGCGAAACATTTTTACTGCCTGAGGTATTCCATGTTAGCACATTGGGACCAAGATTGAAACTACCTCCACTTATCACCTGTGCACCGTCAAAGTCCCAAAAATATGAAACTATGTTTCCGCCATTTCCGGTAGATATTACAGTAGATTCTCCCCCTACACAAGCTTCTGTATCGATGCTGAAATCTGGTAAAGTAGTCGGTATAACTGTGATAGAAAGACTTGTCATTTCACTGAATCCACACTGGTTTTCACTTTGTAAAGTGATATCGCCACCATTTGATTGTGCCCAATCAATTGTAATCATATTTCCAAACGGACCATTTGTTTCAACGATTGTAGCATCTGAAGGTACTGACCAAATATAATTTAATGAAGGGTCGCCTCCCATAGCTGTGTAAGTTGCTTGACTATTTGCACCACTGCATACCATGGTGATACCAGACATAGTAGGTGTAGGTGGTTGGATATTTGAGAAGTCTATATTTACTGGATAGATATATTCACAAGAAAAACCATTTTTTGTAATGACTACAGTTAATGTATATGTGCCTGAAGGATTTCCAACAGGGATTTCAATATCTGTAGGATCATTATTCCCTTGTGGATCGAATATGTTATTTCCAAATGGATCCTTCCAGTTGAAATTTAAGTATATGGTTCCACTAGACTCTGAAGCATTGAAATCAAAATCAAGAATGACACTATTAAAAGTACATTCAGGTGGATTTATAAAACCATCAATTATATCTAGTTTTTCTATTGTGAAATTTATAATACTATCACATCCATTTTCATCTGGAGTTAGTGACAATACAGCATCAAACGAAATGACATCAGAATCAGCGAATGATGCCTCAGTAATATTGATATCTTCTATTTGCATAGGTAGATCTTGGCCACATATTGCTATATATACATCTACGGGAGGTTGTTCGTCATATGTGTCCAATTCGAATGCTTGACTATATGAGCAACCTGGAGTAAGTACTGTAGCTGTGTTTTCGCCAATGCCGATATCTGCAAATGATCCCTGCCACCCTGATATTCCATCTCCATTAGGATCAAAGGTTTCTAGTTTAGTAATATCGAAATTATTTTCATCTCCAATACATACAAATTGATCACTGAATAATTCATCACCAACAAATGGAATTGTGTTTGTTATATTGATGATTGTACATTCGCTTCCAGTCCAGTTTTGGCATACATTATTAATGGAATTAACACAAACTTCATATCTACCTTCGTTAGCAAATGTTAGTTGTAGGATTTCATTTTCAGATGTAGGTGAAGTGTTTCCAGAATATGGGCCACCGGTAATTGTTGTTATTGACCAATTATAATCTGCACTGATTCCAAGACCTGTAGCCTCTATAAGAATATCTCCACCGATGCAATAATCTGTACTGTCACATTGAGCTACACCATTATTATTGACACAGACCTTTTCAGGTTCTAAATCAGGAGGAATAGGATTTCCGTTAATATCGATTTCATAAGAACACACATCTCCGCCACACCCATCAATGAAGAGGTAATAAGTTTCCCCTTCTGTAAGTAGGCTAGATGGAATATCTATAGGTGAAAGGTTACATCCTCCACTGCAAAAAATAGATTCTGAAAAACTACAATCTTGGTAAAGACCTACTTGAATGCCAGCAAGACCAATGTTTCCGCCGCTACAGCCAGTAGGGCTAATAGTTATGGTGTAGTTGCCGCCATAAGCAATAAAGCCAAACCAAGAGATATTATCCGCAGGATCCGAAGCTCCAGAGCACAATGGACTTGGTTGATTGCCTCCTGAAGGTGTTGATGGCATCACTGCACAAAAAGAAGCTAGCGTGTTTATATCACATAATATGTCTACATCCGATATTTGATCACATGAAGTCTTTGCAAGAATATTTGGAGACGAGCAATCATTTATTTTAAAGCAAAAATCTATATATTCTATTTTTACATTATTAGCAGGATCAGCGTCAGTCAATGAAAACGAGGTTGTCCTAATAGGGAATGGATCCGTATCAGAGCCATTGTCATCATTGTCAATCATATCATCTGCTGGAGATGCTCCGGCACAGCTATTTAAACCACTAAGAATAGCTGTTGGTAAAAACTGTGAGTTAGGAATTCGAAGAAAATATTTGCCTGGCAACTGATTTAGAAATGTGTAATTCCCTCCTGATGATACAGTAGTAGCGATGATAGTAAAATTTTCGGAATCAACTAATTCAACGATTACTCCATTGGTTCCGGACTCACCATTATATGTGTTGCTTTGATCAATATCTATCCATATAGTCCCCACGATATCTGTATTGGCCATCACAGAGAATGGCAACAGAATAGCTAAAATTAAACTATAAATGAGACTTTTTGGCGTCGGTGACTTTGTTGTTATTGAATTCATGTCTTAAGTTTTAATATTCGTCTTCGATAGATATTGACAGCTAAAACATTGAAAGTAAGCTATCTAGAAAATAGGATGCGAAAATCGGGTTTGTGCAGAATTGTAATAGTTCATGTCGGGGACTGACATTGATTAGTTTGATAAATATACGATCTATATATTAGAAACATCAAAAATGCCAGTAAATCATGGTTATTACTTAGGGTAGACGGCTGGTTTATAGATTAGAAACTAGAATAGTCTTAGATAAACACCTTAATATTTACAACTTGTAAATATACCAATAACTGTGGATAGCTGAATTCTTTATCAATCATTTCTATCTTTGTGAAAAATATAAATATGAATGCATATAAAGCTCACTTATTAAACGCTCTAACGTTACTCTTTATGGGGGGATGGGGATTTTATGCTACTAAGGCACCTTCGGCATTATTACCAGTATTTATTGGGATCGTGTTGTTGTCTTTTTCGCAAGGTATCAAAAATGAGAACAAAGCCTTAGCACACGTTGCTGTTGTAATAACTTTACTTGGATTGATAGGTATAGTAATGAAGCCTCTAATGGCTGCTCTTGGATCAGATGACCTTGTTAAGCAGATCAGAGCAATAGCGATGACAGTTACTTCAGTGATTGCAGTGATTTTCTTTGTGAGGAGCTTTATTGCTGCTGGCAAAGCAAGACGTGCTAGAGAAGCTGCTAATAAATAATAAGGTAGTCTTAAAGTTATATGGGTAGAAACTTATTCTATCCTTTTTTCGTCTTATTGATAGCTTCTGTTTTTCTACACAATATAAAGCGGAAAAAATCTTTAATTAATATTTTCTATGATGCGAGGGTTAGTAATGTTTTTTGTCTTTGTCACCTCTATTTTGAATGCTCAAGAACCGTTTCAATATACGGAAGCGCAGATCGCTGTGCAGGATAAGTATGTAGAAGCTAAAAAGTATACACTTATTGGTAGATTCGAGAAAGCACAAGAAATTCTGACTGAACTATATAAGGAGGACAGAGGTAATGCCGCTATAGCAATGGAATTGTCTAAAGTATATAGTTATCTAGAAGACCCATACAACGAGCACAAATTTGCCCAAAAGGCGAAAGAAAATGATCCCTCTAATGAATACGTACTCGCTAATTATGCGGCAATATGCATGGATCAGGAGAAATTTAATGAAGCGATACCTCTACTAAAGTCTTTGGTAAATAAACAATCAACAAATGAAGAATATACAGATAAGTTAGCTACAGCTTATCTACAAACCAATGATTCTAAAGCTGCAATATTGGTTTATGATGCCATAGAGGCAAAAATTGGCGTCACTGAAAACGTGTCTCGAAGAAAATATGAGATCCACGAAATCTTAGGCAACGATGAAGAAGCACTTGAAGAACTGATTAAAATATCCTCAGCCAATCCATATGATGTAAGATATTTGCATAACATCGCCGCATATTACCTCAAACTAGGAAAGAAAGATAAGGCTCAAGAGATCTATAATAGAATATTGATCATAGATATAAATGATGTAGAAGCAAATCGAGCTCTTACATTAGCTAAATCAGGAGGTGGAGATGATAATACTTATCTACGATCTCTTACTCCGATCATTGAAGATCAGACAATACCAGTTGATAGAAAAATACTAGAGTTGGTGCCATTTGTTGATCAACTAAATCAAAAGTATGATCAAGAATTGGCGGATGCATTGGTAATGTTATCTGATAGGATAGCAACAATACACGCCGACGAAGCCAAAGCGCACGCACTCAAAGGAGACATATTAGTGTCTGCAAATAATATGAAAGGTGCTGCAAAAGCTTACGAAAAAACGATCTCACTAAATGATAATGTATACTTGGTTTGGGAAGGCTTGCTAGAAGCGTATACAGAGACGGGAGATATAGTAAAAATGAAGAAAGCGGTTATAAATGCGTTGGATTTATTTCCCAATAAACCATCAGCATATATGTATTATGGAAGAGCGCACACGCTTGCCAATGATATAGAAGAAGCTACTGACTTATTAGAGGAGGGACTGCTCGTGTCAGGTAAAGATGTAACGAATAAAAGCAATATATATGCGGAGTTAGGACGTGCATATCTAGCCAGTAATGACATGGCTAAAGCCAATGAAAGCATAGTAAAATCTCTGGAGCTGAGTAACAATCAGAATGGTCTTGCATTAGAGATAAAAGGAGATATTCAATTTGCAAAAGGTGACAAAGATGAAGCAATAAAAAGTTGGATGGAATCACAGACCAAAGGTGTGAAGTCCCAAAGGTTGCAGCAAAAAATAGATACTAAAAAATAGATGCTTGGGAATGATACCTAAGATAAAATAAACCAGAATATTATTAAGAAGAGTAATCAAATAGCGTTTTTTAAGGTCTTCCTACTGTCAATGGTGATAGTTATATCTGGTTGCAAGACAAAGAAGGTAATAGAACATACTGGACCTCTACCCGATAGATCGAAAACTGAAATTCTCACGGCCCTAAGTAATCATAACTACGACTTCGAGTGGTATGCATGCGAAACAAGTATAACACTCGATACTCCTGATGAAGGGGTAAGTGGGAAATCATATATCCGGATGAGAAAAGATAGTATTATCTGGGCATCTGTGAAAAAGCTTGGTATTGAGGCGGTAAGGACACTGGTCACGCCAAAAACATATATTGCTGCCAATAGGTTAGAAAAAACGTATCAGAAAGGTTCTACAGAAGATGCATTTGCTAAGATGGGTATCTCTCTTGATTTTATGGATATGCAACAAGCGATTTTTGGTAATATAATTATACCAGATTCTAATGCTATATCTATTGAAAGTGAAGGGGAGCACTATGTTGTAAAAGCATCAGACCAAGATCTCCAGCTTAAGTATTGGGTGAATGGGTATGATCTCGAATTGGACAAAGTGAAAATGGTAGACTATAGAGGACGAGAAATAAATATTGACTATAGTGATTATAGAACTATTGATAGTGGTGAGAAAGTCGCTTTTTATAGGCACTATGCGATGCCCTATAATGAAAGTGGAGATGCTGAAATTTTCATGAAAGTTAAAAAAATAGAAATTAATATTCCTAAAAAAACTAGATTCTCAATATCAAGCCGCTATGAGAGAATTAATTAAAATCGTATTGTGTTTTTCACTTATTTTGACGGCAACCGTTTTGTCTGGTCAGAGTCGATCTCAACTCGAAGACGAACGAAATAAAATCATAGAACAAATAGAACAGACTTCTAAAAATTTAGAGAAAACTTCTTCCAATAAAAAAGCTACACTCAGTGACCTTAAGGCAATCGAAAACCAAATAAAAAATCGGCAAAAACTGATTAAAAATATTCAAAAACAACTTAATAAAGCGGATAATACTATTGCTAATAATGAAGACAAAATCGTCTCACTCGATGACGATATTATTCAGATTGATGATCAGTATCAGGACTTAGCACGAAGCATGTATCTTAGGGAGCTGGCTGGAAATAAATGGGCATATGTATTCTCTGCATCTACTGTCAATGATGCATTTTTAAGATGGAGATATAGTAAGCAATTTGAAGCTTATGCTGTTCAAAAAACAGATCAGGTTCTTTCTCAGAAAGGAAAAATAAACGATAAAACAAATTCTGTAAAAGAAGAAAAAACGTATATCCAGAAACTGCTGGTCGACGAAAAAAAGAGCTATAAAAAACTAGAAAAAGATCAGAAAAAAAAGGATGAAATCTTATCTAAGTTGAAAAAAGAAGAGTCCGGATTGAAGAAAGATCTTAGCAAAAAGAAACAGCAAAGAGAAAAACTAAATTTAGAAATCGAGCGCATTATATTGGCGGAATTATCAAAGACTACTGAAACAGTTACTGTATCCGCTGATATTAAAAATAAAAAGCTTGCTTGGCCTGCAAGAGGTTTCATATCTGGAAGATTCGGAAACCAACCGCACCCAACGATCAAGAACGTGAGAATCAATAATAATGGAATTGACATAGCTTGTAAGAAATCTGCACCTGTAACTGCTGCAGCAGCAGGTAAAGTAATCAGTGTCACTACTATCGCGGGTTATGGAAACATGATCATCATTAAACATGGTTCAGAATATTACAGCGTGTATTCAAAGTTGGACTATATCTCGGTCAAAAAAGATGAAACAATCGAAACGGGCCAATTGATAGGAAGATTAGCGGATGAAAATTCTCCAGAGTTGCACTTTGAATTTTGGAAAGGGAAGGTGAAGCTGGATCCTGCAAAATGGTTAAAAAAGTAGCTATGGAATAGTAGTGTTAGTTTGACAAATAAGTTATGTTAAGGTCCGACTTCTCTGAAGTCGCCACATATTAGAATTGGATTTTTCTAACGTAGTTGGACTTCTCTGAAGTCCTTTTTATCTTTTATTTCAGGCTATAAGTTGTTTGATGGGCATTGACTTCAGAAGGAAGGGCCAAATTACTATAGAATCCTGAACATTGACTACAGCTTAGTCAGACTATGTTAGAAAAATGAAGGCCCCTATATTAGATTGGACAATGGCACATTATTTTTCACTGATAGGCAAATTTGTACCTTTAGATAAAACACATAACATGGCCAATGCATATCCAAAAATGTACATCTAAATTATTATAGAATCCTGAACATTGATTACAGCGTAGTCAGACTATGTTAGAAAAAATGAAGGCCTCCTATATTATCGATCCCGTGGGGATCGGACGATGGCACATTACCTTCTTTCACTGATAAGAAAATTTGTATCTTTAGATAAAACACATAACATGGCCATGTATATCGAAAAATGTATGTCCAAATTGTATTCGCTGTTAAAAGAAGAGAAGCTCTACTCGATTCAAGATGGAGGAATAGAGTTTTTAAATATATTGCTGGTGGGCTAAATGCAAGGGGGCATTATTCTCTAGCGGTTAATGGGCACCATGATCATGTACATATTTTCTTTGATTATAATGGTAAGGAGCTCATTGAGGATTTGGTTAGAGAGATTAAAAAGTCATCCGCAAAGTTTATAAAGGATGAGAGACTAAGCAATTTTAAATTTGAATGGCAATCGGGTTATGGCGTTTTTACACATGGGTATAGAGAAAAGCCTACAATTATTGAATACATAAGGAATCAAGAGGAACATCATTCTAAAACCACATTCAAGGAGGAGTATCTAAGTTTTCTTAAAGCTTATGATATTGAATTTAAGAAGGAATACTTGTTTGAATTTTTGGGTTAAAATTATGTCTAATTTGAGATGTAAAGTCCGACTTCTCTGAAGTCGCCACATATTAGAATTGGATTTTTCTAACGTAGTTGGACTTCTCTGAAGTCCTTTTTATCTTTTATTTTAGGCTATAAGTTGTTTGATGGGCATTGACTTCAGAGGGAGGGCCAAATTATTATAGAATCCTGAACATTGACTACAGCGTAGTCAGACTATGTTAGAAAAATGAAGGCCCCTATATTATCGATCCCGTGGGGATCGGACAATGGCACATTAGCTTAGATTAATGAATTTCACAAAAGGTTTACAGCCCATCTATAATATGTTATACCGATTCCTCTTGAATTTGCCGCATACGTTCGTCTGCAACATTCAATATGTATCGGCATTTACCAATATTTTTATGCGGCAAATAGAGACACAATTGGTATTAGAAGAGTAAATATTCCTACACACCAAAGATCTAGCCTTACTTTTTACTCCAGATATTATATTTCAAAATGCAGTAAATAGCACTTACGCCATCTTTCCAGTTGATCTTTTTTCCTTCTTCGTAAGTACGACCGTAGTAGCTGATACCTACCTCATAAATTCTTACTTTTGGTAGTCTTGATACTTTGGCGGTAACTTCTGGCTCAAAACCGAATCTTTGTTCTTTTAGGTTTACTGATTTTACCAATTCTGATCTCCACATCTTATAACAAGTTTCCATGTCTGTGAGGTTAAGGTTGGTAAATGCATTAGAGGCAGCGGTAAGCATTTTGTTACCGATAGAATGCCAGAAAAATAGGATTCTGTGTGGTTTTCCACCCATGAACCTAGAGCCATAGACTACATCCGCAAAATCATCTAGGATTGGTTGAAGTAGTATATTATATTCTTGTGGATCGTATTCAAGGTCTGCATCTTGGATTACAATAAAGTCTCCAGTTGCTTTGTCAATACCGGTATGTAATGCGGCACCTTTACCTTTATTCTTTTCGTGTTTATAGTAAGTAATAGGAAGAGTTGGGTTTGATTTTTGGTAATTTATAATTGCTTCTTCAGTATTATCTGTAGAAAAATCATTTACAATTATCAATTCCTTGTCTAATCCTCCTATTAGTTCTACTGCTTGAATCCTATCCAGAATCTGATGTATGGTTCTACCTTCATTATATGCTGGTATTACGATAGATAATTTTTTAGACATTTCTAGGATTTTGATTTAGTCTGCCAAAAGTACGGATATTAAGAATTCAATCACTATTAAAGTTACATTTTTATAAATCTCCTTGAAGTCTGATTGATTCCGTTAGAAATTTGGATTATGTACATCCCAGAATTAAGATTGCTTACATTAATACTTTTCGAAGCATTATTCACTGATACATTTATTAATTGTCCGGCTAAGTCATAGATCGATACTTGATCTGAGCTATTGTATGAATCTCCACTAATAGTCAATATATCATACACTGGATTAGGACTGATTATTATATCATTCGTATCTAATTCTTGTGCTGAAAGTTCAATATCAAATTCATTATCCATCCATGCCATTCGGTCCATTAACCAATTTCTTAGATAGTCTACTTCTGACGCATAAGTGGCTCCAACAAACGCATTTGGCCATATTTCAGTGCCAAGAACATCCCATTTCTGGAAATTTCTTACTTGTGGTATTGCTAATTGTGCTTCGAAATCATCAATCAAAGCATTTATGTTAGAATTAGAGAATTTACCGTTTCGGAGCTTCATCCATTTGTCTGCAAGATCTTCAGCGAATGTCGGATCAGATAGTAGTCTCTTCCACCAAAAATGAACTTGATACATATCATCAGAACAAATATCATTAAAATCATATGCCCATCCATCAGTTCGGCTACCGTCACAGTAGTTTGCATTTCCAAAGGCTAGATTATAATCCCAAACAGGCCCCATGTGTAGTTCGTCATCATTAGAGTCCTTATCCTTGAACATATAAGTACTTAATCGGTAACCATCTACATTTCTAGACATTTCATTAAGTAGCATAAAGTCGATAAAAGATTCAGTATTTATACTTTTTCTATACCCAATAAGATCGTCCGTATAGTCTGGTCCGGATAATAGATTTTCAAAATCTGTCATCCAATTTTGGATATAGGTTTTTTGTTCTGGTACGATGTCATCCCATTCTGGGTATACATGGACAAAATTTGCTGGTTGTGTCGCACTTACCGAATAAGGAGATGCCCAACCTACTTCTTCAGTATCGGCTTTGTCGAACTTTAATATATATCCTCCAGTAAGGTCGTCTCCTGAGATTTCATCATCGTTTAGTTTAGCAATGTCAACTCTATCTCCGTCTCTTTTTATTTTTTCTGTGAATAGATATACACCTTGATATTCATTATTTATCATTATTTCGGCCATCTGAACTCTAGGAGCATAGGGCGTTATCGAGTCGGCTAGGGTGTACATTAGAGCATTTCTCATTAGAGACTTGTCGCTGTATGGTCCGTGCAATATCCAATCCACCTCTTTCGGCATTCCCATGATTCCTGCGGCATCCTCTTCACCTAATTCGTCTCGAGTTTCTAAGCTGAATCCTTTTTTGTCAAAAAGGAAAAGCGAAGTTTGCCCTCTTTGTTTGATTCCGATATTACCATCAAAATCTTCTGGTACATCAGTAAGTTTGTTGATTGACCCGTCTTCTTTGAAGTAGATTTTCATTGTAGCATCTACTTTACTATCAGCATTGATTGAGCTTTGTGACTCAATAACTATAATTGGAAGATTTGACTCTGTAAGAACTTGAGCATTGCTACAGAAAAAAGTAATAAGTAGTAAACAGGCGAATATTGATCTAATCATTTAGTTTATTTTTTAACGAACACCAAGTTAACAATTTGTTGTTAGGCTTTAAATTAATACTTAAGATAGTACGATCAAAGACGACAAATAGTGAGGTGAATATCATATTTTCTTTTAGATGTCAAGTCCTGAAAAAGGTTGACTGATAATATTTCAAATATACTAACCTATACCATTAAATTGGTATAGGTTTTTTGTTTCCATGTTTTAAGCTTTATTTTTCTTTGTTTATGAGCCTCATTTGGAGTTAACAAATTAAT
>CALKXE010000019.1 GCA_938003955.1 uncultured Saprospiraceae bacterium | reverse complement strand
AGAACCACTTTTTCCTAGTGTGTATACGTGATTGTGTTGGCAAAATAGAAGCTGATGGATTTGTGATTTCTTGGCTCTCTCTTCTTCTGGCAGATCCCGCCATTCGAGCTTATTTGACTTGAGCACATTATGCAGCTCAGTTTGCAAGTCCCAACCCTTCTGATAGGTTATATTATCTAAAGATTGATATTTTACTTTGGGCATTGGAATTCGAAGTGATTTTTAAAATAAAATATAGAAAATCAGCTCACCGATCGCAAGCGCTCAATGATCTTTAATGTTGTATATGTTTAGTCGACTGGAGCTAGTTTTACTGTTAGTCCTTCTAGGTCATTGGACATTCTGATTTGACAACCTAATCTGGAATTGTCCTCAACGAAGAACGCTTGATCTAGCATATCTTCTTCATCATCAGAAGCTTCTTTTAATTCATGATCACTCATAATATAACAATGGCAGGAAGCACACAATGCCATGCCACCGCAAGTACCTTCTACAGGCAATTCATACGAACGACAAACCTCCATGAGATTCATAGCCATATCAGTTGGAGCCTCTAGTTCGTGAATTACATCTTCACGATCAATAACTTTTATTTTTATAATATCGTCCATTAATTCAAATTGTATAATCGCTATAATCGTTTGCTTATTTAATCAAATCCATTAACTCCAGCTACAGTGGTGTATTTGAAACTTAACTTGGCATCTGGATAGATTCTTTTGAATGCTGATTGCACCATCATAGTCCCTTCATGAAAACCACAAAGAATCAACTTTAACTTGCCTTCGTAAGTATTGATATCCCCGATTGCATATATTCCAGGCACATTAGTAGAATAGTCTTTTGTATCTACTTCAATAGCATTCTTGGTAATATTCAATCCCCATTCTCCGATTGGACCTAACTTAGGTGACAATCCAAACAATGGAATAAAATGATCTACCTCTACTGGCTTTTCGTTTTTCTCTTTGTCCTTTATAACAACAGAGTCTAATTTGTCTCCACCATTCAAACCCACAACTTGTGCTTCTGTGATAAGATTGATCTTACCTGACTGGGCCATTTCCATGACTTTATCTACAGAATCCAGCGCACCACGGAATGATGTTCTTCTGTGCACTAGTGTAACTTCCTTGGCTACATCAGACAATAAAATCGTCCAATCCAGCGCAGAGTCTCCTCCACCAGCAATCAATATCTTCTTATTTCTGTACAATTCAGGATCCCGTATGATATACTCTACCCCATTATCTTCGAAATCTGCAATATTAGAAATAGGCGGCTTTCTGGGCTCGAAACATCCTAAACCTCCAGCAATTGCAATGACTGGTGCATTTATTTCTGTTCCTCTATTTGTCGTTAACTTGTAAGAGTCATCTTCTAATTTCTCAATCGATTCCGCTCTTTCACCTAGCGTAAATCCAGGTTTGAATGGAGCGATCTGTTCCATCAAATTATCAATCAACTCACCTGCCATCACAGACGGATATCCAGGAATATCATAGATAGGTTTCTTCGGATATATTTCCGTCAATTGTCCACCTGGTTGAGCCAATGCGTCCACCAAATGACACTTTAGCTTAAGCAGTCCAGCTTCGAAAACTGTGAATAGGCCAACTGGCCCAGCACCTATTATGAGTATATCTGTCTTTATCATTATTATAATTTTGCGAAATCGCTAAATTGCTTGTTTTTCAGAACTGATTTATATCTAAGTCCTAACCATGCCTATCAATTAAGTCTGGCCTTCTATCCTTCGTCCGTTTATAGGCTTCATCATTCCTCCAGTCATCGATTGCTTTATCATTTCCAGAAAGTAAGATTGGTGGTACTTCCCATCCTTTATATTCAGAGGGGCGCGTGTATATCGGTGGTGCTAACATATCATCTTGAAACGAATCTAGCAATGCTGAGCTTTCATCACCCAATACGCCTGGCAATAATCTGCCGATAGAATCAACTATCAATGCAGCAGCCAATTCTCCACCAGAAAGAACAAAGTCTCCGATAGATATTTCTCTGGTAATAAAGTGCTCTCGGACTCTTTCATCTACTCCTTTATAATGACCACAAAGGATGATTATATTTTCTTTTAGTGAAAGTTCGTTTGCTATTCCTTGATCATACGTAACTCCATCAGGAGTCATATAAATAATCTCATCGTAAGATCTCTCCGCTTTTAGCTCATTGATACAAGCCTCTATTGGTTCGATCATCATGACCATACCAGCACCACCACCAAATTGATAGTCGTCGATCTTATTATGCTTACCAACACCAAACTTCCTGAGGTCGTGTACTACGACTTCAAATAGTCCTTTATTATTAGCGCGTTTAAGTATACTATGGCTGAATGGGCCTTCCAGTAATTCTGGAATTACCGCTATAATGTCTATCCGCATATTATTCTATCCCGAGTAACTCTACATCAAATACTAACACAGCATGTGGAGCGATCTTCGCACCTGCACCTCTAGCACCATATGCTAATTCTGAAGGGATAGTTAATCTCCACTTGTCCCCTACTTGCATCATTTGTAGTGCTTCTGTCCATCCTCTAATAACGCCTGTTACACCGAAAGAAATCGGCTCACCTCTATCCACTGAACTATCGAATACTGTACCATCGATATTCGTACCATGATAATGAACTCTTACTTTATCTTTTTTTGTTGGCTTCATTCCTGTTCCTTCAGATAGCACTTCATACTGCAATCCTGTTTCAGTAACCATAACTCCTAGTTTCTTCTTATTAGCAGCTAAGTAATCTTGTCCAGCGATTTTAGCGCCATTTGATTTTTTATCCTGGATTCCTTTCATGTAGTCCATATACATCTTCTCACACTCTCCTTCTGGGATCACGTGAGTAGTTCCATTCATATAGTCATCAATAGCTTTTGCAACCACTTTAGAATTCAATTCTTTAACGCCTTGCTGCTTGATATTTTTAGCAAAAAGAACTCCAACAGAATAAGATACTGAATCTATTTTATTCGTGATTTCTTGAGCAATTGAGATAGAACTCATGGAGAGAAATAATGCTATTACTACTGCTGTTATTTTTGTGTACTTCATTTGTATAATTATTATTTGTGGCCGCTATGTCAAGCCTAATGTTTTAAGTCCATTTATATTAACTGATGAACGTGTTATTTTGTTCCTACATTAAAAGATCAAAAACATAAGATCTAAGATTGCTTTTGTTTTAGTTCAGTGTAATACTGGAAGTAATAAGGAATTGTCTCTATTCCTTTATAAAAGTTAAATAATCCATAATGCTCGTTTGGAGAATGAATATCATCAGAATTAAGGCCAAATCCCATCAGTACTGTCTTTGTTCCTAATACTTTTTCAAACAATGATACGATAGGAATACTTCCCCCTCCTCTTTGTGGTATTGGCTTCTTACCGTATGTTTTTTCCATAGCCATTGATGCCGCTTTGTATTCGTCAGTATTTGTTGGAGTTACTGCCGCGTGACCTCCATGATGAGGTGTCACTTTTACTTTCACACTAACCGGTGCAATAGACTCAAAGTGAGATTTGAATAGCTCTGTAATCTCATCTGGTGTTTGATTCGGAACCAATCTCATAGATATCTTAGCGAATGCTTGCGAAGGAAGAACCGTCTTAGCTCCTTCTCCTATATATCCACCCCATATTCCATTAACATCCAAAGTCGGTCTGATTGATGTTTGTTCTAGGACTGTATATCCTTTCTCTCCATCCACAGCATCTATCTTCAATGATTTTTTATAATCTTCAAGACTGAATGGGGCCTTATTCATTTCTTCTCGATCCTCTGCACTTACTACCTCTACATTATCATAAAATCCTGGAATACTAATATGATTATTTTCATCTTTTAATGAAGCAATCATATCACACAGAATATTTACAGGATTCCCTACAGCTCCTCCATATACTCCAGAGTGTAGATCTTTATTGGGTCCTGTCACCTCAACTTCTACATAACTTAGGCCTCTCAGTCCTACAGTTACAGACGGTGTATCATTTGCGATAACTGACGTATCAGATATCAATACAACATCACACGCAAGCTTCTCAACATTGTCTTTGCAAAATTTGCCAAGATTTACGGATCCTACTTCCTCCTCACCCTCTATCATAAACTTCACGTTACACGGCACTTCTCCTGAAGCATTCATTGCTTCGAACGCCTTCACATGCATATACATCTGTCCTTTATCATCACAAGATCCTCTTGCGAATATGGCTCCATCAGGATGAATATCTGTCTTCTTAATCACGGGTTCAAATGGCGGCGAATCCCATAATTCTACAGGATCTGCAGGCTGCACATCATAATGACCATATACCAGTACTGTCGGTAATGAAGGATCTTTCATCTTCTCAGCATACACAATTGGATGTCCTGCAGTTTCATGAATCTCCACAAGATCACAGCCAGCAGACTCTAAACTTGCCTTTACGAATTCCGCAGTTTTTGCTACATCTCCAGCATAAGCGGGATCTGCCGAAACCGAAGGAATCTTTAGTAAATCCATCAATTCCGCTAAGAATTTGTCTTTATTATCTAAGATATACTGTTGTGTATTTTGCATAGTCAATTTTTATTTCAATTTTACGAGTGCAAATATAGGATAATCAAGGATGTTCTACCTTAATATCCATTTGGAATTTAGCTTAAGTATAAATATATATAATGTTATGAAACTCCCATGACTAAAATTTACAAACCAGAGGAAATAATTAGGTCGGTGGTTGGTTTCTATTGCCCTTAAATTTTTATTTCTTTTGCTGTCGAAAAACAAGTTCAGACACCCAAGGAGATGATTGAACTTAAATCCTTGATTTTTACAAAAATAAAATTTTAAAGATATGAAAGTTATTAGAGGTGGATTTGTCAGATTTGTTGATTTGTTGATTTGTTTTTGGACGTTGACAGAACGGCTTTTATTCGTAATTAAAGCGGGAGAAAAAAGAAGTAGCTCTTCATATTTTCAGATCTCCTTAGTCGCAAGCTGTCTATTCTTAATGGTCTCTTGTAAGTCTATTGAGCCTGATAAAGCGACCGATTTAATTAATCAATCTATTGATGCACATGGAGGGATGGAAAAGTGGGAATCGTTGGATACAATGATTTATAAGAAAGAGATAACACTCTATAATGAAGAAGAAAAAGAAAGAAAATACATAGAGCAACAACACAATTACTCTTTATCATCTAACCTAAAAGGTAGCTATTCCTATTTTGATTCTATAAAGCGAGAAGTTGTATTTGATGGTACGGCAGCATATAAAACTGAAGGAGGAATTCAAAAGGCTCCCGATGACTCCGCTTTCAATAGTTTCAATTCAGCTTATTATGTATTAAATATGCCATGGAAACTTTTGGATGAAGGAGCTAACACAACATATGAAGGATTAGACACGCTCTTTTCTGGACAAGTAGTAGAAACGATCAATGTAGAATATACATCAGGTACTTCTAAGGATACTTGGTGGTATTATTTTGATCCAACATCGCATAGAGTTGTAGCATGTCTCGTATCTCACCCTCCTACCTATAACCTAATCACTAATGATGACTTCATATCTTACCAGGGACTTCTATGGAACCACAAGAGAAGTTCTTACAGAGCTGACGAAAATGGTGAGGTTATATATCTTATGGGAAAGTATGTTTATGTCTATGGTGATTCGAAGTGAATTTGAAAAGCTGTTTGGACTAACTAGGGATATTCTCCAATAGCAAACATCCTTGATATACAGCGTTTTCTTAGCACTACTTCTGAACAAATCACCCTATTTATCGGTCTTTTCGCATGAAAACAGAGTTATGATGTGATAATATTGTTAACCGCTCGTCCAAGAGTGGCTTGATATGAAGTATCAAACGCGCGTAGGCTTTTTAGCGCTGCCGGCTTTCATTTTTTGCATTGCCAAAAAACGACCAATAGGCTTTGTCGTTTGCATGCAAGCCACCTTGGAACAAAAAACGCTATACGTGCGTTTGCTCTGCAAGCCACATTTTGCTGGTATCTTTTCTTAACGCAAATATAAAGGCCGATAAACGCTAAAATGTACAACTGCTAAAAAAACAATATTGAATATATTTATACTTCAGTTAATAAATACCTTTACTTCTGGATACCCCTAACTATAGACTTCACCTAAACTAAAAACAGCACAACTACTTTAGTAGACATGCTATTTCAATTCTTTTATATTTATTTTCTAAAAGTGATTATCTATACATCACCTCTTTTACAGCTCTTATTACTTTTGATGGATTAGGAAGATATTCTTCTACAAATGTAGGTGCATATCCCAATGAAACATCTGCAGAATTAACTCTTGTTACTGGTGCATCAAGGTGATCGAATGCATACTTCTGAATTTCATAAGCAATCTCAGCGGATACTCCACCATATGGCCATGATTCGTCTACAACGACCAATCTGTTTGTTTTCTTTACAGAATTTACAATCATTTCGTGATCTAATGGTCTTATTGTTCTAAGATCTATTACCTCAGCTGATATTCCTTCTTTCTGTAGTTGCTCCGCTGCATCCATTGCTACTAATACCATCTTATTATAAGACACAATAGTAACGTCAGTTCCTTCTCTTCTTATAGCTCCCTTACCAATTGGTGTAAGGTATTCGCCTTCAGGCACTTCTCCTTTGTGTCCATAAAACTGTTCTGACTCCATGAAACAAATCGGATCATCATCTCTAATTGCTGACTTAAGCAACCCTTTCATATCTTTTGGATCGATACATGAGATTACTTTAAGTCCAGGTACATTTGCCATCCACGATTCAAATGTTTGTGAATGCTGTTGTGCTAACTGTCCAGCGGCACCTGATGGGCCTCTAAAAACGATAGGACACCCAAACTCGCCTGCTGACTGAGATAGTGTTTTTGCTGCATTATTTACAATTTGGTCAAATGCAAGAACTGCAAAGTTCCAAGTCATAAATTCTATAATTGGCCTTAAACCATTCATAGCAGCTCCTACTCCAATTCCTGCAAAACCTAGCTCTGCAATCGGCGTATCTATCACTCTCTTTGGACCAAACTCGTCCAACATTCCTTTACTTACTTTATATGCGCCATTGTACTCGGCTACTTCTTCACCCATAAGAAAGACTGACTCGTCTCTTCTCATTTCTTCTTTCATAGCTTCATTTAGAGCATCTCTAAGGTTCAGTATTCTTGACATCAGTTATATTTTTCTTTCTTGTTAATCCACAAATTATCACTTCATTCTTCTACATTTCTCTTTTAACCTAACGTAGAATTAGGATCTCAGTTTAATTGTGGACTGCAAAAATATAATAATCTAGTAGATTATAGATAATTGGACATGATTTGTTAGTCAGAGTATAAACTACTTTTTTAGATTGAATGCAAAATAGCAAGTAAATCAAGTGGTTCACATTAAGAAAACTGATAAAGGAACATCGATTTCAAACACATCTTATTATAATAGAGCTGAACCTTAAAACTGCACATATCAGCTAGTTTAACTTCCAAATTCTTCTTTTCGAAAAACAATAAGAGAGAATAGCAATACATAAATGGTGAAAATACTATAAAAACGTGTGTTTTATACTGAACAAAAGTGCTTAAACGACTGTTCGTATTTAAGTCAAAAAACATTAATTGCCTTGATAACTAAAAAATCGAAAAAAATATATTTTTTCATATTAATATATAAAATCATACACTAATCACTACATATCAACACTTTACAAAATCAATAAAAAAACTATTAACATTTAATTTATCATTATAATCAACCTTTTTTTAAGAATTGGTCATATATTTGCACTCCCTTAGCATATCACCTGAATATTAAAAAGAATAATTAATGAGAAAGATTAGTCTCGTTTTCACAATGCTTGTAATAGGAATTTTTTCTTGTACTAAGGACAGGATGCCTACTTTAATAGAATTAGATAATCAACTGAGAAACTTAGTTGCATCTTCTGCACCAAATGGTCAGCTAGATTTCTATGTTCTTCCATCAGAGAAAGATTTAGATAAGATCCCACAAGATCCTAACAATCCCCTAACTGAAGCTAAAGTAAATCTTGGTAAGTTTATGTTTTATGACACTGGGTTAGCTACTAACCCAATGAAGCCTGCTGGCTTTGGTACTTACTCTTGTGCCTCATGTCATATACCAGAAGCTGGATTCAAACCGGGGACGTTCCAAGGTATTGCGGACGGTGGAATTGGTTTTGGTATCAATGGAGAGAATAGATTAATGAACAATGATGACTACCAAGAGGATGATTTGGATGTACAAGATGCTAGAGCTCTTAGTTTAGTAAATGTAGCATATGTAACCAATACATTCTGGAATGGTCAATTTGGTGCTACTGGCGTAAATGAAGGAACGGAAGATGTCTGGGACCAAGATGAAGTGTCAATGCTTAATCATCTCGGATTCGAAGGAATCGAAACTCAGAATTTAGAAGGCCTTCATGCACACAGAATAGAAATAGATAAAGACGTGGTCGATGAAAATGGATACACTGAATTATTTGATGAAGCATTCCAAGACATACCTGTTGAAGAAAGATATACAACAGAGACTGCATCTCTTGCATTTTCTGCATACATAAGAACAATCATTTCTAATAAAGCACCTTTCCAAAATTGGTTAAAAGGAAGTAATGATGCGTTAGATTATGATGCTAAAAGAGGAGCAATCTTATTCTTTAGTAAAGCAAATTGTTCTACTTGTCATTACAATGAGAATTTAGGTTCTCCTGAATTTCATGCACTTGGAGTAAATGATATGTACCAACAACCATCCTACTCTACTAGTTCTGACGATAGACGTAATTTAGGCCGAGCTGGTTTCACGATGTT
Organism: uncultured Saprospiraceae bacterium; assembly: GCA_938003955.1. Classification (GTDB taxonomy): domain Bacteria; phylum Bacteroidota; class Bacteroidia; order Chitinophagales; family Saprospiraceae; genus CAJXUU01. The sequence goes on along the minus strand of CALKXE010000019.1, from coordinate 1,990 downwards.
GGATGAGGACCTCTATAAGTTCAAAGTTCCAGGAATCTACAACAATGCAGATTCAGACTTCTTTTTTCATGGAGCAAGTGCTAGAACATTAGATGATTTGATTGAATATAAAAACAATGGAGTTAGAGAGAATATGAATATTCCTGAATCTCAACTATCTGTAAAATTCAAACCTCTTGGTCTTACCGAAGAAGAAAAATCACATTTAAAGGCATTTATTAAAGTTGGATTAAGTGATCCTAACTTGATAAGATATCAACCTACTTCTGTTCCTTCTGGAAGTTGTTTTCCAAATGCAGATGCTCAATCGATTATTGATTTGGGTTGCAATTAGACTTATAAAAAGAATACAATAAAGATATAAGAATTTAAGAGCCTTACTTTTTAGTGAGGCTCTTTTTTTTTGTTAAGATCAATAAGTTATGGGTAATGAGAAAGGCCTTTATTATTACTTGTATGATAGATAATCTATCACGGTTTTTCCGTATAGTTTCTATGAATAGAACCATTTGTAATGATCGATCAATAAATACTGTTCGCTATTATAATAATGGAAAAATGACATACTGTAGCTCCTTTATAAACTTGGAAAACGCACTTTTCTTCACTAAACCCATAACATCTAACTTTAGATGTTATACTTAGCTAACACAATCTTATTTTATAATAATTACTTAAGAATATAGGCTATTAGAATTTCATAAACCTGACTAATTCTCGAGTACTCTCCCCTTCTATAATTAAAAAATGTAAACCATTTACAAGGTTCTCTACATTTATGGATTCTATATTTTCGGATGAGTTACCTTGAGAAATAATAGTTCTACCCATCGCATCAATTATAGTTATTTGCTTAATGTCTGATGGTAAATTTGATAATGTGATCTGATTATTCGCAGGGTTGGGAAATAATGAAATGCCTTTATCCAACGCCACAGTTTCATTATTTGAAAGAATAGGACCGTTTAAGTCAAATCGATTAAAGAAATTCCAAATTTCTTGATTCGCATTAAAATCTCTATTAGTAACTCCTATTGTTAATGACGCATCTGGCCATGTGTGTTCTCCCCCATCTATTTTATAGAACACGACTTCCTTATCATCTGTACAGTCTGTGTATTCTATCCTCTGAGCAGTACATCCATCAGAAAGGTCTATATCCTCTACCTGGATCGTATCGACCTGTAGGCCACAACCATTTCCCTCTACCCAAAAACTTACAACCTCTTCGATTGGAGCACTGACAAAAGAACCGCCATATGCTACTGTCGGATCAGAAGTACCGTGTATCTGCATCACCGGCATTTGCCGAATTGGATCGCACGATTCTAGTTCATCCGGAACCATAGCTCCAGTAACTGATGCAATTGCCGCAAATCTATCACTTGCATCACATGCTAACTTATAGCTCATAAAACCACCATTGGACATTCCACAAGAATACAATCTATCAGAGTCAATACTATAGTCGACAGCTAAAGCATCCACTAATGTCACAAGAAACCCCACATCATCAGCTGTACTCCCAAAAGTCCAACCTACGTTCCAACTTGCACCTATACCATTAGGATAGCAAACTATAAAGCCGTTAGCGTCCGCTGTAGCATCCATGTCACTGTAGAATTGCTGTTGTGCTGCATTAGACGTGAATCCATGCAAATTATACACAAAAGGATAAGACTTACTCTCATCATAACCTGTTGGTAAATGTAAAATATAATCTCTCGTAATACCATCATGCTGGATTGTGCCCGTTGTTGTCTGAGCAGATATGAATAATACTGTTACAGATAATAGAATTGTGGAAATAAATCTTTGAAGCATATGACACTTTGTATTATGGATTATTTAATTTGTAAACGTTGACCGATTAATCTGGCACTAAAATAAGGAAAAAGCATTGATCCGTATAAAGAAATGAAATTATAGAATATAAATTATCAAATACCACTAAACCATCCAACCCCTTGCAAGAGAAATATATTAATAC
>CALKXE010000018.1 GCA_938003955.1 uncultured Saprospiraceae bacterium | reverse complement strand
TCACGTACGGTTCTGTGAGAGGTTTAGGGTGAAATTCCCTTTACCTACTCGATCCCCATATAAAGACCATCCCAAAATCAGTAAAAAAAGAAACTGATTTTAAAAGGCAAATTAATTTCCCTAGCTAACGAATCAACAAATATGTTAAATTTAAAATATATAAAGAATTGAAAATCAACATAAATATTGACGTTAGTCAGAATTAAGAAAAATAGCACAGATAATGATCAAACCTAAAGATTTTTGGATAAGTAAAGGTTACGAAGCCTATGCTCTAAATGGATTTGAATCTTTGAAAATTGAGCAACTTGCCAAAGTTGTTGGAATCAGTAAATCATCATTTTATCACCATTTTGCTGACCTTGAATGTTTTTTTGAAGTTATAATTGAGCACCACCTTGAAAAATGTAAAATTCTATCGCAAAAGGAAAAAGACTGTGAAACAATATTTCCCGATTTAATTAATATTTTATTGGATCATAAAATTGACTTATTGTTTCATAGACAATTGAGAGTAAACAGAAATGATAAAGAAATTGAAGTCGCACTCGCAGAGTCAAACAAATTATTAGGAAATTATGCCGTAATGTTGTGGGCTAAAAATATCAATTTAAAATTGACCACAAAACAACTATCTGGATTGTTTGAAATTGCAACTGATGACTTCTATATGTGCATTACTAAAGATAATTTAGATTATTTATTTCTCTCGAATTACTTCAAAAAATTGAATCGAATAACAGAGCAATTTGTCTGAATTGTACGTTGCCGACTAAAATGTCTCCTTAATCATTATCACATTTGCACGAACAAACTAAATGATTAACATGACACATAAAACACACAAGTTTTGGCTAAAAATAACAGCTATTTCAATTATTTCTTATGCTCTATTATTTTTTCTTGGGACATTGAAACAGACCCAAAAACCAATTGAGATAGTTTTAGATATTTCAAGTTGGCCGATTGATGAACTTCAAAACTATGATTCAAATTCAACAGTGTTTTTATCGGCATTACTCGGAGGGATTTTGTTCGGGTGGGGCATCTTAATATGGTTTCTGTCAACAAAAATTTATGATGTCGCACCAGAACAAATACGAAAAACTGTTTTGACAAGTTTAATTAGTTGGTTTATAATTGATGGATTAGGCTCAATATTCTCAGGGAACTTCAATAATGTATTAGCGAATATTTTATTACTTTTAGTCTTAGTTGGTCCACTTTGGTCACCTGTGAAAGAATGAAAATACTGCTAGCAATGGATATCAGAGAATCTTATCTTTGGTCAGACTCTCAATATCATTATCAGTCAGAGGCAAATAGAAAGCATGAAAAATAGAAACCATAAAGAGGTAGAAACTTCACAGATTGAGTTTAATGATCATGTTAGAAATAACATTATTTATCCTGATTTAACAGATATTGAAGAAAGGTTTCACAATGTTCCTATCAGAATTATGATTGGAAAGGATGGCGAACTTGAAAATGCAGAATATGCAGAACCAAAAATAAGATATCCAGATCAATCTTGGATTAAGAATGATCAAATTGAATATATCAATGAAGCATTAAGAATAACAAAATTGTATAAAAACTGGGTGCCTAATAAAGTGAATGGATACTATCAGAAAACAGATAAAATAGTGACAATATCTTTTCATTATCATAAAAGAATGATGATTGAGTCTGATATTGTTTTGAATCCAGATATAAGACCAAAATGTTTGGATAATTCTTGGAGAACAGAACGAACAGTACAAGGGAAAAATGGGTTTGATGGCCTTGGTAACGTGTTAGCTATAATCAATCATGAAGGAATTCTTGAGGACTTAGAGATATACAATGTTTATGGAAAAACGAATGCTCATATTGTTGAAGGTGATTTTATTGCACTAGGAAAATGGAGTCCTGCAGTTTTTAAAGGAAGTTGTGTGAAGTCGCAAATTAGTTTATTAATCCACACATGAAAATAGCCAGTCTTCAACACTGCATGCCAGATCTGCTTGACTGTTATTCACAACGAAAGAATATAAAAACCAATTTAAACTTGTTAAAAAAGAAAGCTCAAATGCACGATAAGATTAGATCAATACACAAAATAGTCCCATTTGTTATTCGCATAAATATGCAGCGAATAAATTTTAAGGATTTTATTATTGTTGCTACAATAATTTCAGTAATCACATTGAATTCATGTTCGGTTAGTGTCGCAGGACCTGAAAAAAATGATTATGATCCAAAGCGTTTTAATGTTCAAATAAGCCACAATCCAGTGGTTGGAAGTAAATTTTGCAAAGATTCTATTAATGTAGAGTTCAAGATACCTAGAACTCATTATAGCTACAAATTAAACCTTTCTTATGGGAATGAAATTATCACTACTAAAATAATCGAGAAAGATTTTTTTAGAAAACAAAGTGGAGAAATTTTTAGTAGTCCAAATTCAAAATGGATAACTCTTAAAATTCCTGCATGGGATCAATTGAAAGTAGATTCAGTTGCAATAGGACTTGAATTAAAGAAAAATGAGGAGGTACTATATACTTATTCTACCAAAATAATATATCTAGGAAATAATCAAACAATATCTATTGCAAGAAGAAAACCAGAAATTGTTTATGCTAAAAAAATCAAGTTTGATTCTGAAAAAATACCAAAAAGTATTGAGGGGCAATATACTTCGGATCTAAAAGGAAATTTTAAAATAGAAAAGTTTAAACGTCATTTTAAAATAACGGACACATTTAAAGAGGCTAAGTTGTACCTTGTTGATAGAGAATCTTCTAGGGAAAGGGTGTTTGCTAAAACACTAAATATTCCTAATTATGAATTAATTGTGCCATTAGAATTTAACTTAAGACTTGAAAATAGAGAGAGAACGTTTTTTGGCGCAACTGAAGTCACAGGGAGTAATGAAAATATGAATTTTGGTTACGTTTATAATAAGCGATTCATAGGTGAGCATCAAACTCTTAAATTCAGTGATTGTGAAAGACTTATTTCAACTAGAGATTCTATTTATGTTCCGTTTACTTATAGAATTACTACAATGGATAAAAAAACGCAGTGATTAACATGTGATATGAGATCATGCATCCATCGTCAGCACGCCGCATGTCACTAGGACGTTAGCTATAATTAGAACAAATGAAAATTGAAAACCCTGAGGGGATAATAGAAATAGTAAATGATGGTTTCTTAAGTTGCTTAAGGATCAAAGAACCACGTGTTGCTGATTGGCCTGATTGTGAAGGCACTGTAGCAAGATATTATACATGTTTTCCTCCCAATGATACTCGTAAAAGTGAACTTAGTAAAATTGAAGAAAACATATCAAGGATTGATAGTGTAGAAGATTTTGTATCATCTGGTTTCTTGCAATTACTAAAATCTGGGGTATATGAATTTGAACTATGGAAAGAACATCGAACAGAATACTTGTACAATACAAGTATAGTTAATTCTAATGAAATGATTTTTAATTGGCAGAATGATAGAATTGGTAAAAATAGGATGACAAAGCCATATTCCCCCAACAGTTATTATCCTTTTGGACGGTTATTGTTGTTTACAGAGCCATTTGAGTCTATAGATATGGCAAGGGTTAAATACTATGAAAACGTAATTTCTAAAGGAAGAAGGCCCAAAGCTATAACCATCCGTGAACTTAACATTAAGCAAGATAATGAAGATGAAGGTCAACCTATGGTAAATACAGCAATGTATGTTTTAGATGGGCACCATAAACTTGTGGCTTACAAAAACTTAAAAATTAATCCTCAATATATCGTCATAAACAAGCTGCCAATTACAAATAATAGAGGATCCACTTTTCTTCCAGAATTGAAAAATCTTCTCTATTGGTATCAACAGGAACATATTATAACATGGGGAATCGATAGTCTATATAACTCAACAGCCGAATTTGAAGAATACCTAGATTCATACCTTAGCTCAACACCGAGAATTGAAGAAGTACTAATAAAGAGGATATACAATATCTCAAAATCCTATTCAACTAGACATGTTCAAATTGATGAGGTTAAGAGACAATGGTTTAGGGATAGGCTTGAACAATTTAAGAAAAGATTTGTGGTCGATGAAAAAGACTTATTGCTTTCATTTTATGACAGAAAAGAATTTAAAACTAAACATATGAAAGTTAACAGCTGGAATGAAATAGAAACTGTACTAGAACAATAAAAGAAAAAAATAGCTAACATGTGACATGAGATCAGACTTGCTATCGCTGCTTCCGCTCCATATCACCGATACGTCATCAAGCGAAAACCAAATGAGACAAATAGAAATAGGAGAAATATGGTCAATGGAAGTTGAAGACTTGAAATTATTCAATCCAAAGGATAATGAACCCTTTTCCATACTTATTGATATCGAAATTGGAATCAAAGGTGAAATTGGAAAAGATGACTTTAGGTTTACTTTAGCCAATTCATTAGGTGTAAATCATCTCATTGAACATGAACTAAAAGAAAATTTATCTAGTGGAATTTCTCTAAATAATTTTAACATCATTTGCATTAAGGGTTATAGTTATGTTGGTTTGATCGAATTGTTATGTAAAAGACTAAAAGATATTGATACGAATGGAAGTTGGAAGTTTATCGCTAGCCAAATAAATAAATTAATGTATTGGGAATATGAAAGAGAAGAGCGAAGTAGATTAAAATAAATTGCCAGGTGATAACAAGTGACATGACGATCATGCCTCCTTTGTCAGCAAGCCGAATGTCACAGAGCCTTATAGCCAGTTAGGAAAATGAAAAAAGATGAACGGATTAGTATTAAGTCTAATATCTTTAGTAGTAATAACAACGGGTTGTAAAATAAAGAAATAACTTGTTATTCCTGTGCCAATAGAACAAGACAAAAAGCCTGAAATTACAAAATCAAGATATAGCTACAATAATTACTTGTCAAGAAACACTGTTCGGGAAGACGACAAAATTTTCGCTAAATTGAATTTAGTATTTGCAAGTAACACATATCGAATTCGATTAAACGACTACTGGAAGAATTAATAGAATTCTAAAAGATAGCATTGTAAATGGAATTAGAAATATTTCGTGCAGGGATATTTAAGAATCACAAAACAAGTATAAATATTGTCAGGAAAGCAAATAGGAATAAAAAGATAAATACATTACGAAAATACATAATCAATAACTATGGATAATAAAATAAATTACGAAAATTGGCCTCAGTTTGTAAAAGTAACAACTGCGTTGGCGAACAGAAAATTAACATTAAAGAGTCCAACTCTACCAAATGTGTTAGGGTATCTATTATTAATTGGAGGAATCATAGGCTTAATCTATTCCATAGTTAATTCGGAATTATTAAACATTGAAAATTACTTACCTAATTTAAGCTATATTTTAATTGGCGGTGCAAATATAATTGCTGCAAAATCCATTAAATGGATTGCGTCAAACAGCACATGGGAAGAACGATTTAAGAATACGTCTAGCATTGAAAATAAAATGATTTACATTTTGATATCATTGATTTTAATAGCTTGTTTGCTTAGTATAGTACTCTTTTAAAGTGAACAATTACGTTTAAGTTTATCTAAGAGTATTATGAACATCTACAGAAATTAATTGTCTATAGTATTGCATAATCGGATCAGCTTATCATTCAGTTAGCCGCTAGATGTGCTTGGGCTCTAGGCAGAAGTTGAATTTAGCGAAATGTATTCAACTTTCAGCGATATCTATCCTTGAGTGATACAGATCAATTGGACCTTTGTACTATTAATAATCTTAAAAATAGTGCAATGAAAAAAAAATACATACGACAATCGAATGAGGTACAGGACAAAACAATAGCATTTACTGAAATAATTATTAATGCCACTCCCGAAGTTGTTAGAACAAAATTTTTAGATTTCGAAAAATGGAGCGAATGGAATACTGTAATTCCAAAAATAGAGGTAAAAAAAGGTAATATCAATAACCTTGAGACTAAACCAACTCTAAACTTGACACTTAACTTTGGTCGAAAAAATGATCCAGCTCCAGCACCAACTAGTCCAAAAGTATACGAAAACAGTCCAGAAGTATTCTATTGGGGTTTTAGATGGGGAATATTAAATGCAGAACATGTACATATTTTTGAATCGATAGATGGTGGGAAGAACACCCGATTCATTAACTATGAAAGAATGAGTGGCCCTCTGAGAAGTTTAATTATGAAACCAGAAATGAGGGAGAATATGATAGCTAAATACAACACACAGAATGCAGCTTTCAAAAAAGTATGTGAGGCACCTAAGTGAACTGAAATGAACCCTGGGAAATTAATTATATCTGTTTTTAAAACAGATATAATAGAACAAGACTTAATACATGTAAAGCCTATTTTGGACAACTTCAGTAAAATCCATAAGTGGAATACAGACTTAGAGGATTGCGAGAATATATTAAGAATAGAGAGTCGATATAAGATAGAAAAGGAAATAATAATTATGTTAGACTCCCTGAAGATAGAATGTATTGAATTACACTAAAAAAACATGAGAGACATTTTTCGAATAAAATCCATATCTGAAGTACACCAATTATTCGGTTTGGAGAAACCAACACATCCATTAATTACAATAATTAGAAAGTGGCCTCAGACTGATCTTGATTTTGCAAACGTAAAACTAACAAGTGAACTTTACTTACTTTCTATGAAAGGGAAAATGAAAGGAACGACTTTTCAATATGGTAAAAACTCATACGATTTTGATGACGGCACCCTTGTGTTTATAGCTCCCAACCAAGTCGCATCATTTGCCGATCCGATAGAAGAACTAGATGATTCAGGATGGACAATTCTGTTTCATCCAGATTTGATTCGAAAATCTGAACTAGGCAAAACAATTAAAAATTATTCTTTCTTTAATTATGAAGCTAATGAATCATTGCATCTTTCTGATAAGGAGAAACAATCACTTTTTGAATTAGTAAAAAAAATAGACTTAGAATTAAATCAAAATATAGATAAACATTCTCAGAATATAATTATTCAGAACCTTGAAAGCATATTAAAATATAGCAACCGTTATTATGATAGGCAGTTTTATACAAGAACAAACCTGAGTAAGGACTTTGTTAGTAAATTCGAACATTACTTGCAAAACTATTTTTCATCATCAGACCTATCTGAAATGGGAATGCCTTCAATTAATCAATGTGGTGAGGCTATGAATATGTCGGGCTCATATTTAAGTGATTTATTAAAACTAGAAACTGGAAGTAGTGCAAAAGACCATATTCATTCGTATTTAATTGAGAAAGCAAAAACTAATTTGCTAAATTCAAATTCATCAATAAGTGAAATAGCTTTTGGTCTAGGGTTTGAATACCCTCAGCATTTTAGCAAATTATTCAAAGGTAAAGTTGGTTTTAGTCCATCAGAATACCGAAATTTGAACTAGAAAACCAGTGCATGACTCTAGATTTCAAAGAATTGTACCTTTGGTCAGACTCTTCGATATAAAGGGACATTACATTTCATTAAGAAGAAAACAACCAAATTAAATAAAGTAATTGGCATGAATGTTAATCTGAAAGAAATGGAAGATGATTTTTTAAAAAATAATCCGCAGCTAATTTCCCTCAATAACAAACAGAATAAAATTGGAGTAGTTGGATTTACTTTATTGTTAATCTGTTTTCTCTCATTTACAATGAATTTAATTTTTCTTAGAAGTATTCCTTTAGGCATTGCAATTGTAATTATTCCATTGGCGAAACTAATATTCATTGATAAGTTTATAGGATTTCCAAACCTTAATTCCGAATTTGACAAAGAAAAAGGGCCATACGTGCAAAGGATGTTAGATTCAATGGGTTCTAGTTCACTCAAATTCAATGGTAACATTATTGATTTAGACAAATCAGAGACAGAGGAGTTGGGATTTATTCATCATGATATTGAACCCACATTAAAATTTGTTAAAAGTAATTGCATTGCAGGTACTTATAAAAATCTTAATGTCAAATTTTGTGAATTATCTGTTTCTACACAAAAAGGTAAGATGAAAAGATCATTTCCTACTTGGCAGCCATCTACTCTTATTGTTCTAGATAACATGAACAGCTATCAAAAAGAAAGAGTATCTATTTATTTAAGAAAGTCACTCTTTTACTCAAAACATAAGACGGAAGAGGAAGAATGGAATATTCCTGTTATTGAACAGTTGAGAGAATATGTTAAATTAGATGGGGTAGAGGTGAAAACTGGAAACAATATAATAGATGAAAAATATTTAATCCTGAAATCGACAGCAGAGACAGAATCTATAAGTAGAGACTTTATAGATCGTTTTTTAAAATTCGATAAAAATATTCATCATTCTAATGGAAAAAAGGTGACGTATAACGTTAAATTCCTTACCTTATATAAAGATAAGATTGTAATAGTAATCTTCAATCAGACATTTCTGAAACAAAGAATGGAAGGCATATTTAAGGCATATAATAAGGAGATAAATTCTATATTGTCTTATGTGGATATCTTTGTCGCATCGAAGCATAATGAAAAATAACGAAATGTAACATGTGATATAAGATCAGACTTTTTATAGCTGTATCAGCTCGAGATACTTGGACGTTATCATTAAGCATTGAATCAAATTATGGCAATTAAAAAGTAAATGGTAAAATCGAATAAAAAAATATTAGGTATAAGTTTAATCGTATTGATATTAGGTATGTCATATATGTTTAAAGATGCAATCAAAGTAATAATTATTCAAAAACAAGCGATTAACAATTATAATAATACAAGGATATTTTTTGATTCATTAAGTACTTTTAGTCATAATGAAATATACTATTCGATACAACTCTTAGAAAATGATTTCATATCAATTGATATTTCAAATATTGATAAGAATTTACGAGACAGCATACGAAGTTCGAATGATTTTGATTTAATAGGACGAATAGAAAACCTTAAATTGATAAATTTGAATCAAGTTGAATGTAATAATCTTCCTGAATTAGAAAATAAATTTCTAGTGCAGAATGAAAGGATCTTTAAAGATTGGAAGATTCGTTACTCAGGTCTAATTTCTGATCAACTTTTAAAAAACCAGTTTCAAAAACTAGATATTAGCTATGAAGATTTTCGGAAGCAATTAACTCTTATGTCCCTTATGAATTGCTCGAAAATGGAAATACATAATGAAGGAATATTTTTATCTTTCAAGAAGGAAATACTTTTAAAGTCAGGATGTATTAAAAGGTTTGAAACGCCTGGTAGATATAATATTGGAACTACATTTCTACTGAGGAATAACTTGATTAAGTATAAAGAATTAGAAGGGAATGTACAATGCTTAATTAGTGTTTAAAGGCAATTGATAAAGGAATGCAATAAAAATGAAATTGTAATATTAAAAACGAAAAATTATATTATCTGGATAAAGGGTATTGAGATATTGAGAATAATTTAAAATAATAAAGAATATAAAGGTGTCTATGATATGCTAATTTCGAAAGAAGTTGGGTTTGAGTTAAGATGCTAAATAGACGCTCTATTGTATTGCTAATTGGGTAATGCATCCTTTGGTGGGACTTAGGGTTTACCGGTATGTTATCTGCAAACTAGAAGTCATGAAAACATTACTTAAGCCAACTAAATGCACAGAAAGTTAACGAGGAAGGAGAAAATAAAAGCTCAGAATGAATCAATACAACCGATTGTAATTCGACAGGGGAAATTTGTAAAAAGAAGTAGTTACTTACTTTTAATAATCGCTTTCTTTTGCGCAATAACTGTCTTGCCAAACTTTAAATTACCGGATACTGGGATAGACGAAGTCTATATAATAGTCCTTATATTAACAATGATATTTATTATTTGGATGTTTGTAATATTACCCATTCAGTTAATAACAACTACGATAATAATTACTATTGAAGACAAACAATTTAAACTTGAGTCCAACAGAAAAAAATATTCTATCAATTCCAATTTTGATAAGTTGATTTGGTGGAGAAAAATAAATACGGACTATGGTGATGGATTGCAGTTGAAATTTGAATCTAAGAAGGTGTCATTAACTAATATAGAATTCATAGGCTTATTTGAATTAGAAAAGTTTCTGAGGCGCTTACATAATAATAAAGAAAAAGTAAGCCGATAACAATAGATAAAATTGCATATCATCTTGTGTCGCTACTAGTCTTATCTTTATGCGTTAGAGATCATGAAAAAATGAATAAAACCATACTCGCTTTATTATTGATTTTGAGTGGTTGCTAATCTGCTAGTAAAGATTGTTGCGCTTAATAGTCACCAATAATAAGAAAATAAAATTTCCAATAAAGCCAAGGCATTGCAATGAATTCTTTCTGATTGCTATCATAATGCTTCACGTCTAGGGGTGAAAACTAAAATACCTAACGGCTACAAGACATCTTCAGTGAAATTGATTTGTTGCTTTCCAAAATTATATTTATCATACAGTCCAATTGGTAAATCCCACCTAAAAAATAACCTTATGTTTAAAAAATCATTATTACTTCCCTTATTTATTCTTTCAGTTATTCAGTTTGGCTTCGGTCAAGAACATGATTCTCATCAAATTTATAATTATGTGCAATCCATGGAATGGGATTTCAAAAGTGAATCAAAACCGTTGTTTGTTAAGAATCAAAACAGAGCTATTCCTGCCGATGCAGATCAGTATGTTTCTAAAGCTGAATATTTAAATTTAGAAGAATCGTTCGCAGCAAGAATTAAAAAGGATAAGCCGAAAACAATGGTGTTAGACATTCCTATTGATGGGCAAGTATATCAAATGCAGTTGTATAAAAAAGAAGTGACTACTAGCTCATATAGTGTAAAAGCTGCTTCTGGAGCGGCAACTCAATCAACGAAATCTGTTTTTTACAGGGGAATAATCAAAGATAAGAAAGAATCATTTGTCAGTCTTTCTATGATAAATAGTGGAATCCATATGACAATAACGAATGAGAAAGGCAATTATGAAATCAATAAGATTGATGATCAGCTTTATGCGGCCTACCTTGTGACGGACTCTAAGAGATCTCAGGATACAGGTTGTTCTGCGGATCAACTCCTTCAAAATGAAAATGTAAAGGTAAAAACTGAATCAGATAATCGATCTACAGGAGACTGTATAGAAATATACATCGAATGTGATTTTGACAGTTACCAAAAGAATGGATCAAGTATAGAGAATACCGAAGATTGGGCACTTGCTGTAATGAATGAAGTTGGTATCCTTTACGAGAATGAAGGCGTTCCATTGGTCGTTTCCGAGATCTTGGTCTATGATGTGCCAGATCCTTATTTGGGTGGCTCGACAGCAGGAGAGATGTTGTCCATTATGCCAAGTACGATTAATGATTATGATGGTAGACTTGGCCATGTGTTTTCTACACGATCTGTTGGTGGAGGAGTAGCGTGGCTCAATGTACTCTGTGCTCAGAATAACGGTAATTTTGGTCCCTTTGCAGTAAGTGGAAGTATGGGGGTAAATGTTACACCCTTTCCTATCTATTCGTGGAATGTAATGGTAGTAGCGCACGAATTGGGACACAATATAGGAAGTAGTCATACGCATAATTGTGTATGGAATGGAAACAATACACAGATCGATGATTGTGGTTCGGAGGGAGGAGATGAGCAATCTTGCTATGATGAGAACGACCCAATATTACCTAACAATGGTGGTACGATCATGAGTTATTGTCATTTGATAGGAGGCGTCGGTATCAATTTCAACAATGGATTTGGTGCACAGCCTGGAGCATTATTACTGGATAAGTACCTTGGTGCCAACTGTGTTACTGGGGATGATTGTTTTGGATCAGGTGAAGAAGAGTTTCCTCCAGTAGCTGATTTTACGTTTACACAATCAAGTGTTTGTTCTCCTACTGAAGTACAATTTACAGACTTGTCTACAGGTACACCTATTGATTTTGAATGGGTTATGTTAGGGGCTACTCCAAATTTCTCTACAGAACAAAACCCAGTAGTTGTATATAATGAACCAGGGTTTTTTAATGTAACGCTTACTGTAACAAATGCAGATGGTACTGATGAATTGACATTGAATCAAATTATAGAAGTGATTGAAAGTCCGATTCCTGATTTTGATTTCGAATTAATCGGAGATAAGGTCTCATTCACGAATCAAACGAATCTGCCTGTCAATACGTATTTCTGGGATTTTGGAGATGGAGCAGCAAGTGGTGAAGAAAACCCAGTATATGAATACGAAAATGAAGGACTATACATTGTCAGCTTGACAGTAGACAGCAGTCCATGTGGGATGAAAACGGTACAGAAATCAATTGACGTTTTTCTACCTCCGACTGCAGATTTCAGTGTGAATAATACGTTTGGTTGTTCTCCAATGACAGTTAGCTTCTCAAACAATAGCTCAGATAATACTGAAGAATACCTATGGACATTTGAAGGAGGAACACCTGCAAGCTCGACTGAGGAGAACCCAACAGTCGTCTATGACCAAGCTGGAGAATATGATGTGGTGCTCATGGTCAGCAATGGAGCTGGAGAAGACGAGATCACTGAAATTACTTACATATCTGTATCAGAAGCACCGAATGCAGGTTTCAATATGATTTCCGAGGTTTTGAAAGTTGATTTTGAGAATCTATCTGAAGGGTTTGATGAGATATCATGGGACTTTGGAGATGGTAATATCTCTACAGAAGCCGACCCTAGTCATACTTATGGAGAGGAAGATATATATCAAGTGATACTGACTGTGATCAATGCATGTGACACCGTCATAATGATCCAGTCTATCAATCTGAATACCTCGCCTACAGCCGGGTTTATTAGCAATGACACAGAAGGATGTTTGCCGTTTACAGTTGACTACACTAATAATTCTAGTATCAATACAGATACTTGGGCATGGAGCTTTCCTGGGGGAACACCAGCCACCTCTACAGAAGAAAACCCGATAGTGATTTATGAGACTGCCGGTACATATGATGTAACGTTGATCGTCTCTAATGAGACAGGTGAAGACTCAGATGTAATAACCGATCTGATCGTTGTGTCAGATGTTCCGACTATAGACTTTGATTTTGAAAAGGATGCTTTTGATGTGGATTTTATAGATTTATCGTCCAACTATGAAAGTCTATCGTGGGACTTTGGAGATGGTAATACGTCTATCGAAGCAAACCCAAATCACACCTATACGGATGACGGTACTTATACAGTAATACTAAGTGCAACCAATATGTGTGGCACAATAAAAGAGAGTAAAACTATAGTCATCAGTACACTTCCGGTTGCTGATTATGCTGTGTCGCAGACAGGAGGTTGTATTCCTTTTGTGGTAGAGTATACAGATAATTCTAGTACAAATGTCACAGCATGGCAGTGGAGTTTTTCTGGTGGTAACCCATCAGAATCTACAGATCAAAACCCAACAGTGAGTTATGATGCAGTAGGAATATATGATGTTACGCTAGTCGTTACTTCTCTTGCAGGTGAAGATGTATTAGAGACTGAGAGCTATATAACGACACAGGATATACCTACAGCAAAATATGAAATTGACCAAATTTCTAATTTTGAATTTACATTTAATAACATATCAATAGATGCAAATTCTTATTCGTGGGACTTTGGAGATAGCAACACATCTATAGATGAAAATCCTAATCATATCTATGCTGATGAAGGTGTATACACAGTAGTACTAAGTGCTACTAATGAATGTGGTACCATCACATATCAGGAAGAAGTTACAGTAACGGGGCCAACATCAATAGACAAGATAGACATCCTCAGCGCTGTCAATATCAATCCAAATCCTAATAATGGTGACTTTGTGTTGTCAATGAATGCGATTGCCTCTGGTGAAGTACGAATTGAGATATACAACATCATGGGACAGCAAGTGAAAGCGGATAACTTCCAAATATCATCTGGACACAATAATAAAGCTATAGAACTTGGAAATCAAACGTCTGGGGCATACTTGATTTTGCTCAAAAAGGGCGATCAGAGACAGATTATTAAATTTTTGATTCATTAAAAATATGTAGAGAATACTTTTGTTCTTTATGATCAAAGAGACCTGCAGATATTGATCTGTAGGTCTCTTTTTAGATAATGTTAGATATGAATAAATAAGAATTATGAGCTTTTTAATAACTGGTTCTTTTATGATATGTTTAAAGTCAGCTGCGCTTTTACAAGTATGGCTTTTTGACTAAATAATAATACTGCTGAAAAATATAAAGAATAGAATAATGAAAAAACCTATGGCGATTCAAAATTATCTTCTATTTTTAGTGTAAATAAACCAAAGTTCTTACAAGATATTCCTTTTACAATAATTGGCGATGTCCATCAGGAATACATACATCTTTATCTTACATTGGTGATGTTATTGAATGTTTTGCTGGATGGGGATTATATTTCTTTGTATTGGATCTACGAAATAGCAGATGAAGAAAATAATAGCGTATTTAATATTTATTTCTTTAGTATTTAGTTGTTCTAATGAAAAGGAACAAATAATTCCAATCGAATTTTCTCGTTATGTAGACATGTTTTTTGAAGAAGGCAACCAACGAGGACTCAATGTTAATTTGAGTGATATAGATTTGGAATTAAGATTTGGAACCCAAAGCGGAACAATTGCAGCTACATGCTCGCAGCGAGATAATGTAATCATGATTGATGAAGCTAAGTGGAATGAAATGTCTGAAGAGAAAAAAACTTGGTTAATATTTCACGAATTGGGGCATTGTGTTTTGGATAGAGAACACAGAAATGATAGGACAAACAATGATGATTGTATAAGTATCATGAGAGGTGCTGAAGACAACTTTGATTGTTCAGCAAATCTGTACTCTAGCAAATGGTGGGATTATTATTTGGATGAACTATTTGATCAGGGTGTCCTGTTTTCCGACAGACTTGAATTATTTGATAATTACTATACAATCAATTTAACTACTGATGTCATAAGGGTTGATACTATATCTAAGGAATTTATTTTTGATGCTATTGAATTCTCTCAATACAATAATTTTAGAATTGATTTTGAGTTTATAAATTGGAACACTGACAATAATTTTGTGCTCTTTAATTTCGGGAATATTGGTTTTGGTAATTGTGATACTTGTACCGATGTAAATGTGCAGATTACTGCCAATGGTGGTAATGTCGTATATTATCAGAATGTAGAGGGGAGTATTCAGTTCAATTCAAATGTCAAACTGACAATTAGAAAGAAAGGAAGTGATCTATTGTTTTTCGTAAATGAAAGGTTTGTTCATGCTTTTGAAGAAGATTTATGGTCAGGTAATAAGATCTTTTCAAAATACTTTGATGAGCCAATTCAGATGAAATTAGCAATAGATGAACTCGAATAAGAAACGAATCGTGACGCATAGTTTTTAATGATTAAAAACGCCTACAGTTATTATTGGTTTTGGTAGTGATACACGTAATATCTATCGGTGTTTTTGTCCATTGCATTATGTGAGAACTAACGCGGTTGACATATCATACTTTAGTTTGTTTAGATTTGTCTTCGACTTTCATCCATTAGATCACCGACATTAAAACCTAAAAAGGGGCCCTTAAAAAGAATGTAGAGTTTGGAAAGTCAACGGCTCTAATGTTGTCATGAATATCAATAGTCAAATGAACTAGGTACTCGTGCTGTACTCAGTGATTATAGCGTTTATATTTTGGAGAGATTAAAAAATATGACTTTGGAAAATGATAGAATTTTCGATACCATACAAGTTAGTATCTCGAATTCTATCATTTTCTTAATGCCACTTTTTATAGTGAGTTGTCTTTTTTATATTTTGAATAGTTTTTTAGAAGCCTTTGACGATTCATTGATCAGTGATAGTATGTAAATTCCAGCTTCTAAATGGCTAAGATCTACTTGATGTTCGTTCATCATTGGCGCTGATAGAATCAGTTTACCATGGAGTGAATATATGTTAATTGTAAACGCTCCTTGCACCTCGATAGTGAGTTTGTCTTTAATAGGATTTGGATATATTTTGAAATTTAACTTTTTGTTGTCTATTGAGTTTGGATCTTCTCCTAGACAGGTGCAATCTTCTGTTATTACATCGTTTTGAGTAATACTGTTACCGTCGTCACATGCTGTACCTGGTTCTGGACTATCCGGACATAGATCATTCGCATCGCAAGTGCCATCATTATCAGTATCTTGATATGTTCCGATACATTGACATTCTATAGTGACTATATCATTAATTGTGCAAACATCATTATCATCACATAGATCCCCAATGTTTAGATCTAAACCTGGACAATAGTTAGGATCTTCCGTTCCTGTGCAATTACAATCTTCATCAATTTGATCATTAAATGTAATTACATTATTATCATCACAGTTCGTTCCTGGTTCTGGACTATCTGGACATAGATCATTTGCATCACATGTACCATCAGCATCACTGTCTTGAAAAGTACCAATACACATGCAATCGTTATCGACAACATCATTGATTGTGCAATCATCATTGTCATCACATAGAGAACCTGGTTCTAGTCCAGACGGACAGAGATCTTCTGCATCGCAAGTACCGTCATTATCTGCATCTTGAAATATTCCTATACAATCACAATCCGTATTGATTTGATCAAATTCTGTACATGGATCATTGTCATTACATTCTGCACCCGGTTCTAACGAATCAGGACAGAGATCTTCGGCGTCACAAGTGCCATCATTATCCGTATCTTGAAAAGTACCTGTACAATTACAATCCGTGTCTACAATATCATTGATTGTACATTCGTCGCCGTCATTACACATGTCGCCTATAGAAAGATTCAGCCCAGGACAAAAGTCTGGATCAGTCGATCCTTCACAAATACAATCAGGATTAATTTGATCGTTTAAAGTATTAAAGTCTCCATCATCACAAGGTGTTCCTGGCTCAGGAGAGTCAGGACAAATGTCCTCAGCATCGCATGTGCCATCATTATCAGCATCTAAGAAAGTACCAATGCAGTTGCAATCCATATTTATGATATCACTTGTTGTACATAGATCGTTGTCATCACAAGGTGTTCCTGGTTCAGGCGAGTCAGGACAAATATCCTCAGCATCGCAAGTACCATCATTGTCAGCATCTAAGAAAGTTCCAATACAGAAACAGTTCGTTTGGATAACATCATCAACGGTACAGATATTTTGATCATCACAAGGTGTTCCCGGTTCAGGCGAGTCTGGACAAGTATCCTCAGCATCACAAGTACCATCATTGTCAGCATCTAAGAAAATTCCAATACACAAACAATTCGTTTGGATAACATCATCAACTGTGCAAATATTTTGGTCATCACAAGGTGTTCCCGGTTCAGGCGAGTCTGGACAAATATCTTCAGCATCGCATGTACCATCATTATCAGTATCTAAGAAAGTGCCAATACAGTTACAATTCATATCAACTATATCATCAATTGTGCATGGATCTCCGTCATCACATATTGCTCCAGGGTCTGGAGAGTCAGGACATTCGTCTTCGGCGTCACATATGCCATCATTGTCAGTATCTATGAACGTGCCACTGCAGCTGCAATTGATATCGACGATATCGTCAATTGTACAGTCATCTCCGTCATCACAAGCTGATCCTGGTTCTGGTGAATCAGAGCATTCGTCCTCGGCATCACAGGTGCCATCATTGTCAGTATCCTGAAAAGTACCAATACAAATACAATTCATACCAATGATGTCGTCAATTGTGCAAAGATCGCCATCATCGCATGCCGTTCCTGGTTCTGGTGAATCAGGGCATTCATCCTCGGCATCACAAGTACCATCATTGTCAGTATCTATGAACGTACCAGTGCAATTGCAATCTAACCCTATGAAGTCATTTATTGTACAGATGTCACCATCATCGCAAGCTGTTCCTGGTTCTGGAGAATCAGGACACAGATCCTCTGGATCACAAATACCATCATCATCAGCATCTGGAAATACATTAAGATTGTAGCAAACTGGATTGGTCTCTAAACATCCATTGTCTATAATTACACAAATTTCATATTCGCCAGGATTATCAAATGTGAAACTTGTAAAGTTATCTGGATTAGTGGTTGTTCCCGCTGGTCCATCGGGTGGGCCAGGTGTTATTGTCCAAATATAATCCACTGAATAGTTAGCATCAGCAGGCTGAAATGTGAGTGTTTCTCCTATAGAACAGAGTTGTCCATCTGGGGGGCAATTTGCGCTAATGCAATCTAAAGATTCTGGATCTTCTATTTGAGTTGTCCAACCACCAGAAGTCACATCTATGGAATAATCACAAAAGGTACCCAAGTCTCCATCTATAAATAAAAAGTAATCATCGCCAGGAATCATTCCGAGAAGATTGATTTCTACGGGATCTTCTGCTGAGACGGCTTGCCCTTCACAAGCACTAGGAAGGTAATTTTCAAAAGTGCAATCTGTGTACACTCCATATTGAATCATATTTAAATCGATTCCTCCTTGGCAATTAGTAAAGGTAATCTCTATACTAGCACTTGTTGCACCCGCAATGAAAGCAAACCATGTCATGTTTTGAGGATTCCCAGTACCACCACAAAACGGCGCTGGTTCATCAATAGGATTAGATTCTGGCATTGACCCAGAATAACCGTCTAGTTCGCTTAGCGCACATAATATAGGAGCTGTTTGGCATGAGTTAGCTTGTCCCCAAATAAATGATGTACAGAATGCGTAAAAAAGTAGCGTGAAAAGAAACTTCTTAGAAGTTGTCATATCGTGATGTTAATAGTGTAATTGAATAATAATTACTTAAAGATACCTTTTCTTTTATTATCAGTAACTTATGCCTATTCAATTCTTATAAAGTTATTGAGTTATAAAAATACGACTACAAGAACAAGCTTTTAATTATATTATATGCCTTTTCTAATGGAGTTCAGATAATAACTAAGATAACAGAACGAGAACTGTTGTTAATTGATCAATCGCCAACGAGCAAGGAGTTTCGCGACTATGTCGAAAGTAACAGTGAAAATTACACGCAAGAGGGAGGCATATGTTTTTTCACGTACAAAGAGAAATACTTTATTTATTTCAATAATTCCGAATTTTCAACGGATATCTAAATTACTAGAGTTGATTAATATCTAATAAAGTGAGGTATAAACAAATTAACTTTTTGCATAATTCTACTAAGCTCCATTGCAATCAATACCAATTTTCTAATTATATTTTTTTCGAAGGTCAATTTAAGAGATTGAATAGTGTACGCTAGGTATGTTTTTCTATGATGAATATTCTTCAGTTGATATGTAGTAACTTATGGAAATTTTTACGTCTAAGAGAATAGATGTTGTTAATTACTATGATATCTACATTATTTTCAATCATCATAAAAAAATACATATAATGAATAAATTTGTTTGTTTACTATGCACATTATCTTTTGTTTTTATCTCTCAATCTTGTAATGTAAATAAAGGATTAGTGGGGCTATCTCCTGATAAAGCTTTATCTGGTGTTCAAGCTTTACTGGGTGGAGCGACGGGCAGTGCTGTAAAAGGTTTTGCGGGTGACATTTTGAAAAATGAAGTAATGAAAAAGGTAATGCCTAAAGGACTTTCTAATATTACAAGTCTATTAGGTGGATCAAGTGAGGGAACTAAAGCTTTAGGTCTATTAAATAGTGCTTTAGGATCTGTTGTTCCTGGTGTAGCTTCTTCTGTATTGGGAGATGCCACAAGTGGAATTGGAGCTTCGGATGCATTGGGCCTTTTGAAAGGTGGAGATACAGGTGCAACAGATTTTTTAAAGAAATCTGCTGGGAAACAATTAACGGCAGCATTATTACCGGCTCTGACCAATACGTTGACTAAAAATGGCGGTCTTAGTGCAATCACATCAGCTTTAGGAGGTCAAGCATCTAGTTTACTAGGAAATGGTAAGCCTTCATTAGCGGACATGGTTACGAATGGTGCAGTCGATGGACTCTTTGGGATGATGGGCAATGCTGAAAAAGCTGAACGTACTAATCCTACCGATCCAGTATTAAAAGAAATTTTTAAGAAGTAATAATTTGCGACTCAAAGGCAAAGGATGTTAAAACCATTCTTTGCCTTTTTTTTGGCTTTTAGATATTCAGTTAATTCTTTCTCACTCCTTTTTTCTATTTTGTTTGATCTATCATTTTAGATAGGCATGCGAAATCTATTTGGGTAATTTTGACCCAAACTAAAATTCTTTAATTCTCGATTAAAGCAATGTGAAACACTAAAAGCAAGAGTGCTTTTGTCACTTTAGTTTAATGAAAAACGAATAATTAATTCTTATGGAAATATTGAATAGAATATTTGAAAATTGGTTTTCAACTTTTTTGACGGCTTTCATTTTCTATGGATTGTTTGTGCTTTCAAAAAAAATATTAGAAAGACAGTCCAAAGGAAAGACGGATAAAGCTTTGATAAGATCTATTGTTTTATTTTTGATTGCCTTTATAGGTATATTGAGCGTCATCTTAGCGCTCCCAATGGAATCTGAACAAAAGGGGCAATTGACAAGTCTCATTGGAATTGTATTGTCTGCAGTGCTAGGTTTGAGTGCGACTACCTTCATTGGTAATGCCTTTGCTGGTATAGCACTCAAGTTGAGAAATAGCTTTAAACCTGGAGACTTTATAGAGGTCAATGGCATATTTGGCAGAGTTACAGAAAGAGGACTTTTCCATACAGAAATACAGACGATAGATAGAGACCTTACCACATTGCCTAATATGAGTCTAGCGAATAATTCTGTAAAAGTAACGAGGCAGTCCGGTACAATAGTTAGTGTCGAATGCTCATTGGGTTATGATGTAAATAGGATCAAAATAGAAGAAGCACTTCTCAAAGCCGCTATTGATTGTGGACTGATAGAACCTTTTGTACATATCATCTCATTGGGTGACTTCTCTATAGTATACCGAGTGAATGGGTTGCTAGAAAATATTAAGTCAATCGTAAGTTCTAAGTCAAGACTAACGGGGCATGTGATCGATTGTCTGCACGAGGCTGGTATAGAAATAGTATCTCCGAATTTTATGAATCAAAAGCAGGTAGGGGAGGCCGTATTTATCCCTAAGAAGCATCGCTCTAAGATGAAGGATATTAACAAAGAGAATTTGCCGGAAGATATCATCTTCGATAAAGCGGAAGAAGCGGAAGGGATTGAGAAAAGAAAAGAAATAATTGCGGAACTAGATGCTAAAATTAAAAAAGGGAATCAAGAATTGAAGAGCGCGGAAAACAAAGAACATAAAGAAAGCATCGAAAAGAAAATTGAAAAAACTAAAGAATTAAAAGAAAAGATCGTCGATAAGCTAGATGCGAGAGTTGATGAACATGATAAGACCAATTGATTCTATGATCGAAACATAATCTTTCCTTATTTATATTTTTACTTTAGCGGTCGTAAAGAAAATGGATCTACTTGATTGATCCAATAAATTAAATAATTTCAAATAAAGGAATGAAGAGATTTTATGACATGCCTAAGCTTGCGCAGTGGATAGTTGCGATTGTTCTTCTTGTCGTAGGTCTTGGTGTTCTTTTTCCCTTTATAGCGGGATCTTATGGTCTCTTACTATTACCATTGTTAGCTCCTTTTTTAAATCTAGTTTCTGTACCATTTTTTAGATTGATCGGCTACTATAAATATTTAAACCCGTATGTTATTTCTACAGTACAAACGGATGAGAAATATGATTTACATAATGTATTTACCTTTGATTATTTAGTGAATTTTAAATGGGCGGATCGCGGTAAAAAGGCTCAAAAAATATTATTGGCCCATTATTTCAAAGCACTTATTACGATTATCAAACGAATAGAAGATAATGAATTGTCTCCAGAAGTAGAAATTGTGGGACATAGCTATTTTTTTAGTGATAGAACAGCCGAGAAGTTAGGTTTTACAGTCAGTAAAGCTGGTGCTTTTTGGATCGTTAACTCTGCTTTGCAATTTATTGAACTTACTTATTTGTATTCTTTTAGTCAGGGGAAATGGGCAATGCCCAAGTTTTGGAATGTCAGACGAGCTGCAATTGTTGGTAGTGATTTAGTCAAAAAGAAAGAAATAATTGAGGGTTTGGTAGAGCGGTTAGCCTAGTCTTTCTTTGTGAAATAAAAGAAGTCTTTTTCTAGATCATTCTTTATGTTTTTCACACTTTTTCTAATTACATAGATAGGAATGCAGTACATCATAACTGCATGAAGTAGGATGAAAGGAATAACGAAGAATGGTAGATTAGAGCTCTCTGTTTCTATGAATGTTGCAAATCCTATCGTTCCAATAAAGAAAACGTAGAACAGGGTTATTGCTATAAAGAAAAAAATAATAGACTTTTTAAATCCATTGACTTCTACATCAATAATAAGATTTTCTCCTTCCTGCTGCATTTTACCTTTAGCGATGGCACCACCTTTATTCGCTTCAAAAAACCGCATCCGCTTTCTTAGTTCAAACTCATTGCCCGAAATTGTACCTATATAGTTTTTTTTACTGCTTGAAAATGCTTCTGTAAATGCAAAAGTAGTGCTAGTCGAACCCTCATCCATATTCCGCCGAAGCTGATTCACAAAATCACTTTTCATGATTGGAACCGTAATTGTGATGTTGTCTTTTAACTTTAGTTTGCGTAATAGTTCTTCCATGATTTTTTTTATCCTAAAAATTCTACCATTTTGTTAACCGCTCGCGTTCTGTGGCTCATCCCTAATTTAATATCATCTGGCAGCTCAGCAAAAGTCTTGTCATATCCTTCTGGAATGAATATGGGGTCGTATCCAAATCCATCAACTCCTGACTTCTCTTTTGCAATACTACCTCGTACTATACCTTCAAATAAGACCTCTTGTCCATCGATAATCAAGGCGATTACAGCTCTGAATTGTGCAGATCTATCTTCTTTCCCTTCTAGATTCTTGATCAATAGATCCATGTTGTCATGTGCATCTTTCTGTGGTCCAGCATATCTAGCGGTGATGACTCCCGGATCTCCTCCTAGCGCATCTACTTCCAGACCGGTATCTTCTGAGAAAACATTACTCTTAGTTTTTGCTAGGACATACCTTGCTTTGATGAGTGCATTGGCTTCGAGTGTATCACCCGTTTCTTCTATGTCTTCAGTTATTCCTACATCTTTTAGATTCACAAATTCGAACTTGGAGTGATCGATCACTTTTCCAACTTCTTCTTGTTTGTGTACGTTAGCTGTAGCGAATATGAGTTGTTTTTTCATTGTGTTCGGATTGATATTTCGATATGAGTAGTTGAGGTTTTTCTTAGGGTTTCTTTCCTTCTAATCTGTCTACGTAATCTAAAGAACCAAGACGCATCATCACATTTATCTTTGAGGACTTCGCTAACTTATGTTCAATTTTACAAAAGATAGGAAGTGATTTTACACTAAAAATTGATCGTTGTTTCAATATTGATGGGGTAGTGAGGTTCATAGAATTCGTCATCCTATCCAGTGAAGAAGTCAATTTGATTTTCTTGTGTTTTACCACTGCAGTCGAGTCTTGACCAAATAAGCCAATTGACAAAAAACTAAAAAATACAAATGCCACTAATTTCATTTTTGTTGTTTTAGATCGCGTTGCTTTTAGATTTTAGACCGCTGCGCTTTTACTAATTATCAACTATCCATTATCCATTATCCACTATCAATTATCAATTGTCAATTATCCATTATAATAACGTCCTAATCAAAAAAGTAATTCACCAACTTTGCCGGCATACCACCATTCATCAAATTGAAAACGTCATTAATCCCAAGATCAACTTCTTCTAGTGCTTCCAAGTTTCCACTAAATATCCAAGGATCGGCTTTCAGGAAGTCCTTGTGGAATTTGTCTCCCATGTTTCTGTAGAATTTATTGATATTGTCCTCTTTTAAACGTGTATCGTACGGAGGATTCGTTATTACTGTTACTCCTTTTGGTGGGTATGTCTTAAAGAAGTCTTTTTTGATAACCGAGACTTTATCATCTAGGCCAGCTTCTATGAGGTTTTGTTGTGTAACTTTTACACTTCTGAGTGACTTATCTTGACCGTAGATCTCTACTTTTTTATCTAAACGCTTGTTAAGTTGTTCCTGATATACCTTCTCATACAGATCCTTATCATAAGACTTCCATCTCTTGAATCCAAAATACCTATCCTTCCTCTGAGTAGGGTGGTTAAGTGCAAGTCTTGTTGCTTCTATTAATAATGTACCACTTCCGCACATTGGATCCATAAAAGGTGTATCTCCAGTCCATCTTGATAATAGAAGTAGACCAGCTGCTAGTACTTCATTCATAGGAGCTTCCACGGTGTTAGCTCTATATCCTCTCATATGAAGAGATTCCGCTGAACTATCTAGAGACAGTGTAGCTCGCGTGTCCCTGATATGTATTGTGAGCCTATAGGTTGGTTCTAGGACGTTTACATTTGGCCTTTTGCCAAACTTCTCCACGAATCGATCTGCGATTGCATCCTTCGACTTTAGAGCTATATACTTCGAGTGTGTGAATACTTCTCCAGTAGAGGTAGCATCTATTGCAAATGTATCATTCAACGTCATGATGCCTTCCCATGGAATGCTCTTAATCTGCTCGTATAAGTGCTCATCATTTCGAACATTAAACGTCTTCTTAATCACGAGAATTCTCAATGCTGTCCGCAACATAATATTAGATCGATAAAGACATTCTCTATCCCCTTCATACTGTACGGCACGTTTCAGTATTTTTACATCTGTACCACCAACTTCAGCAATCTCCTTCGCCAATACGTCTTCTAATCCCTCTAATGTCTTCGCTAGTATTTTCATTGTTTTTTTTTAGTTTTGACCGCTCCGTTTTTTGATTTTTCGACCGTTGTACTTATAGATTATTCGACACCTAATTTGAAATCATAAAAACTCGTTGAACAAATTATAAATTTGCAGCCCGAACCATCACAATTTATCAATTATCAATTATCAATTATCAATTATCAATTATCAATTATCAATTATCAATTTATCAATCATTCAATCATTCAATTTATCAATTATTCAATCATTCAAAATTAAGTCTGTATCACACCAACATTAAACTTCTCGATCGCTGCATTATTTGACATTTCTATTCCTCTTGATATCACGGATCGTGTTTCTCTAGGATCTATGATAGCATCTACCCATAATCTTGCCGCTGCGTAATAAGGAGTCGTCTGCTCGTCGTATCTATTCTTTATTTTGTCAAACAGAGCTGTCTCAGCTTCTTTATCTGGTTCTTCTCCTTTTCGTTTGAGAGAAGCAACTTGTATTTGTGTGAGCACTTTAGCAGCTTGGGTTCCGCCCATAACTGCTATTTTTGCGGTTGGCCAAGCAACGATTAACCTTGGATCATATGCTTTTCCGCACATAGCATAGTTTCCAGCGCCGTAGCTATTTCCCATTACGATAGAGAATTTTGGAACAGTACTGTTGGCTACAGCATTGACCATTTTTGCTCCATCTTTGATAATTCCTCCGTGCTCAGATCTACTTCCAACCATGAATCCTGTCACATCATGAAAGAATACTAATGGAATCTTCTTCTGATTGCAATTCATAATGAAGCGAGAAGCCTTATCTGCAGAGTCACTGTATATCACTCCGCCAAATTGCATCTCCCCTTTTGCGTTTTTTGATACTAATCGTTGATTTGCAACTATACCTACACTCCATCCATCTATTCTTGCATATGCACAAGTGATGGTTTTTCCGTAGTCTTCTTTATAGAATGTCAATTTACCTTCATCCACGATACGCTTTAAGATTTCTGTGGTATCATATGGTTTAGTGGCATTTTCTGGGAAATGACCCGCTATTTCTTTACCATTATCTAGTGGCGGTTTACTTTTGATTCTGTCAATACCAGCTTTTGTCTCATGTCCCATCTTATCGACAAGATCCTTGATCGTATCTAGACATGTCTTGTCATCAGGCATTTTGTAATCTGTAACACCGGAGATTTCTGATTGTGTTTTTGCTCCACCCAGTGTCTCTTTATCTACTGTTTCTCCTATTGCGGCTTTTACTAGATATGGACCAGCAAGAAATATGGATCCTGTGCCTTCTACGATTAATGCTTCATCAGACATGATCGGTAAATATGCCCCTCCGGCTACGCAACTACCCATAATAGCCGATATCTGAGGTATGCCCATGCTTGATATTTTCGCATTGTTTCTGAACATACGACCGAAGTGTTCCTTATCTGGAAATATTTCGTCTTGCATAGGAAGGTATACACCTGCACTATCTACTAGGTAGATCAATGGTAATCTATTTTCCATCGCTATTTCCTGAGCACGTAAGTTTTTCTTCGAAGTGATAGGAAACCAAGCACCTGCTTTTACTGTAGCATCATTGGCAATAACCATACATTGGCGACCTCTTACTCTACCTATTCCTGTGACAACTCCACCTGCAGGACATCCGCCATGTTCTTCGTACATTTCGTAACCTGCGAATGCACCAATTTCGAGAAAGTCCTCTTCATCATCTAAGAGGTATGCAACTCTTTCACGAGCAGTCATCTTTCCCTTATCATGTTGTCTTGCGATTTTTTTTGCTCCTCCACCTTCATAGATAGTTTCTAATCTTCGTTTTGCTTTTGAAGCGGCAAGATGCATGGCATCTATGTTTTTATTGAAATCAAGTTCTTTGTCTGTCATGTATTTCATTTGTTAGGTAGGAAAATGCGAAGTTAATCATAGAATATTGATGGACAATAGAATTATTGCTATTTCATTTTTGATATTTCACAAAATAATATAAACAATGTTATGATCTGAAAATAAGACTAATAATTATTCATTACATAAACTGTCATAAGTCATAGGGAACTTTTAAGCAGACTGAATTTATAGTCAATTTATTTTCAGGGTTATCCACGTCAGTAACAACCATATCTTCAATTTCTAAAGCAAAATAACCCAAACTCGTATTATTAATACTTACATAAGTTTTGCCACTTTCTGGACTGATATTTTGAAAGCGTTGAAAATTGTAAAAGAAATTAAATTCAATTTTTGTATTATCTTCTTGCGCGCCTTCATCTGTCTGTTTTGGGAATAGAATATTAAAATTCTTGATATTATCGTCAAAGGTTAATACATCGAGCGTTACGAAGTCAGATGAATTATAGGCCCAGAAACCAACCTCGTATTCTTGATTATTTAATACAAATTGTATTGATTGATCTAAGATTTGTCTTCTATTTGGGAAAATAATTATATTGAATTCGCCAGATACAAATTCTGAACCATCCACTGTTCCATCAGAAGTGCTGCCAACTGTTTGAGATCTAAATCGTCCTTTGCATGTATTATTTTTAGTGTCCCATTCAATAATTTCAATTGTTCCGGTGCCCGTTTTGTTTGAGTATGCATTACAGTCAGTAGTATTGAAGTGTTTAAGACTTGTTGCTTGGTTATCCATAAGGTAGACTTGCTCAGTAGTATCTGTGATGTTTAGAAGCAGTCTTTCTCCCTTAAACCTGACTTCTATATGGATATTATTATCAATCAAAGTTCCTCTAATATAAAGTTCGTTGGGAAACGAACTTCCAGTAGTTTTACTTTCAGTAATAGATATTGCTTCCCCATCTCTTATAAACTCTATGGTGTTTTCTGGCAGTTCGATTTCTTCTTTATTACAAGAGAAAGTGATAATTGAGATTAATAATAAAAGGAAAATGCAGTTTGAATATTGTAATCTTTTCATTTAAATAATTTGTAATTGATAGGTGAAAAAACAGCACGCCGAATTAAATGATAATTAGCTATATGTACTAGTTTATTTAGAAAACAAATATATGGTATCTAGGTGAGTTTTACTTCGTGATTTTTATTAACAATGTTTTAAATTTTTGTTATTATAAATTTACCGTAGAGTGCTTTATTTGCCTTTTAATAGCAAGAGTATGTCAGACCTCTTGAGAGACAAGGAATCCCGTCTGCATAGACGTTTGTGTTTTCCTGGTATTTTGCAATCACATACTTTTAGAGTAGATTATGATATAGAAAAGAATGATAATTATTGATTTGAATTATTCGTAAAACCGTAATCACTTCCCATATTTATACTGTATCCACCTTCGTAAGAAAACATCCTGCACGGTATAGATTTTGCTTTCATTCTCGTCATATCGGACACTGATCATATCATTGTCTACAAGAGCGACGAGGGCCCTTTTTACACTGCTTTGTGCACCAAGACTATGAGCAGATATAAAAGCTTTACCTGTCGGTTGACTTAATTGATCTTCTATACCAACAGCTTTAAGAACTTGCCATTGTGTAAACGTCAGTAGCTCTCTATAATTAAAATATATCTGTTCGTAATTATAGAAGATTTGTGATTTGACAGTCCTCAAATGTTCTTCTGTTATTTCTTTTGTATCCAACTCATAGAGCCTAGAGCAAAATTCTTGTACATTGGAAGTATGAGTGTAAGTCCATTCCAATACATCTTGGATATGCTTTGAAGAAATCTTTTTCTTAGCTTTTAGAAAGTGGCGAGAAATGAATTTTTCATATGCTATATTGTCAATCTTCAACAACGGATAGAGTTGTGTAGAATTAAAAAATGGCTGATTAGGTGAAGAAAACATATGGAGTAGCGTATGTTTCTTACTACCAGAAAATATATAACTCACATTCGGCGTATTCTGTATGTGGCTTCGAAGTGTTGCAGCTAGTCTACTTTGCTTGTATTCATTAATTTGTTGAAATTCATCGATTGCTATTACGATTGGCTTTTTCTTTTCTTTGAGATAAGAGAATAGTGTTGATAAAGTGAGATCAACTTCCCTTTCTGATTGTATGTCAAATGAAAATTCTGGCATATTGGTTATAGGATCAAAACCCAACTTAGGCTTTATCGCGCTGAAGTATTTTGTTGCGGTATTGAATATGTTTTTTTCTCCTTTTTCAACGGCAGTTATAACTTGACTGACTAGTTTTTTAGTGAAGGATGCTTCGTCTATCGTGTCAAACACATCAATGTAAGCGGTAATTACCTTGGGCC
The DNA here is from genome assembly GCA_938003955.1 of uncultured Saprospiraceae bacterium. Lineage (GTDB taxonomy): Bacteria > Bacteroidota > Bacteroidia > Chitinophagales > Saprospiraceae > CAJXUU01. The sequence goes on along the minus strand of CALKXE010000018.1, from coordinate 9,086 downwards.
TTCGATTTGCAAATTTGTGCAGTATGTGTTTTATGAGTGCAGTTTTACCCAGACGCCTATCTGCATATAGCGTTATTGATCTTCCGCTATCAATAGCAGATATTATTTCTTTGGTTTCATTGATACGATCGCAAAAATATTCTGGTCCGATATATTTATTCAGTAGAAATGGATTCATAGTGTAAATGTAGCACACAAAATGCGTAACGCAAAACGTGTGACGCAAAATGCACCATATTAATTAAGAGTTAACATAGTTATTCAATTAGAAAAGGATAGAATTTTTCATTCATTGGCTACCAAATGGCAAAACAAATAATTGATTTAATGTTTCCTATCCTGAATAAAACTTTGAACTTCACTTAAATAAGCCCGACTAATTGGAATGAAATTATCTCCCATAGTTATCCTGTTATTTTCAATATAATCTACAAGATCCATATTTACGATAAAGGATCGATGGCAGCGCAAAAAGTTTGGAGATAACCTTTGCATGATATCTTTCAGGTTTTCCAGCGTTTTAGTGATATTTCCATTTGTGAATATATATAGGTAATCACCTTTGCTTTCCATGAAATGCACTGTGTTGAGCTCGATACGAATTGTTTTATGACCACTTTTGACAAATATTGAAGTGGCTATTTCTTCTCGATGGCTAGGTGGTTTTTCTTCGATTTCCTTAGAGATGTTAAACGCTTTAAATTTATCTATTGCTTTTGAAAATCTCTCATAATTAAATGGTTTTAGAAGGTAGTCAATCACTTGGAAGTCATAGCTTTCAAGTGCATATTCGTCATAAGCTGTGGTTAATATTATTGGAATACGGTTGTTCAGAATTTTTAGAAATTGAATTCCAGACAATTGTGGCATTTGGATGTCAAGAAAAATAAGATCAACCTCAATATTTTCAATTTCGTGTAATGCCTTAATCGGATCTAGATAGTTGCCGACCAACTTAAGATTCTCATGTTTATTAACATAATTTGACATTAGCTTTAATGCTAATGGCTCATCATCTATTACTATACATTTAATCATTGATGGGTATTGAAATTTGTGATATAAATATATCGTCTTTTTCCTGCACTACAAAACTTGCCTGTTGATCATAGATATGCTCAAGTCTTTTTTTGATATTTATGAGACCTATTCCATGTTGATTATCTTTTTGATTCATTGATGATAATTTATTTGTCATTTTAAAATTGAATTTATCATTCTCAATCCATGCTTTTATTTGAGGAGGATTTTTTTCTGTTTGTACATCACCATGTTTAAATACATTTTCGATCAATGGCAAGAGAATAACAGGAGGGATAGTTATATTGTCTAACCCTTCAGCAAGTTCGATCTTGAATTCTACCGGATTACCAAGTCTAAGATGTTCTATTTTAATAAGTTGAAGTATTTTATTCCATTCTTTTTTGAACGGTACTTTTTCCGATTTTTCATACAAAGCGTACCTTAGTAGTTCGGAGAGACCTTCGATAGCACCTAGTATTTTATCTGATTTGTCATATGCAAGAGAATAGATGTTGTTAAGACTATTAAATAGGAAGTGTGGATTTATTTGAGATCTCAAATGAGCTATTTCGGCTTCATTTCTGAGTTTTTCTTCTTCTAATTTTGCCTCTTGTAGTGCTATGATTCTTCTATAGAAATAATAGAGAATGCCAGATGGGATATAGTAAATGGCGAAATAAGTATTATCCGAATAATAATACTTGAAAGTAGTGTGAGGAAAGTAGTTAGTAACTCCAAATGCCCAAAAAGCTACCTTTTGATCAATGAGAAACCTAAATGCAATTGGAATAATTAGTGTAGCAAAAAGAGAAACGATTAGTAAAAATTTATTCCTATCGAAAAAGGTGTAAAAAGCCAAATAGGCGAACAATAGAAAAAGGAAAAAGCAAAACATTGAGTTTGCAATAAAAAGAATAGAGAACAACGAAGAATCACCAAAATCGCTAGAAGGTACTTCTAAACTTCTCATGAAATCAAGTATAGGTCCGAAAATTATATATGTACAAAAGAACCACATCAATAGGTTCTTCCAGGAATGCTCAAATGAGAAGTGTGAATCTTTCATAACCTAAATATATAGACTAATAATAATAGACTGACCCCTAATCGGTGAAACGACATATTGGTTCGGTGAATTCATACGAACCAACAAAAATCAATTTACAGATCAAAAGGCGTCATCTACCTATTGTGTTTCATGAAATGGTTAATCAGAGCTTATGTTTGGGTCATATTATATATCAAAACCTTATTAATCTTAAATTTAATTAATCATGAAATATCTTACACTCATACTCCTTATGTCATTATCTATATCATTGACATCACAGACTTCTAAATATAAGGATATATTAACTGAAGATCATCCTCAGGATAGAATTCAAGTTCTAAATTTTGGAACTTTTCATATGTCATTTACTAATGATGCTACATCAACAGAATTTGATGAAAAGGACAAGGAAAATCAGGCTGAGGCACACGCTATTGCCAAAGCCTTATCAGAATTCAAACCTACTGTTATTCTTGTTGAGTATTCTTCTAAGCATGATTCATCCCTGCAAGCTATATTTAGGGAATACAAAGGAAAACCTGACATGAAGTTTAAATATCCATCAGAAGTAGAATTACTTGCTTATGAAATAGGAAGACTCTCTAATACTGAACGTATATATGGAATAGACCATAAGATGGACTATAATTATAGAATTGGAAGTCAAATTGACAATTCTATTGACTCTTTAGCATACAAATCCTTTTACAATAACCCTGAAAAAACTTTCCCACTTTTAGCTGTTGATGAGAGTGAGCTTACCCTAAAGGAAAAACTCGTATCAATGAACTCCAAACGATATCTAGACTTTCTGATCACAGTTAATGCTGATATGCTAACGCATGCAGGTACAGAGGGGAACTTTGAAGGTGCTGATGAAGCCGCTAAATATTATCAGAGAAACCTAAGAATGTATTCTAATATGAACAGAATAGACCTAAAGCCAGACGATAGAGTATTCATATTAATGGGAGCTAGTCATACTGCATTCTTTAGAAATTTTATAAGTAGAAGTCCTAAATATCATATGGTGGATACGATGGATTATTTGAAGTGAAATTATCAAGTAAAAACTAATTATTTGAATACAGATAATCATAGGATTGCGGTGAAATTGACTTCATCGCAATCACTTTTTCTAATTAGTAGAGGTTTGTTTTACAAGGAATAAATTCATCTTTCGGTTCTTGTCAATAATCAGCTTGATCTTCTTATTTCAAAAACACTAGTATCTAACTTTGGATCTGGACCACTAGGATCGTAACCATAGGCTCTCAGCGAAAGATGATATCCAGCCTGCAGGCGCTCCCACATAGGCCTAGTGCGCCAATATGCTACACTGTTATCTGCTTCAGCAAATGTTTTTTCAGCATATGCTGTTTTATCAAATCGCTTTTCTTTCATTCTTCTTCTAAATATATAACGTCAACTAGATCTTTTGGTCGGCCAGAAGCTTTTTTCGCCTCTATAAGGTGCTTATAATTAATTAACCGAATTTTGATGTTGTCAGTTTCATACATAGATGATAAATCAAAACAATCTTGAAAATTTAAGCCTTTGACATCGAGCATGATGTCCAAACCATTGGGTGGTCTTCCAAAAGAAAATACATCAATTGACTTATCGTTCAGGAATTTTTGTTCCGTCATTTCTGATGTAGGCAATCCGAATCGATTTGCGGCATTAATAAACCTAATATAATTTTCAGGGGTTCTGTTGAGCCATAAATCTAGATCACCTGTTGTCCTAACGTAACCGTGAAGAATCACGGCATATCCACCAACCAAGACGTATTCAACTTCATGCTGGTTTAGCAATGAAATGAGTTCTTTGAAGTCCTGATTGAAGATGTTATTCATGGCATAAAGATAATCATAAATTTTACTCATTATCACTATGTGAAGAAAGACAAGCCTTTCACCTACTGGATTAATTATCATGAATAAAGGCTGTAGTAAATATTCCCTTGAAGAACTTCAGGCTTAATAGGTCATTATAAAAGAGACCAAATAGTCATAAGTTAAGTTTTATATAGATAAATGTTTTCAACATGAAGTCTGTCCAAATTTCAGGAAGGTTACTATTTAGCCTTTTTATAAACGGAAAGAGACGATACCGTAAATAGATTTACAAAAATAATTATATATAACTGATTACCTTTTTGTAAGTATTGGTATTAATGTATGATAAACAAATAGAAGGAATCCATATAGTAACAATAGTTTTAAATATACAGTTTTTGTAAAACTCAAAAAAATCTTAAAATATGCAGCTTTAAACAATATTTCAATGATTTTTAATATTATTGTAGTACCAGTTATTTTAAGCTAAGTACACAACCAATAATTAAGATCAAATTATTCGAGACAATTAAATAATTGTAAAAACATATTTAGAAACACTTTTAGCATTTGCTTATTGCAAGGCCTATATACCTATGTGTATAGTTATATAAGTTACAAAACCGATAACTAATAGAATGATCGACCGATTTATGCATTATCGTCAGTTAGACTCCATGGACTGTGGTCCTACATGCCTACGTATGATAGCGAAGGCATATGGGAAATCTTATACGCTACCTTTCTTGAGAGAGAAATGTTATATTGATAAAGCGGGTGTATCTCTAAAAGGAATTAGTGAGGCTGCCGAGTTGATCGGTCTTCGTACACTAGCGGTAAAAGTTCCAACTAAAGCAAAGAAAGATGAACCTGCACTGTCTGAAGCCCCGCTTCCATGTGTTGCCCATTGGAATCAGAATCACTTTGTCGTTGTCTACAAGATTAACAAAACTCATGTTTGGATAGCTGATCCAGCAGACGGTAAGCATAAACTGACAATCGAAGAGTTCGAAAAATTATGGTGCTCTGAAGGGAAAAATGGAATTCTTCTATTGCTAGAACCTTCTAACGAATTTCATGCAAAGGATCTTGATGAAGGTGAGAATAAAGGATTTGGATTTTTATTCCAATAGCTAAGACCACATAAGAAGTTGATGTTTCAACTGATTATTGGGTTGCTATTAGGTACAGTCTTTCAGCTAATATTCCCTTTTCTTACCCAGAGTTTGGTTGATATTGGGATAGATACGAAGAATCTGAATTTCATTTATATAGTACTAGCGGGCCAATTGGCTCTTTTTTTAGGCTCCACTGTGGTCCGATTTATTCAAAGTTGGATTTTGTTGCATATCAGTGTGCGGATAAATGTAAATCTCATCGCAGATTTTCTGATTAAGTTAATGCACTTACCCTTAGGTTTCTTTGATTCTAAGAACACAGGAGATCTTCTGCAGAGGATAGGAGATCATAAAAGAATAGAATCGTTTCTCACTAATTCCAGTTTGAGTGTATTGCTTTCAATTACTAATCTTATCGTATTTGGAATTGTATTAGCTGTTTACAGCACTACTATATTTCTGATATTTCTTGTCTCCTCGATCCTATATATTGGTTGGATTTTCTTTTTCTTAAAAATGAGAAAAGAAGTAGACTACAGAGCATTCCAACAGCTGTCAGATAATCAAGATTCGCTGATTGAGATCATCCAAGGAATGCCTGAGATCAAGCTACAAGGAAGTCAACTCAAGCGAAGATGGAAGTGGGCAGGTATTCAAGCTAAACTATTTCGTACTCAAATGAAGGCATTAAGTATCTCACAATACCAGGATGCAGGGGCATTGTCAATCAATCAACTGAAAGATATTATTATCACATTCTTTGCTGCAAAATTAGTCCTCGAAGGAAAAATGACGCTAGGAATGATGTTAGCCATCCAGTACATTATTGGACAACTCAATGGTCCTCTTCAGCAATTGATAGGTTTTATAAGAGCTGCTCAAGATGCAAAGATAAGTCTAGAACGACTATCTGAAATTCACGGAACTGAAAACGAGGAAAAAGTAGAAGAACAAAAGCTTAGCGAAATTCCAGACGGAGATATCGAAATAAAGAATCTGACATTCCAATATACTCCTATATCTGATGAAGTACTAAAAGATATAAACCTGACTATCCCTAGAGGAAAAACGACAGCAATAGTAGGTACAAGTGGAAGCGGCAAGACGACACTGATCAAGTTATTGCTAGGTTTTTACGATTCGAATAAAGGATCAATCAAAATTGGTGGTCAAGAAATCTCTACGATATATAAAAAGATATGGAGACAGCAATGTGGAGTAGTCATGCAAGAAGGATTTATATTCTCTGACACTATAGCCAACAACATAGCCGAAAGTGATGATAGTACAAATATCGGAAAAGTATTAGCTGCAGCCAGTCAGGCTAACATTATGGAATATATCCAGGATCTTCCTCTTGGCCTTAATACCATGATCGGAGCAAAAGGAAATGGAGTGAGTCAAGGGCAAAAACAAAGATTATTCATAGCAAGAGCCATCTATAAAAACCCAGATTTCTTATTCTTCGATGAAGCTACTAATTCATTAGATGCTAATAATGAAAGGGTAATAATGAAAAATCTCAATAAGTTCTTGAAAGGGAAAACAGCAATAGTAGTTGCTCATCGATTAAGCACCGTGAAAAATGCTGACCAGATCGTAGTCTTGGAAAATGGAAGAATAGTAGAAATAGGAAAACATAAGAAATTAGTGAAGAAGAAGGGGAAGTATTATGAGTTAGTTAAGAATCAATTGGAACTGGGATCTTAGGAAGAGAATGATTGAATGCTTGAATGAAGGAATGCTTGAATTTCTTAATGCTTGAATGAAGGAATGATAGAATGCTTGAATTACTCAATGCTTAAATGATAATGATAAACGAGATGAAATAACATTAAAGCATTCACACATTCACACATTCACACATTCAAACATTCACACATTCACACATTCAAGCATTAATTTAAAGAAGAAAAATGACAGAGAAAGAAATATTCATCAGGAGGTTAAAAGAGAGAACTAAAAAGCTGGCCGTTGATGTAATAGGATTTTGTAATACACTGAAAACTTGTAAAGCTTCTGGAGTCATAACATACCAGGTGGTAAAATCGGCTACGTCAGTAGGAGCTAATTATAGAGCGGCATGCAGAGGCAGATCGAAGGCAGAGTTCTTTAGCAAAATCTGTATAGTTGTAGAAGAAGCGGATGAAACAGAATATTGGCTAGAAGTGATCAAAGACTCTAATCTATCAAATGATTTGGAATGGCTAGTTCGCTTAATAAAAGAATCCGATGAGATCACGAGAATAATGAGTAAAGCAAAAGATACAGCGTACAAAAGTAAATAGAAAGACAATGCTTAAATGCTAAAAGGCATGAATAATTAAATGAAAATTTTAAATCATTCATGCATTAAGGCATTCTATCATTAAAGCATTTTTAAAAATAAAAAACATGCCAGACCACAGTATACAACCAAACATCCAAATCTCACCCCCAGCACAAAGAACAACCGAAATCAACGACCTAATCGGCAATCCACCCAACTGGCTTCTCCGATCAGGTATCATGATGGTAGCAATAGTAACTGGTATTATATTGACAGGTGCATATTTCTTCAACTACCCAGACAAGCTATCAGGAACGGGGACTCTTACTTCAGCAAATCCGCCTATTGAGATAGTAAGCAGAGCTACGGGATATATTGACAAAATACATGTTGCAGAAGATGAATTTGTAAATAGAGGAGATGCAATATTATACATTAGTAATACAACAGATCAAGATCAATTAGAAACATTGCAAAAATGGATTGAGAAGTATGAACGAATTACATATACCAAACAATATCTAAATCTCGAGTTTGAAAAAGGATTACAATTAGGTGCTGTGCAAGGAGATTATGCAGGACTACAGTTAAGATATAATGAACTCCAACAGACGCTAAAAGATGGAGTTGTGTTCCAACAAATAGATAATCTTAGTAGGGAGATAGCAAAGATTAAGAAACTAAATATTTCACAACAAAAGGAGAAAGGAATCTATAGGAGCGAATTAGCACTAACAGATAAAGATTATAAGAGAAACGAAAGCCTAAACAGTGATGGAGCGATCAGTGATCTTGATTTAGAACGAGCGAAGACGGCTCTCCTACAAAAAGAAAGGCAATATGAAGGAATGAATAATACCATCATCCAAAATGACATAAGAATAGAACAACTAGAACTAGAAAAACTTAAACTAGAAGAACAAAGATCAAACACAATAAAAGATTATCAATTTGCCATTGCTGAAGTCATAGCGCGGATAAGAGCATCTGTAACCAACTGGACGAATACCTATACCATAGAGGCCCCAATATCAGGAAAGATTACATATGCTGTAAATATCAATGAACAAAAGAACTTGGAACAAGGTGAACCAATAGGATACATAATCCCTGTAAATGCAAACGAAAAGTATGTATCAGCCATATATCCCACTGGTAATATTGGTAAGATAGAGAGCGGGCAAAAGGCAATATTAAGATTCGATGCATACCCATATAAGGAATTTGGATCGGTAATAGGTAGGGTTGAGAGCGTAAGCCGAGTACCAACAATTAACAAAGAAGGAGTATCGGTATATGAAGTGAAAATTCCACTTGAAGAAATAATCATTACTGACTACAACGACACCATCAAATATAAACCCAATATGACAATACAAACGAACATTATCACTGAAGACAAGACAGTCTTTGAGCGAGTCTTTGATCAGTTTTTGTCACTGTTAAGGAATCAATAAGTTATTTAAACAATTATTCATTAATATAGCATGAAATGACATTTTTAGAAAAAATTCAAATAATAAATAGAATAGATTCTTTAATAAGAAGAAAGTCTACAGGAAACGCAAACGAGTTAGCTAATAAATTAGGTGTCTCAAGAAGATGCGTATATAATTTAATAGGGTTACCCATTTAGATCGCAAGCTTTAATGGTCTCATTTTTTAGGTTTAAATCCTCGCTCTTTCAGAGCGATAAATTTCATTACTATCTTTGATAACAAAAAGGGATGTCAAAGGTTAGGAAAAATAGTCATAGTACAAGTTGGTTAACAGTGCATTTGATA
>CALKXE010000017.1 GCA_938003955.1 uncultured Saprospiraceae bacterium | reverse complement strand
ATTAATTGCTGATATCTCTATTCAAATATTTAAAAGGTCCCTCCATTGGCCCTTAACTTCCAATGGAGGTTTTAAAATTATAACACCTTTATAAATATGAGAACTTCGAGAATTCTCTTAATAAGCAGATTAAATGACGTTGGTCCCTTAACCCCAACGGTTTAATATGTTACTCACAACACCATTATAAAATGACGCTACTTATTAAAAGTATATTTTGACTTGCCTTTGCAAGTATTAATTCTTTGTTTTGGTAAGATCTAAAATCCATTAAGGTCTTCACCTATTCCTAACATACCTAGCAACCAGTCTAATAAATTCATAACACTTTAATTTAATTACGTTACAAAGTTAGTGTGGATACTTTGGTTAAAACATAACAAATTACACAATAAAAAGACATTTATATACTAGTCAAACTCACAGAATAGAACGCTATCTACTTGTATGTCAATATTTTAGTTAATTACAATAACTCTATCACCTTACTATACAAAGATACAAGTAAAGTATGTATTAAATAATAACACAATACATTCAAAAAAGACACCAACAAATTAGTAAATTAGTATTTGCATAATCATAATCACTTGCAATTCAACAAATTAACAAATAAATTTGGCATGAACAAACTGATTCAACTTGCTCAAATAGTAGAGGAATGTACTTCTGGAGGTTTTATTCTTACCGCGAATGATGATAAGGACACCAAAATTTCACTTTTATATGATTTAATCATTAACGGTAAAATCGTGAACGATGACGATGTGTTCGTTTATTTATATGAGGGTCAAAAAAAAGTTGAATCCCTCAAAAAGCTCAAACTTAGATTAAAGAGGCGTTTATATAACTTATTACTATTGTTAGACTCCGAAAGTGCCCGGTTCACAGAGAGAATGAAAGCAATCCATGAAATAAATAGGCGCTGGACACTTTTTTCAATGGTTTTCTATAGAACAAATACAATATTGTCACTTGATATCGCAGAATCTACAATCAACAAATCTATAAAGTTTGAAGCTACAGAACATACTGTCTTTTTTTCGAAGCATCTAGCTAAGCAATATGGGTATGTAGCCCCTAATAAAGTTAAGTATAAAAAATACTTAGCTATTTATGAAAAATATACCACACTCCTCCAAAAGGAATTAATAATAGAAGGCTATTACATCAAAATATCTACTCGTCATGTTGCCAATAAAGAAGAAATCACAGAGGTATTCAAAAATGATGTTAAAGTATGTTGCGATCATTACTTAGAAATAAGTAAAAACTTTGAAAGCTTTAGTTTGGATTGGCATGGTAAACAATTGGTAAGTTTTTACCACACCATTATGGACGACAATGAAAAACTTATTGAAACTTGTGAAAATGCACTCATTTCATTTTCTAATAAGCCTTATTTCTCGTTAATTGCCAAACAGACTTTTTCCAAAGATTTAATTAAAGCATATTTTAATCAAAATAGGTTTAACGATGTACGGAAAATCGTAAATGAAAACATCTCTATTTTAACTCCGTACAACAACCCTTGGTTAATAAACAAAAACTTGCTGTTTTTTTCGTATTCGTTTGAAAGCAATTTTAATGACCTGCATAAAACGATACACCCGGTATTGTCTAAAAAAGTCCAAGTTCAGTATCCAGAAAACTATCAATCTTGGTTGATAAAAGAGGCATATGTCAACATTCTTATTGCTTTTGATAAAGTCGACAAAGAAGTTCTAAAAGCATATCCTCCAAGAAATTTTAGGCTAAGCAAATTTCTTAATGAAGTCCCTAAGTATTCCTCAGACAAAAAAGGGCAAAATACTTCTATACTTATTGCACAAATGCTTTTGCTGTTAATAAACAAAAAGTATGATAAGATATTAGATAGACTAGATGCACTCAATCAATATTGCCATCGATACCTTAAAAATGATGACACCTTACGAGCCAACTGTTTTATCAAAATGTTGCTCAAGTTACCAGATGCTGACTATCACCCGGTACGAGTAACGAGGTATGTTACTAAGTTTCAGAAAAAACTTAAAAACAAACCCAGAACATTCTCTAATCAGTTTTTTCAAAGTGAAATTATTGATTACGAGATTTTATGGGAGTTTGTCATAGAGTTATTAGAAAAGCAACGAAGGCGATAATAGGACTACTCTTCTTCAAATTCGTCATCATCCTCATAGTCCAACTTATCCGTAAGATTGAGTATCCACATGATGACTTTCGGGCTTAAGTATTTTCCTATTCCTGCTTTTCGTTGACCTGTCTTCAAGATATTGATATTCTTGTAGCCCATTTTTCTTTCTTCGGCTAGTTCAATATACTCTTCAAACTCGTCTGCAGTCAGCATATTGAATTTTGCTCTTATAATGTCTACATCCGTAGGATCATTTATGTCGTATTCCGGCATTGCTAGCTAGTTTAGTTTTAAATTCAATACAGCCTGTTTTATACCATCATAAATGACAAATGGTACTATACCTTTAAAGCAACTACCTTGCCGCCAAGGTAGTTGCTCTTAATAATTTTCTTTCTTTTATCTATTCTAACTGTTGATCACTTTCTCAACGTTAACCATGATCGTTTC
>CALKXE010000016.1 GCA_938003955.1 uncultured Saprospiraceae bacterium | reverse complement strand
TGAGTTCTATATTGTTTACCATAATTTAAATTTCAAGGTTTAAATATTCTTTTATGAGCTTCTTTCCATTTGGGGGGAAGATTATCATTTTCTCTCTATAGACTAATTCAGCGTAGTAGTGTTTTTCATAATGTGGTATTAATTCACCCTTACTTGTAAAAGCCAAATGCCCTTTATAGCTACCTTCGTTAAGTTGGAAGGTTAAAAGGCATCCATATGCAATTAGACATCCTGCCACATTGCTTATTTTACCATTTGATCCATAATTTTCTGGCGAAAGCTCTAGGTTGGACATTTCGTAGAACCCTTCATCTACTTGAGTCATTTTAAGCAGGCCTTGAATCTCTCTTTCGTATTCTAGTTTAAATATTTGGGCATTCTTGGTATATAACGAAATCCAATCAAACTTCCACATGGTTCTTGGTAATTCATTCTTTAAAGCTAGGGATATTAAACCCACTATCTTCTTCTTTCTTGAATTGTCAAATATATTTACCTTCACAACTCAAAGATATCACATATTGACAGGATTTCCAAATAGGCTTTATTATTACCTATAGCTCAAATCCACGCTACTTCTTCCTTTTACCCTACTTAGCATCTGGGAAAAGATGATTATTGAGTACCTAGAGGTAATATTCGAGGAGTCTAAAGCAGAATGGCTATTAACAATCCTACCTAAGTTGTCCATCGCCAATAAAGAGGTAATGACCTATACCGACATCAAAGCGGACTACGAAACACAGCATGAAGATTTTGAAATCCTATGGTTTAGCAAAGAAATGATCCGACTGAAGATGTTTGGGTTGTTGACTTTGTAGGTTTGGTTGTTGGCGGTTTGTCGGATGTAGCATGGATTTATGCTGAGTCTATGCAATGTATAATTATTAGCTGAGGTTGTCACGCTGGGTAAATCCGTCCTTTATAATGTTCCTTTAGTTCTTAATTTTTTCTATTGCTATATACGTTGTTGCTTTTCCTTTACCTATTTTTCTAATGACTCCTTCATCCACTAAATACTTAACATCCTTTTTTAATATATAAGGGGTATAATCTTTCAGAGCATTCGTTAAATCACTTATTTTAATTGGTTCGTTTTTTATTAAACAATTCAATATATCAGATTGTCTTTGGTTAAGATAGCTTTTCTTGTCCTTTATTTGTTCATAGTTGAACTCTAACTTGTTGATTGTACTTTTTAGAGTATTTAGAAAAAAAAGTATCCATTTGTCTATCTTTTCTTTTTCTGAATATCTATTTTTTTGACCAGCCATTAAAGCCTTATAGTATTCTTTTTTCTGTTTCTCTATTTCATATTCCATAGATGCATACTGCACAAAATCATAGTTTGATTTAAGGAGAAGTAACGTCGTTATTAATCGCGATAGTCTTCCGTTTCCATCCTGATATGGATGAATTGACAGGAACTCATAGATAAATGTGCCTATTGCAATAAGTGGATGCGTTTCTTCATTATTGATTGCATTATTTGTCCATTCTATAGCAGTTTTCATTTCTTTCAATACCAGATGGATTTCAGTGGTATTGAAGATTACTTTTTGTTTTCCATCTGGATAGTTTGCCACTACCTTATTCGAGAGCATTTTGTATTTACCTCTATGTCGGTTGTCCTTTGTGCTTTTATTTAAAAGCGTTTTGTGTAATTGATGTATATGATTCTCAGTAAGAGATATCTCATCGTAAGATTCTAAAATAAGATTTAGAGTATCATAATATCCAAATACTTCTTGTTCGTCTCTTGACTTAAAAGATGTTATTTTAATGGCATTAACAAAGTCTTCAACCTCTACATTTGACATCTTTGAACCCTCAATGCGAGTAGATGAACCAATACTCTCTATGGTAGCGATCAATCGTAGCTCTTTAAGATATCGGGATTCTTTACCCTCTATTTGCTTCCAACGTCCCTTAAATGCATCGATGAATCCTATAAGTTTGAGTATTTCCTGATTTGTCTTAAAATTGAATGTTAACTTCGACTCCATTTAGTTTATTTGATTTTTATCCGTATTTTATTCGAAAATAAAGCTAAATCGATTTATCTGCAAGTTATTTGTATTTTATTTTTAAATCATGACTGGCTCTAATACCTTACTAGTTGTCCATAGCCAATAAAGAGGTAATGACCTATACCGATATCAAAGCGGACTATGAAACTCAGCATGAAGATTTTGAAATCCTATGGTTTAGCAAAGAGATGATCCGACTGAAGATGTTTGGGTTATTGACTTTGTAAGTTTGGTTTATTGTTGTTTTGTAATATGCAGTATGGACTTATGCTAAGTTTATGCAAGGTCCCTTGATAAGAGTAATTGCTACGAAGAGCTTGTTGCTTCTTATCTATAATTAGTAACAGCATTTCATCCGACAAGCTCCTTTATAGAATATTCTTTGCTTGTTATTTTGTTATTTGAATTGAATTTTTTCATTTCATTTTTCGTCTCTATATACAACCAAGCTTGTGCATCAATACTAAATATCAATTCAATTTTTTTGGCAATTTCATTGTTTACCTTTCTTCTCCCTTTGAGTAGGGCATGAAGATTGGGTTCTGATAATCCAATGTATTTAGCAAATCTATTTTTCTTGATTTTGTACAC
>CALKXE010000015.1 GCA_938003955.1 uncultured Saprospiraceae bacterium | reverse complement strand
ATATATTTAAAACTTGCGTTATTCTTATTCTATTTCTTCCAGTCGTGTCAATGATCGTTTTTCCCTCTTTATCATTACTAAGTTGATAGCCTCGTTTGCTTTCATACCTTTCGTAAGGGGTTGCAAAGATAGCACGCTTTTTATCCAATTACCAAACTTTATGGAAAGAAAATTAGCAAAAAAGCAACCTTTTTTTTTACCCTTTTGCACTACTATGGTTTACAGTATTTTAAGTAATGAAAAAAATATAATACATGTTAAATTAGTTTTCAAAGAGGACTAATTATCTACCATTTGCATTAATAATATCAGCTATTCATCACAAAAACCTACAATTCTCTACATATAAATACCAGATTTTGATAAAGCATAAATCTAGCGAGGCGACTTACACCCAAACCTCTACCTCCGTCCAGCCATCTACTTGCTTAAAGTCAAGCTCTTCCCCCATATTAAGACGCTTTCCCGTAATCCGCATCCCCAATGACCGATGCTTTTTACATTCTTCTGAGGCTTGATTAGTGTTGGGGATCATATTAATTCCTAACATAGGTCCATTATCTCGGACTACTATAAAAAGCCTTCCAGCCTTTTTGCCTATCCTAACCTCGATAACACCTCCTTCATGTATACCATTCATCCCATGTTTAACGGCATTTTCTGCGAGGGGTTGCATGAGCATTGGTGGAAGATAAGTATTGTGTACATCTGTATCATCACTGATAATAATCTCATAATCAAATTTAGATTTGAATCTTAGCTTTTCAAGAGATAGATAGTATTCGAGCATTTGTATTTCATCATATAGTGGAATAGTATTTTCATTAGACGCATTCAATGTAAGTCTGATCAACTTTGCAAATCGGCCGAGGTAGTCCATTGCTGCCATTTTATCATTAGACATTATGAAATTCTGGATGGAATTGAGGCTATTGAATATAAAATGAGGATTCATTTGTGACTGAAGGGCAGCTTTTTCCAATGACCTTAATTCGTCTTTGATAGCTGTCTCTTTTCTGAGAGCAAGTTCACGACTCCTAAAATAATAATATATAAAGCTGAAGACTCCAATTAAAACCAGTAAATAAAACCACCATGTCTTCCACCATGGGGGCTTGATTTCAAAATTAAAGGTAACTGGCTCTCCCCATATACCATCTTCATTTTGCGCAGAAATTTTCACAGAGTACGAATCAGGGCTAAGATCAATCAAATCTAGTTCCTGATTAGACGTTATATAATATAACTGATTATTTATAGAGTATCCATACTTAATACTTTTTCCTTGACGGATATCTATACATGAATATTTAATTTTCAAATAATTCTGATCATAATTTAGATTTAGATCGTTTGCAAAACTGTAGGCCTGCCCATTTATGTCTACACCTATAATTCTGGGAGTTTGTGTTGACCTATTCTTATCCTCTTCTTTAAATTCTATTACTCCTTTTCCAGTTGCGGCATATATCATATCACCAACAATTTCGACATCATATACATCTGGGCTTGGTAATCCATGTACTTGAGTATAGTTCTTTATTGTATACCCAGTTCTAGCGTTAGGATTTTTGATATAACGACTTGAATTGAATTTAACCACTGAAATTCCTTTTAATGTTGCTATATAAATATCTCCATTTGGACCTATTTCAACATCCTCTATGTTATTATCAAGAATTTCTTCTTTTACATTTAAGAATAGTACCTGTTGATTTCTTTCATCAAAATAAACGACCCCAAATCCTTTGGTTCCAAATAATATATCACCATTAACATCCGCTTCTATGTCTTCAATTCGGACAGATGATAATATGTTGAATTTTTCGTTCCGAATCAAAGCCCCATTGGAATACTCTAAAACACCTTCTTGAGAACCTAGTAATATTGTCTCACCCCATCGTTCAATATCATAACACCTCGGTACTTTTAGCGAGTCATCACATTCTCTAAGATCAAGGTTAGTTTTTAAACCAGACCTATCTATATTAAACAATGAACCTATGGAGCTGGGCACCAGTATATTTTCCGTATCAAATAAGTAATCTGATGACACCATATTATCAATAGGATTAAAAATATTAACAACCTGATTTATAGAACCATTCTTTTCATTATACAGTTTTGTTAGCCCATTATTAGAAAACCATAGATCCCTGTATAAGGTATCAAACTTCATACTTTTGTACTCATTACCTGGAGCATAATGAATCCTACTGTTTTGTCTAGATTCTAGATCAAGCCGCTCTATCAGACCATCATACGATGCCATATAAAGAGAACCTTTACCATTAGATTTCAAATGAGTGTAATAATTTGATTGTTGATGATGACTAACATATTTGATATTCGTATTCTTTATATGAAACAATCCTTTATCTGTTGATGTAATCCAATAGCCTTGAGAATTATCGTGTAAGAAATTACTTGCAGCGATGCCTGATATTATCTCAACATATTTTCCATTTAAAATATCTGTATATTTTCTTACCCCTCCACCGCCCGCAAGGCAAATAACAGGATATCCAAGATTATTACTAGATAATCCTTGTATAAAGTCTTCAGTTGACTCCCAAAGTTGATCGCCATTATGATCAAACAGTTTCACTATATTTCCAAAAGAAATCAAATAACCTAACGACACTTTTTCAACCTTCGCCCTTACCGCTCCCAATGAATTTGAAGAATTCACAATCGCTCTTTCTATCGAATCTCCTTTTAATTTTATATATAAAGTATCGATACAATTAGGCTTGGGCGTGAAATCATACTCGGAGATAATTATTGGAGTATCAAACATTGCATTCAATGAATATCCGCTTTCACGATTGCTAAAATCTAACGTAAGTTTACCCGCTTTATCAATAGATAAAAACCCTTTTCCTTCAATACCTACGATTAAGTCTCCATTCATCACAGAAAACTCTTTCAATATATGAAGTGGCTGAATATACTGATCAATAATATTCTGAAATTTATAGGCATGAAACATATCTAGTATAGGGTCATAAATGTATATCTCACCACTAAACCCAGCCATCCAAATATGACCATTAGAGTCTTCCCGCATTGTAAAAATAACATCATCACGAAGTCCATCTAATTGTCCATAGCTCTTAAATTCAATCCCGTCAAATTTAGCGACACCATTATCTGTTGCTACCCAAACATATCCACTTTTGTCTTGAATTACATCGTAACATTCATTACTAGGCAGTCCATCACTAACAGTATAATTCGTATATATATAATCGGATTGTTGTCCTATGCATGGTGCAATAGAGCCTAAAAAAAACAATAATATGTAAATAATAGCTTTCAGACTCTTGCTAAAATATTGATTATTATGAATGGTCTTGTAAATCATCCAAATGGTAAGATTATAAGTTCTTTTGTATAGTATACAAGGTATGTACCCTTTTAATATCATCTTGACAGTATTGCTAAAAACTCAGATTTTCTCCTTCTTGCAATAGGAATATGGCAACCATCATTCATGACAATACTTCCCCCATCTTCTTTGATATATTTTTTGACATAGTCCATATTGATTAGATGAGCAGAATGCACTCTAAAAAACATATAATCGGGCAACATTGCTTCAAGATCTTTAAGAGGTTTAGAAACCAATATTCTATCACCATCCGATAAATAGGCAAAACAATAAGACCTATAAGCTTCTATTCGAATAATGTTACTAACTGAAACTATATTCATCCCTTCGGAAGTTGGAATATTAATCTTTATGTTTTGACTTGGTTTATTTTGTTTGATCAGATAATCAAGTCTATTGAATATTGTTTGGTCATATTGTGTTTTTTTCACTCTTTCTATACTCCTAACCACATCTTTGGGACTATAAGGCTTCAGTAAATAATCTATAGCTCCATATTTGAAAGCTTTAAGGGCATATTGATCATAAGCTGTTGTGAAGATGATCTTGAAAGATACATGCTTCAATCTATCTAATAACTGAAAAGAAGTACCACCTTCAATCTCTATATCTAGAAAAACAAGATTAGGTTTTACGTCTTCAATTAGTTTCAATCCATCAGGAATATTACCAGCCACACCAACTATCAATAATGAAGGGCAGTATTCATTAATTATACCTGACAATAAAGACACTGCATCCCGTTCATCTTCTATAATAACTGTATGAATCATATTAGGGGTATTAGCTTCTAAAGCTAATACAATTCTCCGGCAATTTAATTAAACCTTATAGTCGGTAAAAAACAGTGACAACCGGTTCAAATATCTTGTGAATGGTCAATAATGAGAAAAATTAATGTAGACGCCGTAAGAAATAGATATAGTATTTCTTCTTATATCTAATTCTGAGGTTAAACAAGGAGTAGTTTCATTATTATAGATATCTAGCCAAATTACCTTAAACAAAAATAGCTCATTCAAATTAATGAATGAGCTCAATTATATTAAATTGGAAGTTATCTA
>CALKXE010000014.1 GCA_938003955.1 uncultured Saprospiraceae bacterium | reverse complement strand
TAGACACCCAATAAAAAAATGACATTCAAAATTAAAATACAAACCATATCGTCCAGCAAAGAGCTAATTCAAGATCTGAAGAGTCTAGGACATAAAATTGTATTCACAAATGGATGTTTTGATATACTTCACCTCGGGCATATTACCTATTTAGAGCAAGCAAAAGCAAAAGGAGATATACTCATCGTTGGACTTAATTCTGATGCCTCGGTAAAACGGTTAAAAGGTACTGAAAGACCGATAAAAGACGGGGAAAGCCGTGCTTCAATCTTAGCGGCATTGTCTTCAGTAGACTTAGTAATTGTATTTGAAGAAGATACACCGATTGATCTGATTTCGGCAGTATCTCCAGATGTATTGGTCAAAGGAGGGGATTATAAAAAAGAAAACATTGTTGGGGCTGATTTTGTGGAAGAGCATGGTGGCAAAGTAGAAATCATCCCTTTTTTACAGGGGCACTCTAGCACTGATTTGATCAATAAGCTGAATGGATAGATGACCTTAAAGTTGTTATTTGTTGGTAAAACGGACTTTCGATACAATCGAGTGTTAGTCCTGCTGAATGGTCTAAAAAAGCGGGATGATGTATCGGTAGAGCTATATAGTATTAAGAGTAGAAACTGGTCAACTCATAAAGAGATCAAAAGAAAATCCGCAAAGGTAGATTTCGTAATTGTACCACCATTTCGACATAGAGATGTTGCTTTTGTGAAGTTATCAAGTATGGCTCCAGTTGTATTCGATCCATTAATTTCTGTGTACATGACTCGTGTTATTGACTATGGGATGAAGTGGAAAGCACCACAGAAATATCTTGTTGATCTTCTCTCATTCTATTGGCCTGACATACTGATATGGGACACCAAGGCACATCAAAAATATCTGGCAGATAAGTATAGATTGACTAAGCCAATGGAAGCGATATATATTGGAGCGGATACATCACAGTTTTTTCCTATAGAAAGATCTAAAAATGATAAAGTTGTCGTTGGTTTTTACGGCAGCTTTAATCCGTTACAAGGAGTAGATAAAATAGTAAAAGCCGCTCACCTTCTTAAAAATGAAACAACGATACAATTTAAAATTATTGGTTCTGGTGCTACCTACAAAGAGGTAACGAAGTTGGCAAAATTACTGGATGTAAATAATATAGAATTTATAGACAAAGTGCCATTTGATCAACTTAATGCTGCCATTAACGAATTTGATATTTGCCTTGGTGTCTTTGGGGAATCCATAAAAACAGATGTTGTCATACCCAATAAAATCTATCATTACGCAGCAGCGAGAAAATGTATAATAACTAAAGATACAGAAGGGGTAAGAGAGCTTTTTGAAGATGGTAAGAATATCCGCTTGGTCAATAATGATCCGAAAGATATGAGTGAGGCAATCTTGGCATTATGTAGAGATAAAAAAGTGAGAAATAAATTGGCTGAGGAATCTTATAAGCTTGTCGCAAATGAGTATAATGAAAATAAAATTGCAGAGTGGTTTGTGATTTTTTTAAAAAACATAGAAAATAAAATTAACCGCAGATTTAAATAGTTCTGTAATAGTGCGAACTATTATTGCTACATTCACGTTGAATGAAAATAGTATATCGTAAAATTATTGAAAAATATATCAGAAAGAAAAGGGGCAACACTAAACTTGTTTCAGAAATCGACAATCTTATTCATACTCTTGAAAATGCAAGTTGGTCAACTCAAGAGGATATAAAAATAAGTAGACCTGATGCAGACAGAGTCCATTCAGATGGATTTTACTTTTTCAATATATCAATTGATAGAACTATGATTTTAATAGAGTTAGAAGAGGATCAAGCTACTATTGTTTGGTGTGGAGATCATAAAGAATATGAATCTACATTTAAAAATAATAAGAGTACAATTCGCAAATGGCTACAATCAAAAAAATGGATATGATTGATGAATTTAGTATAGACGAACTATTAGAAAAAGGTGTGATAGCTAATGAACTTGAGTTGGAAAATGCGGCGCTTGTCGAAAGGCAATTGAGAACGATGGCGAAAGAGTTTCCTGAGGCTCAAATAAAAAGGTCAAGAATTAGAGAGCTTATCATCGCTTATGAATCAAAGCACTGGTCTAAGCGCGCGAATATTACTGAGGCTCGAATCACAGAAAGCGATAAAGCTGAAGAAGCAGTCCAATCAAAACTGGAGTTTATAGAATTACGAAAGAACCTTATAAAATCCAAATTAAAAAATCTAGAGCTTAATCAACAAGAATTTGGAAAAATACTCGGGCATGAAAGTAAATCATACATGTCAGAGTTAATGAACGGCATTGTCGCGTTTACACTAAAAGATTTGGTTGTGATAAGTAAGCTTTTGAAAATAGATCTCGATAGGCTAGTGCCAGCTCAAATATCAGAAGAAGACAAAACAAATATTGAAAAATCAATAAAGAAATTAGGTAAACCTCAACTTAGACTAAATCGTAAAGATTTTGCATTTGCATAATTTAACGAGTCCTTATTTCAACAATTTAATAGATAATTGAATCTCACAATCACATCTCAAATCAAACAAAAAGCTGCCGAACTAGGCTTCATGGGCATAGCCATAGCTAAAGCCGAGCACATGGATGAAGAAGCCCGCAGACTAGAAGACTGGCTCAATCAAGGAAATCATGGTGGGATGTCATATATGGAAAACCACTTTGATAAGCGAGTGGATCCCACAGAATTAGTTCCGGGATCGAAGTCAGTAATCAGTCTGATGTATAACTACTATACAGAAGCGATTCAAGACGAATCTGCGCCAAAACTAGCTATGTATGCACATGGTAAAGACTACCATAAAGTAGTGAAAAAGAAGTTGATCATACTCTACAAATGGATCCAAGAAACATTCGGAGAGATTGATGGACGATGTTTTGTAGACAGTGCTCCAGTATTAGAACGAGATTGGGCGAGACGGTCAGGATTGGGATGGGTCGGAAAACATTCTCTATTGGTCAATCCTAAAAAGGGATCTTATTTCTTCCTTTGCGAAATTATCTGCGACTTAGAATTAGAATATGATCATCCGATAAAAGACCATTGTGGCACGTGTACTCGATGTATAGAAGCCTGCCCGACAGATGCGATTAGCGAAGAAGGGTACATTATGGATGGGAGTAAATGTATATCTTACCTGACGATAGAACATAAGGGCGAATTACCAAAAGAGTTTTCTCCACAGATGCAGGATTGGATGTTTGGATGCGATATCTGCCAGCAAGTGTGTCCTTGGAATCGATTTTCTAAACAGCATGAAGAACCAAAATTTCAGCCACATGAAGATCTTCTTGGAATGACAAAAAGTGATTGGCAAGAGATCACAGAGGATACATTTGATAAGATTTTCGCAGGGTCACCAGTTAAGCGGACTAAGTTTCAAGGCTTGAAACGGAATATTGATTTTTTGAAGTAGGAATTAACGGAATAAGACAAGACGTTGTTGTTAACTTGAAATTGAGCGAAATGATAGCTCACCGATCGCAGGCGCTCAATGATCTAGTTTTGGTTATTACTTTAACCCATATTTTTCCCAATCTTCGATGTAATCAATGTCTGATAGTTTCTCTATTTCTGCTACGGTTAGATCTTGGGCAAGCGCTTTGTTTTTAGTTGTTTCGAAAACAGACTCTGTACTCCATTCGATATCTTCAAATAGAAATTGAAAATTAGAATCCATGCCGAGCAGATAGTAACCGCCATCTAAACTTGGTCCGATGACTACATTATTGTTATCAAGAGTATCGATTGCTTGTTGGATATGATTTGCAGATAATTGGGCACAGTCGCTACCGATTATTATCACCTTTTCATTTTGTTCGAATACTTCATGGAATGCATGTTTTATCCTGTCCCCTAAATCACCATTAGATTGTAATCCTTTGATGAATGTATCCGTAGACCAATCATCTGTATCATCTATAAATTCAGAGTAGTAGACATTCCTGTTTACATACGGTACAGCGGATAATACACGCTGCGTATGAGCTGTCAATTTTAGATAGATCTCTAGTGCTCTTTCATCTCCTACGTCTTTAGCAAGACGGGTTTTTACATGGCCTAGTCTAGGGTTCTTTATGAATACGATTATACCTGTCGTGAATTTTATATCTGTCTTTCTACTCAATTATTATTATTTAATACTTAAATTCTCCGATGCTTGCGTCGGGGTCATAAAAAATGTTTTGTATAAAAACGCCTTATCACAAAAAAGATCCGATTTCCGACCTTAAGGTTGGAAAAATTTTGGTGAATTCGCCATCCGTTTGCGGTGGGGTAGTCAAAATTAAGGATCTTTTTTACTATTCCTTAAGTACTGATTTTTAGCTAATTGGTATAGTGATCTCCACGTCTGTTCCTGCCGGACTGCCTTGTTGATCCTGCATATCAGTATATTTGACAGGATTATTTCTTACACCTTTCCCAGTTAGTCTTTCCCTTACTACATCTAAAGCAACTGATTTGTGAGTAGACACCTTATTCTGTGCCGCCGCTTTTCTACCCAATCCATTATCTGAGATCGTACATCTTATATTACCTCCATCTTGATCAAACCGAACATTTATTTTTCCACGTCTCTCCTTCAGACCTTTTACTCCGTGTATAATAGCATTTTCTATGAATGGTTGAATGATCATTGTAGGAATACTTATGCCATCCTCTATATTTGAATCTTCGATAATTTCGAAATCAAAACTTTCATTATTTGCCATTTGTTCCAATGAGAGATAACTTTTTAGATATGCTACTTCATCTTCCAAAGAGATCTTTTCTTCACGACTTTGATTGAGCACACTACGCATCATAGATGAAAATTGTTGTAGATACCTTCTGGCTTTTTTATTGTCCTCTTTTGCAATCAGTCCTTGAATAGAGTTTAGTGCATTGAATACGAAATGCGGATTCATCTGCAACTGTAATGCTTTTTGCTGCAAGTTTAGCATCTTGTTTTCTTGGATCAATAACTTCCTTTCTTGGTCAGATTTTTCTTTGAGTCGATTATATCGAGAATTGAAAAACACAGCGGTAAGCAAGATACCTAAGGCTCCCAATAGACCAGCCAACCAATAATACTGGACCGTATCATCATTAATGCGGATATTAATCGTTTCGGCATAGGTGTAGTATTTATTATCTACTGTGGCACGCACTTGAAATCGATATTTTCCTGCATCGAGATTTCTATATTTCGCTTCGTTTTTTTTGCTTGCTTCTGACCATTCGTTGAAATTTTCATTATCCGATAGGCTGTTAGATTTGGTCAATTTTGTTTGGTAGACTAGTTCTTGTGGTCTGGTAAGATGTATTCCCTCATATGATATTTCCAGGTCATTATTACCATTATCCAAAGTCACTGTTTCCTCTGTAGTTTGCGTCTCTCCATTTACCTTAATAGATGATATATTTATTTCTGGAGGATCATAGTTTTCTATATTCTTGGAATCAATTATTTGATATAAATATGAACCAGCCGCTATCCATATATTATCCCACTTATCAACCGTAACTGTATGGATGAGTTCTGTGTTTAGTTCTCTAATATTGGTTAGTTCTCGACTGCGAGCATTGAATATGCCCACCTGATTATCCGCACAGTAGAGAAGGTTGTAATCACCAATTCCAAATATTTTTGTTAGGCCAATAGAATCTGTCCTATATAAAGTATCGATCGATCCTTCTGTTCCAAATGAAGTAATTCCTTTGGAATCAGAAATAAATAGTTTATGGTTTTGAGCGGTTACACTGATATCTGATTTTGGATGGAGAACAAATTCTCGCCAAGATTTATCTTTGATATATACTGCCCGATCAAGCCATAAAAAGTTGGTTTTATCCACTTCGAAAAAACCTCCATTTTTTATTTCATTGACATTATAAAATTCTTCACGATTAGGAACGAAGTCATTACTGGATTTTTCAAATATACCCGCTGTTGTTAATAGTGTATTCTGATCTTGGCTGTAATCTAAAACATGTAGATTATTGGGACTCTGCAATGTCTTTTTATTACCCTTAATTGTGAATAGTCCCTTTGATGTCAGGATAAATGTCTGATAGTTTTTATATTGGATATCAACGATTGTGGCATTAAAATTTTGTTGACGATCCAATATTATTCCGTCATACAGACCAAGCTCTCCAGTGGAGGTTCCGTATTGTAAGTATCCGAATTCCGTTGACTTCAATGAAGTAATCGTCTTAGATATATCATACGTTTTTACTCGATATTGTCCATGGAGGACTGATGAGAAAAGAAAGATCCCAACAAAAGTAAAAAGTGATATCCAAGAGCGTACCACCATCGATTAATCTAAGATTTGAAGTTTGGCATATTTAAGCATAATTCTTTTTTCTTTACTATCCGAGAGTCCATCGAAGAAGATCGTTGCTACCAACCTTTCATCTACTGTTTTTACAACACCCTGCCCAAATTTCAAATGGATAACAGTCATACCTTCTTTGATTTTAGTGGCGGGGCTTGCCTTGAAGTCTCCAGGATCTATTCCTAGAGCCGGTACTTTTTGCGGTCCTAATTTTTTAAAGTTACCCAGTACTTTAGGTGTCCCGAAGCTTGGTTTCTCTTTTGAAATTGACATGAGTGAATCGATATTCGTCTGTCCTAATTCCTCTAAGAATCGACTTGGGTCATTGTACCTAGCATTACCATATTGATACCTACTTGTAGCAAAACTAAGAGTAAGATATTCTTCTGCTCTCGTAATGGCTACATAGAATAATCTACGCTCCTCATCTATTTGATCAGGTGAAGAAAGGGACATGAATGATGGAAATAGATTCTCTTCTAACCCGACTACATATACTGACTTATATTCTAGGCCCTTAGCCGCGTGAACACTCATAAGGGTCACTACGTCTGTATTTTCTTCATCTTTATCGGCATCGGTCATGAGAGATATCGACTGTAAAAATACAGACATTGATTTCTCTTGAACTTCTTCTCCATCTATTAATTCATCATCATCTACGAATTCTTTTACGGCATCCAATAAGGCATTGGCGTTTTCTACTCTACCTTCTCCTTCAGGGCTTGTATCTGATTTTAGCAATTCGGATATTCCAGATTTTCTAGCGATAAATGTAGCCAGTTCATAGGCATCTTGAGTGACAGCTTTTTGCTTGAATGATTTTATCAATTGTACAAAATCTCCGATTGACTTTTTTGCTCTCGGACCGAAATCAATCTGAGCAAGAACTTGCCACATACTCATTTCATTGTCATCGGCCAGTTTTGAGATCTTTTCTATCGTCGTCTTCCCAATGCTCCTTTTCGGGTAATTGATGATACGTTTGAGTGCTTCATCATCCTTATCATTAACGGAAAGTCTCATGTAGGCTACAAGATCTTTTATCTCTTTTCTTTGGTAGAATGAAAGTCCACCATAGATCCTATAGGCAATATTTGATCTCCTTAGTTGTTCCTCGAATACTCTTGATTGAGAATTGGTTCTATATAGAATTGCGATTTCACTATTCCTGAGGTTATATCTATTTTTATGTTCTACTATGCTATCTGCGATCCGTTTTCCTTCCTCTGTCTCTGTCATCGCCTTGATGACTTTGATCTTCTCACCTTCACCTTTATCTGTCCATATTTTCTTCGGAATCTGGCGCTTATTGTTATTGATCACCTCATTTGCAGCTTCAACTATGAATGATGTTGATCTATAGTTTTGCTCTAGTTTGAAGGTCTGTACATTTGGATAGTCACTTTGGTACATCAGTATATTCTCGATAGTTGCTCCTCTAAACGAATAGATAGACTGTGCATCATCTCCAACGATACAGATATTCTGCGGGCTACCTGGATAATCAACAAGAAGCTTGACGGTAGAGTACTGAAGTACGTTCGTATCCTGAAACTCATCTACCATTACATATTTAAACTGCTGTTGGTATTTTTCTCTTACGCCATCCGGATTTTGGTATAAAAGACGAAACATCTGAAGTAATAAATCATCGAAATCCATAGCTCCTGCTCTCAGGCATTTGGCAGCATACTTTTCGTAGATCTGATATATAAGCGGTCTTCGATTCATTCGATCGAGTGCCATCAGTTCTTCATTGTTTACATATGCTTTGGGAGTGATTAAGTTACTCTTAGCGGCAGATATTCGGGCACGAACGGCACCATTATTATATACTTTTTTATCGAGGTTGAGCGACTTTATTATTTCATTGATTACACTCTTACTATCATCAGTATCATAGATAGTGAAGTCATTTGGATAGCCGATTTTATGTGCTTCCCTCCTTAGAATCTTTGCGAATAGTGAGTGAAATGTACCTGCCCATACTCTTTGAGCACCTGTGCCGACTACTTTCTCGATCCTTTCTTTCATTTCTTTGGCAGCCTTATTGGTAAAGGTCAATGCCAATATCTCCCATGGTGGTACACCTTGATTGATAATATGAGCGATTCTATAAGTTAGTACTCGCGTCTTTCCGGATCCGGGGCCGGCGATTACCATTACTGGACCTTTGGTTGCTGTGACCGCGTTCCTTTGTATTTCGTTTAATTCTTCTAGATATGATTGTCCTACATCTTGCATGCTACAAATTTCGCAATTTTTGGGAGGGTATCATATTAGTAATAGGTATAATTTGAAAATGGTTGTTTATTTGAAGAAATATAGAGATACTTTCACGGCCATTATTATAGTTGAAACGGAACGTATTCATTATATTTACTAGTTTTGTCTGTGTGACTAGCATTTTGTATAATCGCAAAAACAATCAATTATTATCATAATAAATCAAATATGGAAAATTACGGAGACCAATCATTCAAAAACAATCAAGCAAATCGCTTATCATTTCATGGAAAAGGCTCTACCTTTTTTGGGATAGTCGTCGTCAATGTATTACTAACATTAATTACTTTGGGTATATATTATCCATGGGCAAAGGCTGCGTATAGAAAGTATACTTGGAATGAAACTGAATTTAGAGATTCTAGATTCGTATTCAATGGTACAGGTAAGGAAATGTTTATAGGTTTTCTTATTATGTATGCTATTATTATATCTTTTTATGCTTCGCTTATCTTTTTTGCCACATTTACTAGTGGATTTTTTGTTCTTATAGGTATCTATTTATTAATGCTTATCCTGATTCCTTTTGCTATTTTTGGTGGCTGGAAATACCGAATATCTAGAACATCATGGCGTGGTATTTTCTTTTCATTCGATGGAGACTTCAAAGAATTTTTAATTTTATTTGTTAAAAACTTACTCTTAACCATACTGACATTAGGAATATATGGGGCGTGGATGAGAGTTGCTGTTCAGAAATATTTAATCTCTCACACTAAAATTGGAAATTTGCGATTCAATTTTAGAGGCACAGGAGGAGACTTATTCGGTATAAACATCTTGGGCTTTATTCTTCTTTACCCCACTTTATTTCTCTATATGCCTATATTTATAAAAAACAGATTCAACTTCTCAGTGGAGAATACCTATATAGAATATGGCAACAATAGGCAGCTATTCAAGTCTACTCTAGAAAACAAAGAAGCTTGGAAAACGCTAGTGGTCAATGGACTCTTACTTGTATTTACAGTTGGTTTAGCATATCCGTGGACCTTTATGAGAACTATGAAAATGTTTATGCGTAATGTAATAGTGCCTGATGGGTTCGATTATGATAGCCTAGAACAGTCTAGTGAGGATTACAGAGACGCTACTGGGGATGAGCTTACAGATATGATGGATATTGATTTTGGTTTCTGATTATTCACTATTATAATAATTAGGACATGCAAGCGAAGTATTTCGATGGTAAAACCTCAAATTCTTATTTGGTAGAGGTTAAAAGTCAGATGAATGGTCTCAAAATAGAGAGTACAGAAAGAGATGAGAAAATTAATCGTTTTTGGAATCTAGAGAATATAACTAGTGAAAGTTTTTCCTCAGGTAAAAAGGTGCTATTAAGCTATGGTGAATTCCCTTATGAAAGGATAGAACTTAACGGAGAGGGGGCTGAGAAATTATTGAAATTAGTAAGTGAGCAAGAATCGAAAGTAAAATCATTATACCATTTCATTACCAATGTCGAGCCGATCAGACTAGTACTAGGAAGTTCTCTAATATTAATTCTCGTAATGTATAGTTACATCTTTCATGTTTCTCCTTGGGTGGGCGAACATGCGGTGAAGATTTTACCCATGAGCCTAGAGACTAAAGCTGGAGAGCTTATGTATGATAATATGGCATATATGATCGATAGGGACTCTTTGAAATCAGAGCTACTAGAAGAGTTCTTTGTAGAATGTGGATTTACAAGTACTTATGATATTAGAATCGACTATGCCAATGATGATATGGTGAATGCCTTTGCCGTACCAGGAGGCCAAATAGTTGTATTTAAAGGCCTGATACAAAAGACGCAATCATGGGATGAATTGGCAGCCCTTCTAGGTCATGAATTGGCGCATGTAAATGAAAGACATTCTTTTAAACAGATCACTAGGAGTATGTCAAGTTATTTTCTAATGTCAGTACTGACAGGTGATGTAGCTGGTGCTTCTTCTGTAGTATTAGAAAATGCTGCTAATCTCTATGAATTGTCTAATTCTAGAACTCAAGAAACAGAAGCGGATGTGGTAGGATTAAGTTATCTAAAAGATAATAGGATTAGACCCCGTGCGATGTACAATCTTTTCGAAAGACTAAGAGAGGGTACACAGGAGTTAGAAGATAAAATAGATTCAGATATTGATATTGAAAAAAGTATGGAATATTTTCAAACGCACCCTGCAACATCAAGCAGAATGGAAAATATTACAAATTTTATAGATTCGGATACTACTTACCAATACATTCCTAAAACAAACCCTAGAGCTGAAGCTATATGGGAACTGCTTAAAAGCGAATCACTTGATGAAAATGATGAAATAACGGAATCTGTAACAGATGAAGAATTCTAAACAAACTTAAATCAAGACTGAAAAGGATATGATGAAAAGAAGCGACTAAAGCGGAGTGCATATTACAATGAAGCAGAAGTAGGGCTATTGAATATTTATACAAATATGAAAAAGGAATTCTAAAAAATTACTCTACTCTAAGATATATAGAGAGGAAGACAGTCAAAATCCCTTATCAGAAATTAAAACCTACAAGATTGAATTGTTTGATGAATAAAAGCAAATAAAAAGGAAGTCTCGTAATGGGACTTCCTTTTGTTGTTTCTGTGCAATTGTTTCTAAAAACTTCTCACCTTCCTATTACTTGGTTTTCCTTCAACGTCAAAGACCATTTTAGATTTCTTAGTCAATGGTGCGCCAGTCTCCTCTTGATATATATTTTTGTACTTATTGAACAGCGCTTTAGGCATTTTTTCACCGTTAATTTTAAGATGCTTTCCTGACAGTTCTATTTTATTAGATTTGTATTCTTTTAATAGCCCATCACGGTTAAGCGCACTGCCTAGTCTGTCAACTACGGTACTCGATCCAAATGGACTCTCATTATCTCTGATACTCATATTGTCGTCGCTAAAAAATTCAAAACCGTCGAAACCTCTAAAATCACCGAAGCCTTCAATACCATCCATGTCCAGCTTAAGCATTTTCATAGAAGAATCTAATTGAATACCCATACTTTCCAGTGCTTTTTCGAGGCCTTCAAGTCCTTCGAGCCCTTCCAAGTTTTGTAATTGTTCTAGACCTTTTAGTTCTTTTAGATTTTCTAGTTCTTCAAGGTTTTCAAGACCTTCCATATCAAACATTCTAAAGTTCTCCATGTCTTTCAATTTCTCAAATACATCATTATCTAAAAGTTGCTCAATATTTCCGCCGAACTCTCTCCAATCTTTTCCATCGAACATCATTCCGAATGAGTTAGAAAAGATGCTATCCATTGATTTGCCATCAAAAAGGTTTTCCATATCAAAATCTAAATCTTCCAATTGATTACCCATGTCAAAAGTAAAACCATCTAATGCTGCGTCAATATCATTTTGATACGTGGGATATTCATCTTCTGGGATTTCCTTCCCGTCTATTTTGAGTTTTGTGATTTTGCCATTCTTTTTTGTTACCTCTATCTTTTTACCGTTTTTGTCAGTTGTAATTGTCACTAAATCATTATCCAAGTGCATATTTAATGGGAGTGTGTCAATTCGAAATTCTTCTATTTTTGAATCTTCAAATTCGATGTGGGAGTCATCTCCATGTAAAACATATTTGTCATTGTGTAACTCTAATATTGGATTTCCCTTCATGTAAAATGTCTGATCATATTTTACGCCTCCCTCATCTATTCTGTTAGAAAAAGATTTTTTCAACTTTTCAACTATTTCATCACTATTTATATCAAGACCGTCAACAGTCAAAGCCGAGAAAAGGCCATTTTCTATTTTAACGACTATTTCATCTTTAGCTTCGAGCTTAATAGGGTCTTCATTGTTTTCTACTAACTGTGTATTTGTTAATTCTAAATTTTGCTTGGTGGAGAATGTATTACTAGCAAACAGCATAGCTACAAATAACAATAAAACAGTTGCTACAGATTTTTCTCTGATATCATTTTTAGTTTGTTCCATATTGAGTATTCTTTTTATTCTGTTTAATAATTGATGTTTGTTCGAGGCAAAAGGCATAGCTAAAGATGGAATTCCTGCATGTCGCATTTCCTCTAATTTTACTAAGACCTTAGCATATGTTACTGAATCGATATTATAATTTATAGCTGCGTCGTCACAGCAATTTTCCCTTTCTGCTTTTATATTGGCGCTGATCCACCACATGGCTGGATGGAAAAAGTAGATTATTTCAATAGAAGTTAATGCCAAATTGACTAGATAATCATTGCGTTTAATGTGAAATAATTCGTGAGCGATGATAGCCTCTATTTCTTTTGTGGTAAGCATTGTAACCATTCCTATAGGGAACAGAATTACTGGTTTTGCGTGCCCCAAAACCATTGGCACATTGATTTTTGCGGACTCAAAAAATTTGACAGCTTTTTTTATGCCAATGTTAGTTTTAGTTGTTGCCAATAACTTTTGAACTGAGGGGTCGAGTAATTCCTTTGCTGTTGATTTTATATACTTAATGTAACCGTATGATAAAACGAACTTGAGTGAAAACAAAATAGCACCAACTATCCAGATCGTATTTATATGGTGTAAATTATTAGCAAAAGCATTATTGATGTTATCAAAGATACTGGTTGAAGATTCTATTACTCCTGTTTGATTAAGAGCTGTACTCAATGCCGTTTCTGATACTGAAGTCGCACTATCACCTGTATAGTAAATGATAAATGTGAGCACACTGCAAGCAAAAACTAACAAAATACTCATCAGAGATATACCGTATTGAAACTCGGAAGACTTACTTTTATAAACCTTATGAATTCCTGACATGATAAGCGCCAAAAGAGAAACCTGCCACAATGAATGGATAATAGTCCATCCAAGTGCATGAGAAACATCAACGCCAAGAAGAGAAGTTAATTGATCAATCATTTTATTTAGAGTTTTCTATGCTTGAGATTAGTTTTTTGATTTCATCTAGATCTTCTTGACTTGTTTCACCATTACCTAGAGCTTGTAGGACTAATGATTTAGCTGATCCTTTGAACGTGGAACTAATGAAAGATGATAGGAGATCCTTTTTTGCTTCAGTTTCTGAAACGACTGCAGAATAAATATGTGTCCTCGAAGATGTATCTCGATCAGCATGACCTTTTTCTGCCATTATCTGCATTAGTTTGAGGGTCGTTGTATATCCTGCTTCTTTGTCTTCAGATATCTTTTCATGAACATCTCTTACGGAACATGGTCCTCTATCCCACAATATTTGTAAGATTTTCAATTCACTTTGGGTAGGCTTAGCCATATATTTTGTTTTACAATTTCAAAACGTAAATCTGTCTACGAATATTTTCGTACAAAGCTATACGAAATAATTCGTACTTGCAAATTTTACTACGAATTATTTCGTAGATGATTAGTTTTAAAAGTAAATAAGAACTTAGAATTAGCTTTTTAATTTAGTCTTTGGTATGTTATATATACTAATTACGGCTGGAATGTCTGACTATCGGAATATTTTAGAATTGCTTAAAAGCGACTAAAGCCATTGAAAAAATAGAAATGATTGTGTCTTACATCCTATTTAATAATCTCGTAATTCTTCGCTTATTGTATTGCTGAAGAAACACGAGGTAGAGATTAAAGACTATGTTGATTAAACCAAACGTTATTACATAAATAGGGTTTATGTTTATAAAAAGCATATAAATATTAACGAAAAGTAAGGTGATAAACCCTATCAAATGACCAACTTCCGCATTAGTCATTTCTTTGATCAAGATTTCGATTGACTCCTTATCTCTGTTGTTTTTGAGATATACTTTTTGGTTAAATAACCGCATAAAGGTGTTTTTTACAAGCCAGCCAAAAAGTAATACTCCAATTATTTTGGTCCATTTATCATTTATATAGTTCCTATTAGCAAAGTGATGGAT
The DNA here is from genome assembly GCA_938003955.1 of uncultured Saprospiraceae bacterium. GTDB lineage: Bacteria > Bacteroidota > Bacteroidia > Chitinophagales > Saprospiraceae > CAJXUU01. The sequence goes on along the minus strand of CALKXE010000014.1, from coordinate 23,576 downwards.
TAAGTCAGCCTTTATTAATACAGATGTAAGTAGAGCACCAACTCCATATGATATAAATATGAGAGCTACAGGATTATTAATGAGTAACATGCTTGATATTTTAATTTATACAAAATCTCCAAATGTTTCAGCGCTGCCATGTTTCTTGATTAGCTTATCTATGTCTTTTGGGTTGTCGATCCATTCTTCTGAAAATCCACAATTGCCACATAGATATCTTGTTACAAGGATAGGTCTCAGACTTCCTGTTGATATATGATTATAATATCCAGTCCACGTTCCCCCACCTTTGATTTGGATGATTTGGGTAGAATCACATTTAGTGCAGTGGTTTGATTTTTTCATAGTCCAATATTTTTTGTAGTTCTAACTTATGTTTTGCACTTACTCATTAGGCTTCACAAGACTATAAATGACATTCAGCACAAGAAACGCTAAAGAAACATAAGGTAAGGTTATCAATATACAAAAGCTGATCATAAATGATGTAGAAAGGAAATTATCTGTTCCGGTATCATACATCATATATATCTTAATAAAGACAATTCCGAAATAAGCAAGAAAGACAGAAATAAGCTGCAAAATATTGAGCACAGGATGAGTAGGTTTTTTAAATACAGCCATAAACCAATAGGCTAGTGCTAAGAATAAAATTGATCCGAATAGAACAGGTAAACTTTCTACTAGTACATTTACAAAACCCATAGTTGGACGTTCAAAAAGAGCACTAAGAAAAGGCAATTTGAAGATCAGGATTATTATACCTGCAATAATGCTGATCATGAAATATACTATGTGTGGTTTATCTACGATCATTAAAATTAGGATAGAGTCTCTTGACGAGACTTAAGCCAATGTCTTATGGCAATTTATTGGCGTACTAAAAGAAGTTTCATAGAAACGCAATATAAAAGCATCATGTTCTTCCATTTTCTTTTGCTACGTAAAGGCTTTTTCGTCTTCTAATAAATTAGAAGACGAAAATGGCTTTATGGTTCCATCCTAAGCTTAGTGCATTCGCATAATAAAACTCTAAACAATAAAAACGCTTTGCACAAAAGATAAATACTTACATATTTCTCCTATACTGCCCTCCAACTTCATACAACGCATTCGTAATTTGACCCAAAGAACATTTCTTAGCGGCAATCATTAGATGTTCAAAGATGTTTTTATTCTGAATACTAGCGGTTTGAAGATCTTTTAGGATTTTAGCACTTTCATCTTTAGATGCATCTTTTAGATTTTCTAAAGTCTTGATTTGGTCCATTTTTTCTTCTTCGGTAGCACGGATTACTTCTTCCGGGATCACCGTTGGCGAACCGTCTTTAGATAAGAATGTGTTCACGCCAATAATTGGGAATTCTCCCGTATGCTTGAGCATTTCGTAGTGAAGACTTTCTTCTTGGATTTTGCTTCGTTGGTACATTGTTTCCATAGCACCCAGTACGCCGCCTCTCTCTGTAATCTTATCAAACTCTGTCAATACAGCTTCCTCTACCAGATCGGTAAGTTCCTCTATGATGAATGACCCTTGTAGTGGGTTTTCATTCTTAGCAAGCCCCAGCTCATGGTTGATAATCATCTGAATCGCAACAGCACGTCTTACAGATTCTTCTGTCGGAGTGGTGATGGCTTCATCATATGCATTGGTATGTAGCGAGTTACAGTTATCATAGATCGCATACAAAGCCTGGAGTGTAGTTCTTATATCGTTGAACGAAATCTCTTGTGCGTGTAGTGACCTTCCACTAGTTTGGATATGGTACTTTAGTTTTTGTGATCTATCGTCTGCACCATACTTTTCTCTCATGGCTTTTGCCCATACTCTTCTGGCTACACGACCGATCACCGCATATTCCGGATCGATTCCGTTACTGAAGAAGAAACTTAAGTTCGGTGCAAATTTATTGATATCCATTCCTCTCGATAGATAGTATTCTACGAAAGTGAATCCATTGGCTAGTGTGAATGCCAATTGTGTTATTGGATTGGCTCCAGCCTCTGCAATATGATATCCAGAGATGGATACAGAGTAGAAATTCCGGACACTTTGATCTATGAAATACTGCTGTACATCACCCATTATTTTAAGTGAAAATTCAGTACTAAAGATACAAGTGTTCTGTGCTTGATCTTCTTTCAGTATGTCGGCTTGTACGGTTCCTCTTACAGAAGTCAAGGCTTTCGTCTTCATCTCATCGTAAACATCGGCGTCCAATACTTGATCACCGGTAAGTCCGAGTAACATAAGTCCGAGTCCATCATTTCCTTTTGGCAGATCTCCATAATATTTTGGTCTTTCTAGACCATTATCGTCGTATTTAGCTTTGTGTGCTGCTTCTACTTTTGACTCTAGTCCATGCTCTGTGATGTATCTTTCACATTGCTGGTCTATCGCTGCATTCATGAAGAAAGCGGCTATCGTAGCTGCTGGCCCATTGATCGTCATAGAAACCGATGTACTCGATTTACACAAATCAAAACCTGAATAGAGTTTCTTAGCATCGTCAAGACAACAGATACTTACTCCCGCATTACCGATCTTTCCATAGATGTCTGGTCTATGATCTGGATCTTCACCATAAAGTGTCACAGAATCGAATGCCGTACTCAATCTATTCGCTGGCGTATCTAGTGACAGGTAGTGAAATCTCTTGTTCGTTCTTTCTGGTCCTCCTTCTCCTGCAAACATCCGAGTAGGATCTTCTCCTTTTCTTTTGAAAGGGAAAACACCGGCAGTATATGGAAATTCACCAGGCACATTTTCTTGTAGGCTCCATTTGAGTGTATCTCCCCAGTCACTGTATTTTGGCAATACTACCTTTGGGATATCACTTCCAGAAAGAGATTTAGTAGTTGTTTCTACCTTGATCTCTCTGTTTCTTACTTTATATATAAATTCTGGTTTTTTGTATGACGCAACTTTCTCTTCCCAGCCTTCAACGATACGCTTGCAAGCACCATCCATATCTTCGAATGTTCTTGTCAATTGACTTTCTAACGCTTCTTTCACTGTAGAATCAGATACAATTGCCGCAGTAGTATCTAGTGCATATGCTTGAGAAGCTAGTTTAGCTTGTTTCAATGCCCACTTATCATAGTTTCTATTGCTTTCTGAGATCTCTGATAAGTACCTTACTCTTGCAGGTGGAATGATGTAGATTTTCTCACTTTCTCCATCCAAGAAAACATTCTGAGGTGGAAACTTAGCTCCAGTTCTTTCCTGGATTGTATCCATGATCTTACGATATAGAGTATTCGTCCCTGGATCGTTAAATTGTGATGCTATGGTTCCGAACACTGGCATTGTATTAGGATCATCATGCCATAGATCGTTGTTTCTTTGGTATTGTTTTTTTACATCTCTGAGTGCATCCAATGCTCCTCGTTTATCGAATTTGTTCAGCGCTATCACATCAGCATAGTCGAGCATGTCTATCTTCTCTAGCTGTGTAGCCGCTCCGTATTCAGGAGTCATGACATACATGCTTACATCCGAGTGATCTACGATCTCAGTATCTGATTGTCCGATACCAGATGTCTCTAGGATAATCAAGTCATAGTCGGCCGCTTGGAGGATGTCCATTGCACCTTTTATATGCTTTGATAAAGCTAGATTACTTTGACGTGTCGCCAACGATCTCATATAAACACGATCATTGTTGATAGCATTCATACGGATTCTATCTCCGAGTAATGCTCCACCTGTTTTTCTTTTTGATGGATCTACAGAGACTATTGCGATATGCTTTTCTGGATACTCTATGATGAATCTTCTTACCAGCTCATCTACAAGGCTTGATTTTCCAGATCCGCCAGTTCCTGTTATACCAAGAATTGGTGCATTAGTAGATTGCTTTTCGATGTCAGCCATCCATTCTTGATGAAGCTCTGGAAAATTTTCTATTGCTGTGATTAATCTTGCTACGGCACCAGGCTTTCTTGAAGAAAGACCTTTTAGCTCCCCATCGATAGTTTCGCCGATAGGAAAATCACAATTTTGTAGTACATCATTGATCATTCCTTGAAGGCCCATTTTTCTACCATCATCGGGACTGTATATGTGGGAAATACCGTAATCGTGCAGATCTTTTATTTCAGAAGGAAGGATTGTTCCACCCCCGCCGCCGAAGATCTTGATGTGGCCACAACCATTTTCTTTAAGTAGGTCATAGATATACTTGAAGTATTCATTGTGCCCTCCCTGATAAGACGTGATTGCGATTCCCTGTACATCTTCTTGGATGGCAGTATCTACGATCTCTTTTGCAGATCTATTATGACCTAGATGTATGATTTCTGCACCAGACCTTTGCATGATCCTACGCATGATATTGATCGCTGCGTCATGGCCATCAAATAGTGCTGCTGCAGTGACGATTCTTATTTTATGCTTCGCTTGGTAAGGTGCTTGTACCTCCATAAGTTGTTGTTTAAGTTAGGGATTGCGAAGGTACAGAATTAAGAGTAAGGAGATTGTCAGATATTGGATGAATTTTTCATGTTGATTAGTGGTTTGTGAATCGAGGATGATAATTAAAAAATAGGTTTGTTTTTTATATGAGGGGTTTTCGGTGGAGTAGAAGGCGTTTCTCCTTGGGGTGTTGACGTCCACCCCCTTCGTGCGTTTGCGAAAAGCAAGCCGTACTCTTCCCCCTCCGAAGGGGGATATTAGTGGTGGCTCGGGAGATGGTTTTATCTCTAGCGGTGCCAGAACCATGCCTCGTATATCCCCCTTTGGAGGGGGCTAGGGGGTGGAACACCACTATCGATTTTGTCCACCCTTTTCCCTTTTTCAACGTTCTAATTGGTTTTGCATGTATAAAAGGGATGGAATATCACTATCAATCTTCTCCGCAACATTATCACGTCCAAATATTCCTCAACACTCAAAAACCATTACATTTACACTGAAAGAGAAATTATACCGATTACTATTGAAAATGTCACTTTACTAAGCGACTTTCAATATGTATCGGCATTACACCATTAAATTAGTGTCAAACTAAAACAGAAACGGTATAACAACATATGACTAGAAAGACAGCACTCATTATCCTTGACGGATGGGGACACGGAAAAGATCCAAAAGTAAGCGCATTAGCACAAGCGGAAACGCCATTTGTAGATAATTTATACGATCAATATACAAATGCAGAATTGATAACATTTGGGGAAGAAGTTGGTCTTCCTGAAGGGCAAATGGGTAACTCAGAAGTGGGGCACCTCAATATAGGCGCGGGTAGAGTAGTCTACCAAGATCTCGCTAGGATCAATAAAGAGATCAGAGAGAATACACTCAAAGATAATACCGTAATCAAGGCAGGAATAAAAAAAGCTGCAGCAACGACTAAGAGGGTTCACCTATTAGGTTTGGTGTCTGATGGAGGAGTACACTCTCAAATCAATCATTTACTGGCACTTTGTGATATTCTAAAAGATAGTGATGTTGAAGTCTTTATACATGCTTTTATGGACGGACGAGATACAGATCCTAAAGGAGGATATGGATATCTGAAAACAGTAGAAGATCACATTGCTGGCACTAACGCTAAGATAGCAACTGTAATAGGTAGATACTATGCCATGGATAGAGATAACAGGTGGGAACGTATACAAAAAGCGTATCATCTTATGGTCAATGGAAAAGGCGTAGCAACTGATAACATCTTAGCTTCTGTACAATCAGAATACGATAAGGATATTACCGATGAATTCATGGAGGCTTTCCAGAAAACAGAGGATGGCAAAAACATAGGTAATATACAAACGGACGACACGGTGATTTTCTATAATTATAGGACTGATCGACCGAGAGAAATAACCAAAGCACTAACGCAGCAGGATTTCCCAGAACATGAAATGTGTAAGCTGAGGTTGAACTTTCTTACAATGACAAAGTATGACGCAAGTTTCGAGGGAATGAATACCATCTTCGAAAAAGACAACATAGTCAATACAATCGGGGAGGTTATATCTGCAAAAGGATTAACTCAATTAAGAATTGCGGAGACAGAGAAGTATCCTCACGTAACGTTCTTTTTCTCTGGAGGAAGAGAAGAACCGTATGAAGGTGAAAATAGAATTATGGCGGCATCTCCGAATGTGGCAACATACGATCTGCAGCCAGAAATGAGTGCTCAAGAATTAACGGATAAGTTGATTGAAAACATAAAAGAAGAAACGCCTGACTTCATCTGTCTAAACTATGCAAATACAGACATGGTGGGACATACTGGTGACTTCGAAGCTGGTAAAAAAGCGGCTAACTTTATTGATGGGTGCCTGAGTAGATTAGTACCAACGATGCTCGATCATAAGTACAGTATTATCATCATAGCGGATCATGGAAATAGTGATGTCATGATCAATCCTGATGGATCACCGAATACCGCACATACGACGAATATGGTTCCAGTTTTCTTCTTGACGAATGATGAGGAGCTGAAAGCACTTAAGATTAGAGATGGAAAATTAGGAGATATTGCACCTACATTATTAAGCGTAATGAAGGTAAATGCTCCTGTAGAGATGGATGGTGATGTGTTGTTGAGTTAGCATATAAGAAGTGTATCAATCTATTCACTAAAGTAACATCTTGCCCTTCAAAAGGCATAGCGAATATGACTCTGCACATATTTATGATAATTTGACGCAGAACTATTTTGTCATAATCGCTCAGTGCATTATATCATTCGTCGAAGACACTAGTCAAAAGACGGTAGAAAGAGTTAAACTCGAAGCACTGGAATTACATTGGAAAACTAGAAACAAACTAAATAGGATCCACGAAGCTAAAGCATCGAGAACACTATATATTCTTTGCTCCAACTCTATCGACTAGCTTCTGCAAAAATGGACTTGCGAAAATAAAATTATGGAGTTCTTCATTATCAGATTGGAGGACTTCATCTTTATTTCCTTGCCAAGCCAATTGCCCTTGGTGAAGGAGGCAGATGTTTTCTCCTATTTCCATCACAGAATTCATATCATGGGTGTTGATGATGGTTGTGATATTATTGTCATCCGTAATGTTGGATATGAGTTCATCAATTGTGATAGATGTCTTTGGATCTAGACCAGAATTCGGTTCATCACAGAATAGATACTTAGGATTGAGGACTATAGATCTAGCTATACCCACTCTCTTCTGCATACCACCACTTATCTCAGAGGGAAATTTTGAGTTGATCCCTTCCATGCTTACTCGTTCTAGCACTTCGTTGACTCTACTTTGCTTCTCTTTCATGGTCATCTTGGTAAACATATCCATTGGGAAACGGATATTTTCTTCGATTGTCATACTATCGAACAGGGCATTACCTTGAAACAGCATACCCACTTCCATTCTTAGTTCTCTTACTTGTTGCTTTGATAGGGAGCTAAAGTCTCTATCATCATACCAAACACGACCTGCAGTGGGAGCAAACAGTCCTACCAATATCTTAAGTAATACAGTTTTACCAGCACCACTACGACCTATGATAAGGTTTGTTTTACCCGCTTCGAATGTAAAGTCTACACCTTTCAGTACTTCCTGGTCTCCGAATGATTTTCTTATGCTTTCTGCTCTTATCATGTCAATATCAATGCTATGATGTAATCTGCTACAAGGATCAAAATAATACTATATACCACGGCTCTAGTACTGGCTTCTCCTAATTCTATACTACCACCTTTTACAAAGTATCCTTGGTAACAACTTACGGATGTAAGTATGATGGCAAAGGTAGCCGCCTTGACAAACATAATAAATATGTTGTGCGGTTCGAAGAATAATCTTAGTCCAGTCACGTAATCATTATGTGAAAACAAACCTACTGGCACACTCGCTATATATCCTCCTGCAATACCTACAAATGCAGATACGGTAACCAATAAAGGTATCATCATGAAGGCCGCTAAAACCTTAGGCATAACTAAGTATGCACTGGTGTTGACGCCCATGATATCCATGGCATCAATGTGTTCTTTTTGTCTCATTCCACCTATCTCGGCAGCCATATTAGAGCCGACCTTACCCGCGAGGATAATACAAGAAAACGTAGGGGATAATTCGATAATCATCATATCTCTTACGATATAACCAATGAAAGAATTAGGAATAAACTGACCATCCATCTGATAGTAAAACTGAGTTACTGTCACAGCTCCTAGAAAGATAGATATCAAAAATATGATCGGCAATGACCCAAGACCTATGTCATACATCTGCCTGACCAGCTCTTTGTAGTACATACGCATGTTTTCTGGTCTACGGTATATCTGCCGTTGCCAGTCCACGAATTTGCCAAAATGGAATAATAAATTAAGTGGATTCATTAATTATGTATAGTTCTTAGCTGCAAAGATATTTAAAACTATGGAGTGATAGAATTTGTTTGATTTAATAAGTAAATAATGTCAAAAATCATCTTACATTTTTAATAAGAACCGTTCAATTTGCCTACGATGTCTTAATATATGAACGATGGCATGTTCCATTATCTGCTCAATATCATAAGCTTGACCCCAAGAAACATGTATTTTTCTTTTTTCATCACCGATTTCAATAGGAAGATCAGGATTTTCCACAAAAAGTCGTTCTGCATAATCAAACATGGCCAACAAATCCAATTGATATTCCTCAATAGAATTTTTCAGCTCTTTCTTTTTGAATTGAGTGGTTTCAACATATTTGTTCTTGATATAAATGGAATAATTATACCCTGCAAATACGACATGCGACATTATGGTTTGGATGGACCTGCAGTCATCGTCCTCAGTCTCACGATCTACTATTTGTATTAATTGCTGAGCACTTACGGAGTCCAATAATGTACTTAGTTCTTGGATAGTTTTTTCATATTCGTCGAGGAGTGCGCCGACAGCTCCATTATCTCTATATATTTTTACAGGATTAATTTTTTTGCTAAAAATCAACTTTATAATTTTAATCATCTCTTTATTTATTGCTTCCGGGCATTTTAAAAAATAAACATTTAAGGGCAAAAAGCCAATGCTCTTAATTATTTCCTGTGGTCTTTAAAGCTCAGTCATTGGCGTTTTATCATTTGTTTTGTCGATCATATATTGATGAACTAGCCTGCCCAATTCTGCCAAAAACGGAATTCCCACTTCATCATATTCATAAACTCCATCATTATATGTTTGATTTTGATTGACATGGATAGTGGCGGTAAGGAAGTACTCGATATTATGTTTTGTATCTTGGATGTACGCACAATCCGTTAGATAACCATATGCATATCCTACTTTGTTTCTGATTGTAATATGATCGGGAATTGGATCTTTAGTATCTCCAAACAAGAAAAACTTTACATAACTGTCATAGTATTCTTCTTTACTGTTTTTGAGATAACCATAGTCTTTAGGTAACTTTTTCATTGATTCTAATACAAAATTTCTATCGTCATTACTAAGATTATATTGCAATGGTCCTAGATAAAGACTCGGAAATATCACTCTTCTGAGTGATTCCTGTAGGTCTTTGATATTGACGAAGTTTTTCTTGTGAAAGTCAAACGGTTTAGCTACCGTATTGCCTACAGAATCTACATAAGCGATTCCCTTTTGTGTCTTTGATATTGGAGTAAGCCAGAACCCATTCGAATAGGAAGGTTGACGGGTATGAAAAGTTTCTCCATTTTGATCGAGGAAATTAATAGAAGGTGCCCACTTATTCTCCTCGAAAGAATAACCACTTGCGCCGACTCGATGTATGATTCGGCTATTGGTAAATATCCCTTTGTTATGAAGATGACTATTGATATAATCTTGTGATGTAAATTCGTATAGTCGATTGTAAGCATCATTGTCACTTACTACAAAAAGCTTATTAATGTAATGCGCTATAGAAGGGAGTCCCGTATTACTCGTCGTATCTTCCATAACAGGATGCTGCGGAGCTCGCAAAGAATCAACAGTTAAGGGTGTATTTCGGTCTATCTCTAGTCCTGCTTCACGTAATTCTTCCAATTTTTGAAGGGCTAAAAATGCAACTGGCATCTTGACCGTACTGGCTGGATAGAAATATTCATCAGGCCTGAAATTAAAAAAATGATCTTCTATTTTTATGCTGTCACTTGACTTTGTAATAGGAGAAAAAAGAATTTGCACTTCATACTTATCCTTATCGGAAATTATTTTTTTGAATTGCTCCGATCCATTTAAAAAGATCTCCTCCAATGTTGATTTCGGAGCATCATTTTTACATGAAAAAAGTGTAAAAGTTGAAATTAAAAACAGGAATAAATACTTCATAATTGAATTTTATCTCAGCTCAATATAAGGAGAAACTGACACATACTCAACAATGTGAAATCTGGAAAAATTATTTATTAAGAGAAAAGAAGTTACCATAAGTTCACCAAATTTCTTTCGTTTAAAGCAGTTCTAAGCAATTGGTTAGAATGATTCTCCTATAAAAAAGTAGAAGCCTGTGCTTTCTTCCGTCACCGCAAAATCTATACGTGTCCAAATATCTTTTTTGGGAAATATTAAAAATCGCAAACCAACACCGCCAGAGGCTACAAAATTTGAAACATTCAGATTGTCAACTTGGTTGAAAACAGAGCCCGCTCCGGCAAATACAGCTAAGCCTAGACGGTTAGTGAACTTAAACGGAATAGGTAAAAAGCGATATTCTATCTGAGCGGCCAATTGATTTCTGTCTCGGTAACGACCGTAGTAATAACCTCTCATAATACTTTCTCCACCCATCAATGCGAGTTGATTAAAGGGAATATCTCCGAAGTTAAATTGCCCCAGCAACTGAATCGCCAATACATTATTTTTGCCCACTGGCTTATAAACTCGAGTGTCAGATAAAATGGAAGTGAACTCATATGTACTTCCCCATAATGGATTATAATGTAGAAATGCGAGTTCTGAGAATAATCCCTTTCTAACATTAAGCACATTATGTCTGCTATCGTGAATCAAACCTAAGCCAAGTCCGATATTATCGGATCCATTATGCCCTAGGGGCAATTCGAAATTGGAATTCTCGGGATCTTCCAAGACAAAATTAGTTCCAGATAGACGTTGATAATCGAATTCTAAACCTAAATAGATATTGTTTTTCAACTTTCTTAAAATACGTTCTTTTACTTGAATTTGATTGGTCTCTATCTTAGCAATAGATTCTATCGGTGTATCGGCTCCTATACCGTGATAAAAAATGGGAAAACTTTGGATACGTACTCGACCAAGGAAAAACCAACGATTCTTATCGGAATACATAGCATGGTCAAACCAAAATCCGTACTGATTCTCCAAGGTGAAAAAGGAAAATGCATTTATCTCACTCAAACGATTCGTCGTATCTCGTTTTGCAAAATATACATACAAGGCACTTGCACCTATCTCCCAACTTGTTTCTGGAGCAAAAGCAAGTGTAGGATAAGCTAAGAGTTGTGGCTGTGATAAATCACTTTTATTATTGACCATATGATCAATATACCGTTTGACTAAATTCTGAGCGTTTATGGTATTTGTTAAAAGTAACAAACCCACCGTCAGTACGCTAAGTTTATTTAACCTTATGAAGCTTTCTAATTGTTCTTTCATTTAGAGGAAGTAAATCAATTATACAAAAGGCACCTATTACTTAACACCATAATTATGAAACGCGAAATTAGAAGGCAAATCTTGAAATTCCCTTAACATATGTTAAGAAATCGATTTTCTACTCATTTTCCTAAATTAGCGCGTAAATTTTTACCAGCACAAATTTATGAAATAAGTAGTTTTATCTAAAATAGAAATTTAATTATTGGTTAATGAATCAAAAATTTCTGAGAATTAGATTCAGTTTGAATTATGTAATATCCTTTTTTGAGATCAAAAGTTATGTATTTACTGTTTCCTTGTAAAATTGTTTTACCATCGATAGATAGAATTGACCATGATTCACCTTTTTCAATGTTAAGATCAACGGTTTCTCCTCTTTTGATTGAATTATATACTAGAATTTCTACAGATTCTTTGACCACTGTATTTACAGAAGTAGTAGTACATGCATTCTCTTTTAGGAAATCATAAGCGGCGGTTAATATCTCTAATTGATTATCGAAATCGATGGAATGTCCTACTCCTTGAAGTAGATTAGTTTCTACACATGCACCATTAGATTCCAGAGCATCTACTAAAGGGTAAAACCTAGTGTTAGGATTATCAAATGAACCATGAACGACATAAACAGGTTTGCCATCAATATTTTGAGAGATATCATTTATTTCACTAATATTTATAGCGGCTCCTATTGGGAGTAAACCCGCAAATTTATCGATGTTATTGAGTCCATATGTATAAGTTGTTTTTCCGCCCCAAGAGAAACCAATAGCATATAGTTTTGATGGATCGATATCATACCATTGAAACGCAGAATCTAGGATAAATGACGTAAAAGCTGTATCAATAGGATCATCGATTTTTCCATCTTCTCCTCCATCAGGACAAACAAGGATTACATTATTGGCTTCTGCAAAATCAGCTAATTCTTCGCACCATGTCTCTCCATTCCATCGATCCGTATTCCACGGATGCAATGCTAAGAATGCTGCAGTCGGTTCCCCTTCTACATAAGTAGATGGTATAACCAATGAATAGTCTTTAGATTCATCGGTTTGGAAAGGTACGTTACTGTTGATTTGTGTTTGCGATATGGCAATAGATGAAAAACAGATAGCGATGACGAGAGTAGATACAGATTTATACATTCTTTTCTTTTTAATTATTTGGTAAAGTAACAGAATATATAGTCTGGAATCTATCTATTTAGGAATTGGATTTGTCCGTTAGGTGGTGTAAATTGAAATCTCACATTTTTAGAAAGAAAGAAACTGTTGTGAACACTTTGCCCAAGACGACGGTTTCTACACAAAGCATATATATGAAAGAGACGATTCTCATAGCGGGAGGTACTGGATTAGTAGGAAGTAGATTACTTGAAATGATTGACTACACAAAATATACTGTCCATATATTAAGTCGAAAGAAAAAGAAGGATACAAAAGATATCAACTACTTTACTTGGGACTTCAACAAAATGGAGATCGAGGAAGGTGCTGTGCAGGCAGACTATATTATAAATTTCACAGGGGCAGGTATAGCGGATGCAAGATGGACTGCCGCCCGAAAAAAAATACTCATAAATAGTAGGGTAGATAGCGCGAGGCTTATCAAGCAAGGATTAGAAAAATCAGGGCATAGGCCGAAAGCATACATTTCTGCTTCGGCAGTAGGTTACTATGGAGATCGAGGAAGTGAAAAATTAATAGTAGATAGTCCTGTAGGTGATGGGTTTATGGCGGAGTGTTGTAAGTTATGGGAAGATTCAGCACAAGAATTAGAAACACTAGTAGATCGATTGGTCATTAATAGAATTGGAATAGTATTATCTACTAAAGGAGGCGCGCTTCCCAAAATATTGATGACGAAAGCAGTCGGTGTATATAACTATTTCGGCAGTGGAAGTCAATATTATTCTTGGATTCATATAGATGATCTATGTAGGATGTTTCTGAAAAACATATCTGAAGATTCTATGACTGGGGTATATAATACAGTAGCTCCGAAACCACTTACTAATAAAGACTTTACGGTAGAGATAAAAGATGCTTTAGGAGGAATTGCGGCATTGCCAGCACCAAAATTTGGTCTTAGATTACTATTGGGAGAGATGGCTGATGTAGTACTGAATAGCAATAGGGTGTATCCAAGCAGGATAGAAGAAACCAATTTCCATTACGATTATTCAGATTTAGGACTTTCAGTAAAAGATCTTTTAAACAGAAAAATATAGAGACTAAGAGATTCAAATATATATTGATTCCCTACAAATCTCCGACAATCAGTTTTCCATGGTAGGACTTAAGTGATAGTGCTTTATGCAAAGAAGATAAATTATTTTTAGTGATTCTACCCGCTCCGATCAATTGGATCGAGGACTTGCGATCCGCTATCATGTTATTCATCTGAATGAGAATGTCAGCACCTATTTCCGCCGTTTTAGCGCCACCAGAGGTAAGTATGTACCGAACTATATCCTGATCAATCAGTAAATGCAACGCTTTAAGTATATCAGGAGAATCATCTATAGCTTTGTGGTATGTAATAGGAAGGTCTGTGTATTTTGATATTAGTTTTATCGCATCCAGATCCGGCATTCCTTTTTTATCTACTGGTCCGAATACTATTCCTTTGATGTTGAATTTAGATATTGAATTGATGTAGTCTTTCATTTCGGCCAACTCAGCACTATTATAACTATAATCGAACGGCTTAGGATTTACAATCACTTTTATGGGAATGTCTAAAGCTGTTGTTACCTCTTCAATCATCTCAAGTGAAGGATTATTCCCATCAAGATCCAATCTATCACACAGCTCTATCTGATGCGCACCTTTCTGCTGAGCACTAAGGGCATCTTTGAGGTTGCCGACACAAGCTTCAAGAATCATAAAATGTAATTAAGACAGTATTAAAAAAGGAAAAGCCTCAAAAAAAACGATAGATCGAATTTAATGAGGCTTTCTTGGTGGCGCCTCCCAGATTTGAACTGGGGACACATGGATTTTCAGTCCATTGCTCTACCAACTGAGCTAAGGCACCTTCCTTGCTTTTGGAAGCGAGTGCAAATTTATAGCCTTTTTTTAATCTACCAAACTTTTTACTGTGTTTTACTCATTCGTTTTGAATTAGATTTTTGTCATTCAAACAAATAGTAAAAAGGCATTTTATAATTATATGTTAATCAGGTAATTGGGATGCCAAATTCAAATTATTGTAAAAAACATATTCTAAATAAAAAATAGGTACAATTCGCACCTATTTCATATTTATATATTTTTGACCTCTATTTGAACGGATCAGAAAACTTTGCGTCAGCAATTAGCCTCTTATCAGTAAGAGTAATTAGGTAAGCTTTCAAGTCACTTTTTTCAGCATTTGTAAAATTCATTTGTTTTGCATAAAAACCGTTTTTCAGGTTATTGTGAAGGTTTACATGGGTTTTAATTCCTTCACTATAATGATTGATAACCTCATCCAGTGTGGCAAATCTACCATCATGCATGTATGGTCCAGTAAGTTCTATATTTCTTAAAAAAGGTACTTTAAACACGCCATTTTTAGAGGGGTCTGAAGAGTGCTCACCCACTCCTTTGTCTTCATAGGTGAAATCGAGACCATTATTAGCGGTTGCGATTGCGGTAAATTGATGGTCAATTGAATGACAAGAAGAACAATTATTCATGTATATCGTCTTTCCATTATTTTCTGCGGTTGTAAAACCATTAAAATCTGAAAACACATCTTGGTTTGCTGCCACAGATTCCAAATCAAATCTTGAATGGTTCGACACTATACTGTTTACAAATTCCTCTATAGCTTCAAGTACTCTATGTTCTAGTATATTTTGGTCGCCGTATGCTTTTTTGAAAAGAATTTTATAATCATCTTGATTTTTAAGACGATTTACTAGTTCTGTCATATTTAGACCCATTTCGATTTCGCTGGTGATTGCTGCTTTTGATTGAGAGGAAATATCAGAATTGGATTCGTCCCAAGAAAATAATGCTTGACCACCGATACCAAAATCACCACCACCACTACGGTAGGAAGTTTCGAAACCAATAGTATTACCTAGTGGAAGAGAATTTCTTGTAGTTAATTCACCATCAAATCCTTCACTTAGTGCTACATCGTCTGCGAAGGCCAAGTTTTGCTGATGACAAGATGCACATGATACCAAATCATTGATAGATAAAGCTTTATCATAAAATAATACACGTCCTAAAGTAGCTTTATGACTTGATCGTCTAGACTGTATGTTTCCTTCTTCTAAGTGATTATTAAAGAAATCTTCATCAAATTCAGGGCTGTAATCATACAGTTCTGATGGAAGATCAAGCCTCTGTGTCAGCTGTGCGTATTCCTCATCTGTATAATCTATGTAGGTTGATTTGTTATCGTCTGTACAAGACTGTGTCAATAGAACAACCATAAAAAAGCAAAATACCTTTAATGTAATTTTCATATTTGTGTGAATTTTAAGTGCTATTGGATAGTAGTGACAACTATTATTAAACGGCCAGGGTTACATTTTTGTGACAAGATTTCGTTTAAAAATCGAACTCTAGTCAAGAAAAACTACAAAATTAGTGTGTGTTGCTTATTTAACGTTGAAGGTAGATCGATATTTTGTATACTTTTGCGTTCAATTATTTTTTGAAGTAAATAAATTACTACTATGAAAATATCTAAAATTTTTCTTTTTTGCGTTGTGCTTTTTCTTGTTTCCTGCGGCGATAATGGATCAGAATCCATTGAAATGTTAATTGGATCTTGGGATTTAGAACAACTAACAGGTGATGGTACTGTATCAATAGAAAAGGATGGTTCTACTACGGAGTCTGATATTGCTGTTTCTAGTGGTGAAGTTAGCTATGTGATCACATTTACAGAAGGTAGTTATGTAACAGCTGGGTCATATAATATAACAAATGAAACGCTAGATGACAACGGGTCTAAAGTATTTGAACCATTGATATATACAAATGCATCTGGTAGTGGTACATATAAAATTAATGACGAAATAATGATTTCAGGAGGTGCATTCCTCGGAATAAAAATTAGTGGTGTAAATCTTGGATTGATGGCGGGCGAACAAGAATCAACATTAGAATCACTGAGCGCAGACGAGTTAATACTCACGAATACTCAAGAAAAAAGCTTGATGCAAGGTGATTCTACAGTGACAGTTGTACTTAGTACTCGGTCAGTCTGGACTAAAAGGTAGAAGCAGGTTATCTTTTCAATAACCAGTTTTTAGTTGCTTCAAATTCTGAAGATAGCAAGTGAGCTACTTTTTCTTTATCAGCCACTGCTTGCAGACGTTCTGGCACAACTGTAGGAACAGACAAGACATCATTCATAACATTCAGAAATTTAGCTGGGTGGGCAGTTTCTAGATAGATTCCTAGATAATCTGGATTTGATTTCTGGAAATTTTTGATAGCCGCATATCCGATCGCACCATGTGGATCAGCTATGTACTTGTATTTATTATAGATATCCCTCATTACTTGTTTGTCATCTTCATCATTGAGATGAAACCCACTTACGTCAGTTTTTAATGCATTGTAATCATTGTCATATAGAGCAAGTAATCTGGTGAAGTTACTAGGCGCACCTACGTCCATAGCATTTGATATTGTTGCTACAGAAGGCTTAGGTTCGTAGATGCCAGTTTCTAAATAATCGGGGACTATTTTATTTGCATTGGTTGCAGCTATAAAGTGGTCAATTGGAAGTCCCATTCTCTTGGCCAATAAACCTGCTGTGAGATTACCGAAATTTCCGCTAGGTACTGAAAAGACTACTTTTTTACCATACTTTTTTACTTGTTTGAATGCTTCAAAATAGTAAAATGATTGTGGTATCAGGCGAGCAATATTGATGCTATTTGCACTACTTAGATTGTATTTTTTAGTTAGTTCAGGATCTAAAAAAGCTTGCTTCACTATTGCTTGACAATCATCAAATGTTCCGTCGATCTCTAGCGCTGTTATATTTTTGCCTAATGTGGTCAATTGTTTTTCTTGTAGATCACTCACTTTACCTTTTGGATAGAGAATGATTACCTCAATGCCTGGTGTATTATAAAATCCTGCAGCTACTGCTCCCCCCGTATCTCCGCTTGTAGCTACTAGGATGGTGATATTTTTTTCCTCTCCTTTTATAAAGTATGATATCAATTCTGCCATAAATCTTGCGCCGAAATCCTTAAAAGCAAGTGATGGTCCATGAAATAATTCTAGTGTTCCAATAGTATCATCGTGCATTTTGACCGGAGCCGGAAAATTTATAGCTCGATCAATGATTCCTCTCATATCATCGCTTGATATATAGCTCCCAATTAACTTAGTAGCAACTTCGTATGCGATATCCGCGAAAGAATAGTCCTCGATACGATCGAAGAATTCTGAGGATAGCTTAGGAATATGAGTGGGCATAAAAAGCCCTTTATCTTTGGGAAGAGACTTCAGGACAGCCTCTTTTAGATCTACAATGTTATCTGGGTTGTTTGTACTGTAAAGCTGCATATTGTAATTATTGAATTCTGAATCTCTATGCAAGATTAAGATATTACGTCAATATACTATCAATAAACTTAAAAAATGCATCAGATTGTAACATGTATACTGTCGAAATAATCAAACCAACGGCAACCAGCATTAATCGTATATTGGATTTTTTGTTTCCTTCTTTTAATGCATCTTTATTTCCTCTTGCCTTTATTTTAAATCCTGATTTTATTCTAGCCTTTGCTAACTCTGCGTCAGTAATATCGTGATTTCCATATTTTGCCATTCGGGCTTTTAGGTCCTCTACAGATGGGTCGTAGTGTTGCGGAATATAGTCGAAACGCTTGTTTTTCACTCTGCCGCCAAAACTAAAAAATGCCATATACAAGGATTTTGATTATTTCTAAGATGCTAAATTACAAATAATAGGTGTATCAGTGTTTTGAAATGTTGAATAGTTGAGTTTTTGACTTTCCCTAGCCCAGTTGTGCCCTTCTTCTCAAAGTCTATTAATCTCTATTATATATATATATCAGTATAATGTAGAAGTTTATCTCGAAACTAAAAATTTACCCACTAATCAATGTAGAGCCTTATTTTACTCTATCTTTGAATTGATTCAAAAATCAAAAGCATGAAATTCTTAAAATACTTTGCATTTTCAATTCCAGTTCTAGCAATCGCTGCATACTTTATGTATCAAAAATATCCGGTTAACCCTCCGATTAAAGTTTCATCTTCAGAATATGAAGGCGGTCTAAATATCAAAGGTTTTAAGATGCCTGATGGGTTTAAGATAGATGTATATACAGACTCTTTAGAAAACGCGCGTGCAATGTGTCTGTCTCCTAACGGAACACTATTCGTCGGAACTCGGAGCAAAGGGAATGTATATGCAGTAGTGGATACTAACAAAGATGGAAGAGGAGATAAGAAATATACATTGCTTACAGAAGGTAATATGCCCAACGGTGTCGCTTTCAAAGACGGCGATCTTTATGTAGCAGAAGTAAATAGAATCTTAAGATTCAAAGACATTGAAAATAATCTTGATAATCCAGGCGAACCAGAAATAGTATATGATCAATACCCAACAGAGACACATCATGGTTGGAAATATATTGCCTTTGGACCTGATGGTAGGCTGTATGTACCTGTCGGTGCTCCATGCAACATCTGTGAATCAGAAGAGGATATATTCGCCTCTATCACAAGTATGAATGCTGATGGTACTGATATGAGAATCGAGCATAGTGGCATAAGAAATACTGTCGGCTTCGATTGGCATCCAACTACCGGAGAACTATGGTTCACTGACAATGGTCGAGACTGGATGGGTGATGAAGAACCAGAATGCGAGGTCAACAATGCTACTGCAGAAAAACAGCACTTTGGATATCCATATTGCCACCAAGGAGATAAACTGGATCCAGAATTTGGTGTTGGTAAATCTTGCAGTGATTATGTGCCTCCTGTATTAAAGATGGGGCCACATACTGCTCCTCTTGGCTTAGAGTTCTACACTATGGCTAACTTTCCACTCGAATATCAGAATGATGCGTTCGTCGCACGTCACGGATCATGGAACCGTAAAGAAAAAATAGGTTATGATATCGTGAGAGTTCATCAGAAAGAAGATGGTTCTTATGAGCGATTGCCATTCATTACTGGTTGGTTAAGTGATGATAAAACAGAAGTATGGGGTAGACCAGTAGATATGGAACTGATGCCTGATGGTAGTATGCTGATTTCTGATGATTATGCAGATGCTATTTACCGAGTGTATTATCAAAAATAATTGAAGATCAGATGGCCAATGTCGCTTCTAATTTATTAGAAGCCGAAAAAGGTATTTGCACTAGCAAAATCAAAAAAGCACACTAGACAAGTGAAATATAAGGATTCCCAATATATATAGGAAAAGATTGACAGACCGAATTCTCTTTCATAAGATGACTACGGAACCCCAAAACACATAATACGAGAAATGGAAGCTCTTAGTTAAATAAGAGCTTCCAATTTCTGACTGGGTTATCGTGATTTGTAATGGTTTAGAATAAAAATGACATCCCAATACTTACTATTGGCAAACGTTATACAAATAGCATAAGCAATCACTCATGATTCAATAGTTAATACCCAAAACCTTAAAAAGGTAATCATCTACAAGAGATAATTGAAGTGCTTATTAATTATTGCTCAGTTTAAAAGACTTAAATATTTGATTTTGAGATTTTTATCCAAGTATTTTCTCTATTAAAAAAGGTCAACCCAAATGAATGGGCTGACCTATCAACTAATAATTAATTCAGATAACTTGATATCAATCGTGATGACTTTGTCGTCTATTTTTGAAAAGTTGCTTTTATTGTTTTTGTCTTCCCATCTTGCTCTAGTGTTATGTAGATCAGAGGTAAATTGTGATTACTCAAATCGATATTGATGTTATTTTCGGCGGGTAGATTGAGCATTCTTTTTATTGTTTTTCCTTCAATAGAATAGAAAGTTAAGTTGACAGGAATATTCTTTTCTAATTGATAAATAACATTAAAGTTACCATCACTTGGATTTGGATTGGCAGAAAATTTAATTGTATTTAATTTATTAGACTTAGATTCATACAAGTTTTTTGTTACTCTTTTATCTGATTTTAGGGTAACTTCAACTACTGAATTATGAGGAATATCTCCATATTTTTCGATCATTTTTTCACCGTTCAAAATATCCATTTTGGCTATATCTTCTGGATTTATATTATTCATCCAATCTGAAGTTTCGATTTTACCATTGACGACGACTAAAGAATTTACTAAACTCGGCATTCCGTCTACTATCATAATGCTTAGGGCTCCAATATTTTCTTCTTTACCGTCAATTTTAACAGTGATGTCCTCGAAAAAATATCTGTCATTCACCTTAGTTTTTGCAATAAGATCCTTTACATTTTGATTAAATGTACCATCGTCAGAATATAAAGGTTCTGCATCTTCTCTTTCTTGAATTCTTACAATTCTAAAATGCAAAATTTCTGCCTTTGATTCGGCTTTTAATCCTACATCTCGAAGTAAATGAGCAATATCTTTTACTTCCTTAAATTGATTAACTGTATATTTTAGAGAAGTCTTATAAGTATAATCTTTATTTAGTCCATCCGATTTCATCGTAATTTCGATTACCCCATTTTCACCTTTGTCTCCGTACTTCTCTGTTGCTTTTTCTCCTTTTAGGACATTTATAGATTCTATATCGTCAGGATTGATAGACTCAGACTCTATTGATGTGATTTTTTGGATTTTTCCATCTACTACATAAAGCGGATCTGGTCCATTATGATTGGTAGATGTGAGCCGTATTTTTCTCTCGCTATCTACAATGATAGATATTCCAGCGGTTTTGCCTTTTAGTAGTTTTTCCAGCTTGGAAGGCATCTCATTTATTTCTTTTTCTAGTTTGAACTTTACGGGTAATGTATATTGAACTCTAACTGTTTTACCATTTTGTTTGCCAGGAATCCATTTAGGCATTCCTCTTACTATTCTAGCTGCTTCAGCCCCTGTCCCCAAGCCTGGATCTCTTAATGTACCAACATTTGTTACCGCCCCATCTTTTTCTATTACCAGACTAATGACCGACATACCGTCAATACCTTTTGTTTTTGCTTCTATAGGATATCTAATATTAGTATAAATATATTCTAACATTTTTCCTTTTGCACATTCTTCTTTTTCCTTCGCTGTTCCTTCCATGTCTTCGCATCCTGAGAAGCGAGGCATTTCTTGCACAACTTTGAATATGTCTTCTTTCTTTTCAGTTTTTTTGTCGATAATTAAGTTTTCCTCCTTTATCTTTTGATTTGCCTCACCAAATGCGACTATTTTAGCATCTTCTTGTTTTTTTGTATCTCCCTCCAATTTAAATTTTACTGGTAATGTATACATCACTCTCACCGTTTTCCCTTTCTGTTTTCCAGGAATCCAAATTGGGAAATTATTGATCACTTTCTTCGTTTCTACACCACAATCTGCTCCGATGTCTCTTACGATCTTTGCTTCTGTTACAGCTCCGTCTTTTTCTATTACGAATTGAACGACACACATTCCTTCAACACCAGCATCTCTAGCTTTTGAAGGATACTTAAGATTGGAATAAACGAACTCTAGCATCTTTTGCTTAGCGCATTCTTCTTTTTCGTTGACTGTTCCTTTCATGTCTTCACATCCAGGGAAACGAGGCATTTCTTCTACTACTTTGAAGATGGGATCATTATTATCCTTAGTGAAATCCTCAATTAGGTCAATCATTGACCTGTCCTTATCGCTTTCTCCGTAGTTGTATTGATTTATGTATTCGTCATGGTAGTTTTTATTATTACGGTCTTTACTATAGTTGAATATTATTGTTCCATTTGCTGTCCCTTTTCCAACTTCAATTTTGTAACCTTTAGCTGCCGTAAGTGCCCTCTTAAGTATGTCCTTGTCTGTAACTGTTGATCGATTTGAATCAACTTCAACGTATATCATACGTCCATCCGTATTTGCTTCTGCCTTAATTATTACTTTTCCATCGGCCTTATTTAAGTCTTTAATTATAGCTTTCCAGTTTCTCTCAGTAATTCTTCTACCATTAAAATTATCAGGAAAATTTAGATTTTCAACTACTGCCTTTACACCTAAATTAGCGGCTATGCTCATTAGATTTGAAATTCTGCCCCATTTAGAACCTTTAATAGCTCTGATATAAAGTTGACCTTCTTTCTCTTTAATAAGACTAATTATTTGAACTACCTCTTGATCTGTTATTGGAGTTTTGTTATGAATATATGCTCCAGTTGCCAACACAGTCATGGTTCGATACCCCTTTACACCACTTTTGATTAATTCAGGGTCTATAAATGGATATGTTTTTACTAATTTATTTGCATTAATTTGAATTTCCTCTTTTTCATTTATGATTAGATCATTCATAATTACTTTCAAGCCTAAATCCTGAGCACAATCTAATAGTGAAGTGATGTGTTTAGAGTCAGCTCCTAAGTCTACCTCAATCACAACAGATCTGTTTTCGACTTTAATTGCTTTAAAGTATTCTCGAATATCATCATGGTTTTTATCCGAAGGAGGAAATGTGTAAAACCCATTCTTTTCTACTCTTATATCAAAGTCAAAAACTGTTTCAGTAATTTCTTTTAGTGCCTCTTCAATCTCTCTTAGCTGATTTGGATCGTTCTGATTAATGTTTTCGATGTCTATTCCTTTTGCTACAAGTTTCTCTCTAATTTCATCTTCTATTGAGGAGTATACTTGTTCTTGTTCTATCAAACTATTTTCTGCCTTTTCTTGATTCATCTGATTAGAAGAGAAAATTATCAGCATCGCTACCAACACTGGGACCGCTACTAAATATTTTACCATAGCCGACCGTTTCGATTTTTCTTTGTACATCATCGTTATACGTTTTTTGATTTGTGAATGAAAAAATTGA
>CALKXE010000013.1 GCA_938003955.1 uncultured Saprospiraceae bacterium | reverse complement strand
ATTGGTTTTTTGGAAAAATAACAAAGTCGCAAGCAATTCAGCAACTCGCTTCCTAAGTTTTTTTCTTTTAATTGATACAAAATAACAATGCACTTACATCTTGCGACGTAAGTGCATTTGTTGTCTCTGTTACTGTATTTTTCACGGACGTAGTCCGTTGTCTTTTATCTCTTCTGTAAAATGCCCCACTATTTAATCGCTGAAAAGTAGACACGGTCCAGAGAACCCGATTACTTTTTATTCCTCCGCAGGGGGCGAGCCAGCGGGGCCAGCGGATTAACTATAATTTTTCCAAAAGAAATAAAGCTTGCATATATCGGTGAAAAAAATATCATAAACATTGCAATATAAAATGAATATTTTTGAATATATCTCTTCTCTTTTGCAAGAATAATATCTTGAGTAGATTTATTAAAAAATATATCTATCTCATCTCCTATAGAAAATTTTCTTTCTACATCCATACAACGTTCTCTATTCATATTTCTACTATACTCTTCACCTTCATATTCAATAATAAGGTCCCTTATGCCTTTATGGACACATTTAGGAATTTCTATTATTATTCCCTTTACCTTATTTTCAGGGCGTAATGTATCTAAATCATTTATGTACATTTTATATAAAAACAAGCCAAAGAAAATACTTCCAAATAATAATATGTAATATTGTGCAACTTCTTTCTTCATCAATTTTTAATTTTAACATC
Organism: uncultured Saprospiraceae bacterium; assembly: GCA_938003955.1. Lineage (GTDB taxonomy): Bacteria > Bacteroidota > Bacteroidia > Chitinophagales > Saprospiraceae > CAJXUU01. The sequence continues at coordinate 2,979 of CALKXE010000013.1, read as the reverse complement.
TATTAAATAAATATTATTAATACCTGTATTCTCTTGTTGAATTTGAGTATTTGGGGGAATATAACTCGCTGGAGTATTCATCGATGGATTATATGTGTCATTGATATATTCCGAAGCATTTTGAGACACATTCCCAGTTGCACCACCAACATAATCTTCTGTAATTTTATCAGTTCTAGAGGCATTCTTATAATCTTTATTAGCATCTCTTGCACTTGCAGGATTACCCTTTGTTGGATTTTTATCTGCTATTCTTTTCATTCTATCAGCTTTATCTGCTAAAAACTTCAATCCATCATCACTCATCGTACCATCAAAATTTTTAGTAAGTTTATCTCCAAGTTTATCTCCAATCATATCTGTAGCTAGTTTTCTTGGGCTAAATTCTCCATCAGCTAATTGCTTTACACTTGACTCTAATCCTGACGCTGCTAGTTGTTGAACGGGACCAGAAGGACTTGCCATAGAAAATCCCCCAGACAAAATTACATCAGACTTATTCACATTCGTATAAAAATTATCCCAATTTGATTTATTAGAATCATAATTTGAATAAACCTGTACAGAATAGTCAGCTAATGCTCCAACAACAAACTTTGTCGCAAAATAAATAACGGGTACAGGTACTGTACCATCTGGGTCAGTAAAAATTATTGGATTGTTAAACGTATAATTATATGGTGACCAACTCGCCATAGCATCCGCCATTGGGTCAACCTGCCCCCATCTCCCAATACTAGCATCATAATATCTCGCTCCATAATCACTCCAATCTAATCCGAAGTCAGAGTTAAGTTCCTTACCATTATACAAATAGTTCATCTTTGGAGCAGTCATATCTTCCCATGATCCTTCCATTGCCAATCCAAATGGATAATATAAATTCCTCTGTAAGACCTCTACATCTTCAGGATCAGTAATCTCAGAATCAATTAACCCATCTCCATTTTTATCTTCAAAAAGAACAACTGTATTTCCTAAATGGTCTCCAATTTTATACTGAAAATGAACTTCATCTTTTAAGGTAACTCTTCCGTCACCATGACTATAAGTATCTGCTACTCCTCCTACGAATTCCACACCTCCAAGATATACTCGTTTTTCTCCATCTGTACCTGTGGTAATTTTTTGAATTTTCTCTCCATCATAAGTATATTCATGTTTGATTTCTTCATCCTTAATAAATATACGTTGGGGTAAATTTAATAAATTATATTCAATCAAATCTATTTCTTTTCCAGTATCAGATTTTAAATTTCCATTATCATCGTAGGTATAAGTGGATAGACCCGAAAGAATTCCTTTATCAATATTTGTTATGTCAGTAACAGACTTTAAACGTTGATTTTCATAGACGTAATTACCTTCAGGTACATTATCTACTATTCCATAATTAGGTACTCCATTTACCTCATTAATTAATCCTTCTCTTTTCAATCCCAAAATATTACCTGCTAAATCATATTGGTAAGATGTATTATATCGTCCTGTAACAATTTCAGGATGCTTAAATATTTTATTCTGCATAATCGTTACTCGATGATTAGCATCGTAGGTATAATCATTTCTAAATAATCCACTTACGCAATCGGACGCTAATTCAATTCGGGTAATATCCCATCCAGTATATGTATTTTTTTGATAGTATAAATCGTCATTTAATGTAGTTGGTATTCCTAAACTAACAGGTGGATTAAATCCACTTGGCTCACAACATTCTTCTACTATAAATGGAACCTTTTTTTGCTCATCTGAATTATCACAAATTTCTAAAACAAGAAATATTTCTCCTGCATTAGTATTGGTGATGATCACTTGTCCAGCTGAAGCATCGTAGGATACTTCTCCTAAAAATCCATTTTCATCTAAACCTTTCTCTAGATATTCTATTAATAAATCAATAGCACCATTTTCGGTAAAATTAATAATTGTAGGAAATGTAAATTGATTTTCTCCAAATATTACTTCTGATGCTTCATTACATGGCGACATCGGATTACTCAATATATCAGTACTTAAACTCAATCGACAAAACTCTTGCCCAACAAAACACTCCGCTTCTGCTGGAGTATTAATTTGAATTAGTTTACCCGCAGCATCATATAAATAATCTACTTTTTGTAGAAATAAATTAGGCGCAATATCCGTCCCACCTAAAAATTTAGTTTGGACTTGATCTAATCCATTATATTTTAATTGAGATAATATTTGAGTTTCCCCTCGAATAAAAAGCTTCGTTTGCTCTGGACGAATAAGATCATCAAAACCAAAGTTATAAGTCATCTTTACTGTTTCAGGCCCAACAACAAATATTCCTTGTTTGGTAACTACTCCTGCATCTGTATAGGTTGGAGTAGTTGTGATTTGTCCATAGTCAGGAGCATTGTAATCTTGTACAATTACTTCTGGACGACCAATATCATCGAAACCATTATTATAGGTATATTTCATATCTCCAAAACCATTTACTCCTTCTTTTAAAATTCGGTTTTGTGATTCTTTTAACCAGGTATGATTAGTTACAAATATATTATAATTTAATAATGCTCCTTGATCTTCTTCAAAGGCATTTTCACTTACAATAGTTTGGCTTGTAGTACTTAAAATTGTCCCATCTGGAACATCATAGACATGAGTAGTACGATTATAATTATCGTATTTCAAAATTTGTATTTGCCCATTTGGATCTTGAATAGCTCTAGGTCTAAAAGCAATATCCCACCAAATTTTTGTGGATTTTTCAGGATTAACAGGGTTTGTAGAGGAACCTGTTCCAGTTCCGGGGATTGTTTTTTCCCTTACTTGATCCAATGCGTTATATTTATAAGTATAGTTTTCTCGCTGGCACCACCCCTAAAAACCAGAAGCTACAAAAAGCACCAACGCTGGCGCTATCCGCTCCTGCGGTAGTGCCTTGCATTCAACTTGGCTCTGCCAACTATAAACCTAACTAACAGCATAAAATTCATCCAAAACTTT
>CALKXE010000012.1 GCA_938003955.1 uncultured Saprospiraceae bacterium | reverse complement strand
CATGTTATAAGTTAGTGAATACATACACAGTGATTAACTGGTGTGATTACGAGCCAAACAATCCGTTCTGGGATGGAAGTGGAATCTGGGAGCACACACAAGTGATCAAAGTAACAGATGAGACGAAGCCAGTAATCGAAGATTGTGAAGATAAGATGTTTGCGATCAACGATCACTCAGATAGTGACGATGATGGTATCGTATGTGAGGCAAGTATAGTATTGACAAATTCAGCAATGGATGAGGGAAGTGCAAACTGTCCAACAGGTTGGTTGAAATGGCAAGTAGAAATTGACCTATGGGGAGATGGAACTGCAGATCTAGAATACTCATCATTCTTACCACCGTTTGATACACAATTCAACGATACAAATGGAAACGGCATAGGCGATGTATATGTATCACCGACAACGAATGGGGGAACAGTAAGTATCCCACTTCCAGATATCGAAGGAAGCATGAGTAATCACAAAGTAATCTGGAAGGTAACAGATGGCTGTAACAATGTGACAACATGCGAAAGCGAGTTCATGGTAGTAGACAAGAAAGCACCAACACCATATATGATAAATGTTAGTAGTGCAGTAATGGAAGAAGTTTGTACTGTTGATCTTTGGGCAATAGACTTCAATCTAGGGTCATTTGATAACTGTAGTGACCAGGATGCATTGAGATATACATTTACAGATGTAGCACCGGAAGATGACAATCTATATAATGATGCTAGTCAATCTAGTAGTATGACATTTACTCAAGCTGATGTTGCAAATAGTCCAGTGGAAGTAAAAGTATATGTATGGGATGAGAAAGGAAATTCAGATTTTGCAATTGTATACTTAACATTGATTGATAATGGATGTGATGGCGAAGAAGAACCGGATCCAATAGATGCATGTACTTGCGATCCAACTGAATATACAGGATGGGCAGTAGGAACATGTAATGCAGATTATGACAATGAAGGAGCTGTAGGAGTTATTTACAATATTAGCAATACAGAAAATGCACCATTTGGATCTGATTTTGGAACAAGTATCACATCAATCCATCCATCAAACTGGACAATTGATCAGATCGGTCAAATATTCGGTATTGCAATTGATGATAATGAGAATGTATATTTAGCAGCTTCAGATGTGTATGATACAGGATTTGATACTGATCCATATGGACCAGGACAAATATTCAAAGCAACTGCAAGTAGTAACTTTATTGCGACACCATTTGTAGATCTTCCGAATACTGGAGGAGCATTGAATGGAATCGGAAATATCGCATACTGTGCAGATAACAGCATGTTATACGCATCTAATCTAGAGGATGGAATGGTATACAGAATTAATGATGCAGGAGTAGTAATGGAAACATACGATCCTTGGACAGCTGATAACGGTTCTGCTGGAATCGTATCTGCAGGAGAGCAAGTATGGGGAATCGGTCTTAATAAAGAAGATGGAGCTAAGAAACTATACTTTGCAAAAGTAGATGGAACAACAAGAGAAATGTACAGTATTTCGTTGAACGCAGATGGAAGTTTCCCAAGTGTAGGAAGTGAGTCATTAGAATTTGATAACATAATGGGTACTGGTCTTAGAATTTCTGATATCGCATTTAATACAGCGGGTAATCAGATGATATTCGCTGAGAGAGGAACGAAGTTCACGACAGGAGCTCATACTTCTAAAACATTGAGATATGATCTTAATGGAGGAGCTTGGAGTATGGAATTACAATATTTTGTAGGAGGGTTTGTTACAGATGATTTCCCAAGTATAGCAGCTGTACCAGGAGAAAATACTGCTGGAGGTGTTGATTTTGGTCCAACTTCAGTTGGTTCATCAATAGAAGGATGTGACGAGTTAGTATGGTCGAGTATGAATTACTTCGAAGATGGACAAGGAGGATTGTTCTACGGAATGCAAGGAATGAATGTTGATGGAAATAACTCTAGTGAAGATCCAAATGATCCTAACTATACAACAGATATTATCATTGATTATGATGAAGACTACGAATCATTTGTCCAAAAAGGAGATATAGGAGATGTAGAAATATTCAAATGTTCTGGAGGAGATGGAAACAGACCAATGATCGCTGGGAAAATTAAAACAGCAGCTGGATTATCTGTTGCTGATGTAGAGATAAACTTGATGAGTGCATTACCAGAATATCCATTAACTTATTTAGCGGATGGTAGTTTTGCTTTTGAAGATCTACCTATGAATGCTGATTACGAATTATCAGCAATCAAGGATATAGATTACTTGAACGGTGTAAGTACTTTGGATTTAGTAAAAATCCAAAGACATATCTTAGGATTAGAGGGTTTAGATAGTCCTTACAAATTGATTGCGGCTGATATCAATGCTGACAACAAAATCAAAGCAAGTGATCTATCTCAATTAAGAAAGTTAATCTTAGGAGTAATCACTGATCTACCGACGAATGATTCATGGAGATTTGTAAATGGTGCACAGGATTTAGATATGGATTTAGATCTAGAGACTATCGATTACACAATCGAGATTGAAAACTTACAAAGTGACATGATGGACAACAACATGGTTGCTGTGAAAGTGGGAGATGTTACAGATAATGCGATTGTAAATGTACAAGGCAATGAAAACATTGAAGTAAGAAGTTCTAATACATTAGAATTGATGATAGAAGACAGAGCTGTAAAAACTGGCGATAGAGTAGAGGTAGACTTTACAAGTGCCGATTTCAGAGATGTATATGGATATCAGTTCACAATGGAATTGAATGGCTTAGAAATGTCAGAAGTAACAAGTGGAGTAATCGAGATGACAGAAGCGAATGTAGGAATGTTGAGCAACGAAATAGTAACAGTAAGTTACCATAATGGAACTGCTAAGACAGCTACAGAGAATGAGTCAGTATTCGTGATGGTATTCACTGCGACTGAGGATGGACAATTATCAGAGATGATAGAAGTAACATCAAAAGTAACGGCGGCTGAAGCATACATCTCGACTACGCTCGATGCAAGCGTTTCGACTACGCTCGATGCAGGTATGGAAATCAGAGAAGTAGTAATCAGTACAAGAGGTGTTATCACAGCGGATGCAGCGAATAACTTGTTCCAAAACGAACCGAATCCGTTCAAAGATCAAACGATGATCAGATTTGAATTGGCAGAGGAAGGAGCGGTAACATTTACTGTAACTGATGTAACTGGTAAATTATTGAAAAGTGTAAATACTATAGGAATACAAGGAATGAACATCTTACCATTAGATGCAGCTGATCTTGGAGTGACTGGAGTATTGTACTATACGATTGAGAGTGGCGAATTTACAGCTACAAAGAAAATGATCGTAGTAAGATAAGAACTACAACTCAATTTGAGTTTAGAATATATAGCCCTTCTGCATTAATTTGTAGAGGGGCTTCTTTTATTTAAGTCTTTGTTCAACTCTATAGATAATTACTTCTTTAACTGCGAGCTAATAAATTGAGAGGTCGGGCCAAAAATAGACTTGAAAGATAGATTAATTTATAATTTCGACTACCTATATGCTAATCAAGTACATACGTATGGTGATAATATTTATCTATATAAGATGTTAATCGTTAAGAGAATATCATGTTTCTTTGCCAATGTAATCAATCAAAGAGATAAGAGTGGGTAGAAAAATATTGTCAATATTGGCAGGGTTAGGAGTTGGGATGTTAATAATAACGATATTTCGAGTAGTGATTTTTTCCTACTATCCTTTTCCGGAGCATCTGACTTGGATGATCTCACAAGATATGAACACTTACTTCAATGGATTACCTGATGCAGCCTTTGTTATGATAATTGCATCACATGTACTTGGAGCACTTTTAGGTACGCTTATAACTTCTCTCATTTCTAAAAAGTCAAGATTTACTACAGGTATTGTTACCGGCAGTATAATATTCTCAATTGTATTTGTAGTTAATTTTACTTATGATTTCCCACCTCTGTATCTTATGATCGATACGTTTTTGACTGCGATAGCTGCGTTTGCTGGTTCTGCGTTTGGAAAGGGTAGGAAAGTGTAAGGTACGAGTTGATTGACTCGTAAGCCGAGGGATTATGATGAAATAGGATAACCTTACTAAGGTAAAACTAGCTGTAAAACACAATTAACATCAGATCTCTTAATACTTCTCTTGAATTCATATTTCTAGCCCCCACGCCTTTCGATTTTAAGTCGGCGTCTTTTAGTGCATCGAATATGTTAATTAGTTTCTGGCCATGAAAATTCTTGGCAGCTATTCTATAATCTTTTACAAAGTATGGAGTCGGAAGACCTAATAGTGTTTTTAGCTCATTATCACTTTTTTTAGAATGATATGCGGCAGTATATACTTTTAGAAAGTATCCATATAGATTAGAAAGAACCATTACTAATGGATTTGCTTTTTCATTGGCTGCAAAATAATTGACAATCCTAAATACCTTTTCAGTATCCAAGGTTCCAATGGCCTTTTGTAGTTCAAATACATTATAGTCTTTGCTTATCCCAACCATCTCTTTTATCATTTCAGCAGAGATTGATTTTTGACCTTTGAGGTTGACAATTACTTTGTCCATTTCATTAGCGATCTTATTAAGATCAGTACCTAAGAACTCTGCGGCCATCATAGAAGCATCAGGAGCTATATTTATACCTTTATCTGAGAGGTAGGTGCTTATCCAACCAGGGACTTTATTATCATATAGTTTCTTGGATTCAAATAGTATTCCATTTGCCTTAATTGCTTTGGCCAATTTTGTTCTGGAATCAAATTTTTTATACTTATGATTGATGACTAAAATAGATTGAGGAGAAGGGTTTTCTGCATAGGCCGCTAAGTTTTTTAGTGATCTCATGTCTTGAGCTTCCTTAATAACCACAACTCTATGGCTAGCCATCATAGGGTATTGACGGGCTTCATCTACTACCGTCTTGAATTCTGTGTCCTTACCATATAAAATGGCTTGATTGAAGGATTGTTCCCCAATATTTAGCACATTCTTTTCTATATAGTTTGATATCTTATCAATATAATAAGGCTCATTACCATGCAACAGGTAAATAGGACTGTACTTTTGTGATTTAAGGTCTTTAATTATTGCATCGAATGTCAAACTATCAGAATTTTCTTAATTGCGAAGATAGAACAGCCAAGTACGAAATACGAATTATGATATCAGTTTTTTAAATACTTAAATACTTCGATGCTTGTGTCGGGGTCATAAAAAAATAATTTTGCATAAAAACGCCTTATGCTAAAAAATGATTTGATTTTAGAGCTGTAGCTTTTATAAACTTTGACGAACGACCATATACTTTCAGTACGACAGTCAACATTCAGGATCTTTTATACGTATGATGATTAAAGGATTTTTAATCATTTACCCACCTCAAATTAATACCATATAAAGGCTTAAAGCCAAGAGCTTCGTTGAAGAAATAACTTGGGTTGAGATCTAAACCAAGACTTATTTTTTTAAAGATGTAGATAAGTCCAATGTCAACACCCACTCCAAAACCAGGAGCATCTCCAATTGCAGCTTTCCCTCCAGCACCAAAGTATAGTTGAAAATCTTTACTTTCATTAAGTGCAATGTGACGGTGGTAAGATATGCTGGGCCCAACAGTATACTCAGGTTGTGGTGTCATTATACCAAACGAACCTTCTAGGTAGTTTTTTTCATCAAGTGCAATTTTAGCTGAAACAGCTGCAGTCTCATATCCTAATTTAATTCCAACTAAGGAGTTAAATCTTTGCGAAATCCCTGATTGACAGCTTATAATGATTGCTATTGCTATTATAAATGTTGTTTTGACTAGTTTCGAAAATTGTATATTAATATCTAACATTAAGTTTTTTATTTTATGGTTTGATCTGTTATTCTTAAGGATGATTCTCTTGTGTATTACAAAGAATAGCCCAACTTAATGTAGACTACAGAGTTTATAAATAGTCACTTAAAATAAGGTTGAAATTTTAATACTTAATAATGGGGAAAACTAAGTTTTGCAAATCCATTAAAAATATTGACATTTGTAGTATAATCCATTTGGGAACCAATGATTGATATATTTACTTTTTTATCAATTATATTGAATAATTAACAATATTAGAAATAGAGACTATGCTCAATAAAGTAATGCTTATCGGAAATCTAGGAGGAGATCCAGAAGTTCGTCATTTAGAAAATGGTGCGGCAGTAGCCAAGTTTTCAATAGCAACGAATGAAAGATATAAAGATAAAGCTGGAGAGTATCAAACGATTACCGAATGGCATGACATCATAATGTGGAGGCAATTAGCTCAGCTTGCAGAGAGATTATTGACAAAAGGTAAGATGGTATACATAGAAGGAAAACTTACTACTAGAAAATGGCAAGACCAACAAGGTCAGACAAGAAGGACGACAGAGGTTGTTGCTAATAATTTTCAAATTTTAGAAAAGAAGGAAGGATCAGGACAGGGAGCATCTGGATTTCCTAACTCAATGAATGAACCTGCTGTCACTAAACCAATAGCTCCAGCGGGTGCGCCACTAGCACAAACACCAGTAACCCCAACTCCACAGGCTCAACCGACACCAGTAGCTCCACAAGCACCACAATCGGAAGCACCTGCGGCTATGCCAGAGGATGATTTGCCATTTTAAAAATAATGAACCGTAAATTTGATAAAGCAATATCATACTTGTTTATAAATTTAATCTAAAACACAAAATAAATTGGACGTAGAACCCCCCTCGGAACTTATATACATATGCGCTAGTTCGCTTTTTATTCTTGGGTCTTCAGGTATGATGTTATCATTATTTCTGTTGCTATTATTGATATTATCTTCTGCTCTTATTTCTGGAAGTGAAGTGGCATATTTCTCGCTTTCACCTTCCCAGATGATTGATCTTCAAGATGAAGGTTCCGCTTCATCGAATAGAATAATTAGTCTCAAAGAGAAACCTAGGACCCTTCTGGCAACAATACTAATCGCCAATAATTTTGTAAATATTGCCATTGTTGTTCTTTCAGATTATTTGATAAAAGAATTTATAGGCCCTGAGAATTTATCTGTAATTGGTGATTGGTTTCATGAGCATGGATTTGCATGGATGGGAGATGCGGCATGGTTGGCCAGTGTCTTTATGTTTCTATTAACGGTTATTGGAGTCACATTTATATTGGTATTATTCGGTGAGATAGCACCAAAACTGTATGCAAATCTTAATAATCTGAAGTTCTCCAGGATAATGGCGGGCCCATTAACATTTCTGAATACGGTATTTGGACCACTAAGTAGAATACTTGTGAATTGGTCTAATAGACTAGAAGGTCGAATTACAGGATCAGAAAACTATCAATCTAATACGAGTAAAGAAGACTTAGATGCAGCAATTGATCTCACAGTAAGTTCTGATGATGAAAGTTCTGAAGAGGAAGCCGATATGCTAAAAGGTATTGTGAAATTCGGGGATGTATCTACTAAGCAAATAATGAAAAGTAGGGTAGATGTAACCGCTATTGATATCACTACACCGTTCAACGAAGTCATGGATGTCATTAAGGAAACTGGATATTCGAGGATTCCTGTTTATAATGAAGACTTTGATACAATCGAAGGAATTCTATATGTAAAAGATCTTATAGGTTCGTATAGTGAGACAAAGGATTTTAAATGGGTTGATCTTATTCGAAAGAGTGTGTTATATGTTCCTGAATCAAAAAAAATTGATGAACTGCTTAGAGAGTTTCAATCGAAGCGAACACACATTGCTATCGTAGTGGATGAATATGGAGGTAGTGCTGGTATCGTTACTCTAGAAGATGTGATGGAAGAAGTTATTGGAGACATCAAAGATGAATTCGATGAAGAGGATGAAGTAGAATATGTGAAACTAAGTGATGGAAATTATATCTTCGAAGGTAAATCATTACTAAATGATGTTTGTCGAATTATTGGAGTTGATAGTTATTATTTTGACAATGAAAAGGGAGAGTCTGATTCATTGGCTGGCTTAATCATAGAAATGACAGGAGCAATACCTAAAATCGAAACGGAAGTCGAGTACAGAGATATCTTATTTAAGATTGTATCCGTTTCAAAAAGGAGGATTGAGAAGATAAATCTAAGAATTAAGGAATGAAAAGAGGATTGATATTCATATTGTTGCTTACTCTGCTATACTCATGTAAAGAAGAAGGAGTATACACGCCAAAGCCTAAGATGTTTCCGCGAGTTGATTTTCCTAGTCGGGCCTATGAAGAATTTACTTACGAAGCATGTCATTTTACTTTTCAGAAACCACAGTATGCATCAATAAAGACTGGAATTAGTTTTTTCGGTGAAAAGGCAAAAGATCCTTGTTGGTTTGATTTAGAAATAAAGGAGCTAAATACATCAATCCATTTTAGTTATACTAAGATAGAAGGAAAGAATACATTAGAGAAACTTGTAACAGATGCATTCAAAATCGTAGAAGAGCACAATGCAATGTCAGAGTATACAGAAGAAGCATTGATTGAAAATAAGAATGGAGTTAAAGGCCTAATGTTTAATCTCGAAGGACCAGTAGCATCACCAATCAACTTCTTCCTTACGGATACGACAAGTCATTTTGTAAGAGCATCTCTTTATTTCAATTCGGCAGTAAATCCCGATTCTACAAAGATTGTATTAGATTTTGTATCTGAAGATATTGATCAAATATTAAATACATTTGCTTGGAAAAAATAATATGTATCTATAAGAAAGATGCATATTATCACCGTCTACCATAACTTTTTACATAATCTGGTCTAAAACCAAATCTTATCTGAAATTGTAACTGATTTAAGCCACTATCTATTAACGGTATGAATTGGGATGAATTCCCAATGTTATGTAATCCATCAAAATCTAGCCCAGGGGCCAGGTTATAATTGAACATAGGAGTAATTGTAAACAGATCACTTATTCCAATGTCGTAGCCTATTCCTATACCTATTTTAAAGTTTACTTGATCCGTTTTTACAGCAGGATCTAGGAGTTCAGTGGTTATTTCTAATGAATTATATATTACGCCTGGTGAAACATTAAAAAAGAAGCCTTTGCTCAAAGAAGGACCTTGTTTAGAAAATGTTGGACAATCGCAATCTCCTTCAAGATCAAATAGATATATCTGAGTATTGAAGTTAAATCCGAAATAGGAAAAATCTGTAGCAGTTGCATTGCTTTCGAAAGAGCTGCTTGATTTTAAGCCCATGTGCACTTCTGGCAAAAACTCAATTCTATATTTCTTGAGTCTAAACCAATAATCTAATCCTACGCCAATATTAGATGCAAATATCTTATCATTATTACCACTAGTGTTCTCATCTATGTATTTATCAAAATCAGAAAAGGTGTTGATATTATATTTGACTCTAGCTCCAAATTGACCAAATGCCATGATAGAAACAGAAAGGAATACTAAGGATAAGATTGATCTTTTGAGTGTGTTCATTAATATTTACTTTTTACAATTCATATTATTTAGTGGCGTATCATGAAATAAAACGGGAATATTGAATGTGTGTTGTCTTGAGGAATCAATAATACTTAAAGTGCTTTTTGTTCAGCAGCCAAGCTGATGGCTAATATATCTCTATCAAATAGATACATGCCTCCTTTGTCGTCGCCTATTAATTCTAATTTATCATTCATGGTTCTTGCTAGCGCTTCTTCTTCAATTTGCTCAGCAACATACCATTGTAGGAAATTATGTGTCGCATAATCCTTCTCTTCTAAAGCGATGTCGATCACCTTATTTATACTTTCCGAAACAAATATTTCATGTTTGAGAAGTTCTTTGAAAGCATGTTTGATAGATGGAAATGTCAATGGTGGTTGCGGTAAAGCTGGCACAGAAGCAAATCCTCCTCTTTCATTAACAAAATGAATAAGCTTGAGCATATGCATTCTTTCCTCATCACTATGATTATAGAAGAATGATGTCACGTTATCGATTCCAGGTTGTATTTCTGCCCAAGAAGCCATAGCAAGATATACTTGAGATGATTCCGCTTCTATTCTTATCTGCTCATTGAGCGCTTCTTGCATTTTCTTTGATAGCATAACTTGTTTAATTTACGGTTGAGAATTGAAAGATAAACAAAAATGATTATTCAAAAGTTTTTGAATCCAATTGAATGATAGATTTTTTTGATTTAATATCCCAAAGTGAAGAATAGTGCGCTTACATAGCATAAAGTTGGATGGTTATTCTGTTAGAACCTGACAAGAGTCAAATCTCCACTATATACGGATGTAGTATTATCAATAAATGTAGCTTTTATCATCCAACCATATACACCTTGTGTCGCTTCTTTCCCTTTAATAAGGCCATCCCATCCTTTAAGATTATCAAAATCAGTTATGTTTCTATTGTCATAAACGACATTGCCCCATCGGTCAAAAATTACAAATTGTTCGACAGAGACCAGTGCTTTACCTGATTGAAATCTGAAGAAGTCATTTATATTATTCTCATCAGGAGAAAAAATATTTGGCGTATATATATTAACTGAAGAACGGTCAATTCGAATCATTACCTCTTCTGCTACATCGCATCCGTATTGATCTTCTCCTGTAATCGTATATGTATCGGGTGCGAAGGGCTGTATTCCCTCGAGAAGAGGTTCATTACCTAGTATATTATTGTCTGTATCAAGCCATGAAAACGATATTAATTGTGGATCATATGTATCTGGTTCTAAGTCGATGATATCACCTAGAAGCACCTCAACTATTGGAGTAATCTCTATCCCGTCAGTCGCCGGTATTTCTTCAAGGAATATGGATATTATACTGTCACACCCATTGGAGTTAGTGAGTGTCGCATCGTATATTCCTCCTGATATAGCTTGTACATCTAGATAATTAAAAGTATCTCCTTCACAGAAAGATTCTTCTAACGAGGAATAGGTAGTTGGAATCACTGTCAATTCTAAAGTTATAATTGAATCACATCCATCTACTGCAGATATTGTTGTTTGGTATATTCCTGATTCATTCCATTCTGTATTTTCGATATTATACACATCATCTTCACAGATAGAGGCTGCCTGATCCGCGTAGTAAGGCGGTATTCGGACTACATAGGTTTTGGAAGATATACAGCCATCGTCAACATTGATTATTACTAGGTATGTTCCTTCCGTTTCTGGAATGTTCTTAAGAGGAAGTGTGTTGTTTGTTTCTCCAATGATGGCAATCCCATCTTTATACCATTGATAGGTTTGTTCAGGATTTTGTTCGATTGAGAGGACAAGGTCATCATTACAAATACTGCCTTCTACACTTTCGAATGGTACACCGAAGGATGATGTCTCCGCAAGTGTGAGTCCGTCTAAATAGAAATATGGGCTAAATTGAGTGTTGGGGTTCGCGGCACAGCTTGGCCCTATAATAAACACTTCATAGTCCTTCGTTGGTGTAAATTCAAATTCTACTGAGACCCACTCATTAGATCCACTGACGAATTGGATATCAATCTGGTCATATGTTGCGGTATTTGCTGGACAACCAATAGATGTGCTTCCCCCTCCGAATGGTAACTGACTACAAGTCGTCCCTCCAAAAATGGCAATGTCCAAACTTTTACTTCCTATCACATTATCTCTGAAACCTACAAAGAATTGTAATCTATAATCTACTCCAGCTCGCATGGTTTCTGTAAGGCATGCGCCTACATATTCCTTGTAGCTTGAGCCAACATTTGATTGTCCATCTCGGAATCCAACAGCACCTTGTCCATCAGCCAGAGGCAGAGGAGCAAAAGCTGGAATGCTAGTATTGCCAAGGTAGCCACTACATGTGTTAATATAGTCTGTTGTAGGTGCGGAAGCTTGAACCCAGCCCACAGCACAATTCAACATTTCGTTTGCTACTGGACAACAAGTTCTCTCTTCGAATGATGGATTTGGTATCAATGAAGATGGCAATTCGTTTCCACATTCACATTTACTGTCATTAAGATCAATAAAGCCATCAAGATCATCATCTATTCCATTGTCACAGATTTCGATTCCTGTTTGTCCGTAAATCTGTCCCAGTGATATGAAGGATATGATAAGTAAAAGTAAGGTCTTTCGCATGTTTATTTGTCTTGCTACTATAACAATACGTTAAATATACGGCATTTAGTTTGTTGATAAGTGAAATATATATCTACATGTCCGTATATAAGATAAGTAAATAATATATTTTTAAAAAATATGCATCAATGTTGAAGCTATAAAATTTGTTAGATATTTGAATTTATCATCTCGTTTAGCTTCTATTGCCGCTCTGTTTTACTATAATTTGCTAGATGACGAATGGGTTTTCTTTTTACCGATGAGCTTATTGAATATTTTAGGAATAAATAAAGTAAAAACAGAAGTTTAAGATTGTTGTTGTATACTTAATCACCAAGAGCAATAATATAAATATGAAATTTTCAAACGGCAATTTTTTAATCTTCTTAGGGGTTATTCACACAATTCTAGGAGTTAGCCCTTTTGCATTTGGAAGTCAATTCTTAGGTTTTGCGAGCAATTTATTTTTCAAGATAAGTGACGGTTTAAAAGAGTTTCCTCTATTGAATGGGGTTATGAATTTTGAGAGTTTTGCGGCTTTTTGGTTTGTCTATTTTGGATTGATAATGATTCCTTTGGGGATATTGGTCAGTTATATAGAAAAGACAACAGGGTCATTGCCTCAAAACTTTATTTGGGCTTATTTGATAATTGTACTTATCGGTGTATATATGATTCCTTTTTCGGGAATGACTTTTTTAATGTTACCACATGCATTCTATATGTTATATACGAACAATCGGACTTCTAAAGCATCCTTTTAAAATTAACTTTCTGATTCCAATTTCAATGCACGTGTAGTTCTATTTCTTGTTTTATGGAGTAGTGCTCTATCATCCACTAACGATTTACCATAAGTAGGAATCATTTCTACCATTTTTGATATCCATTCTTCAGATTCCATATGATCTGGGAACGACTTTTTAAGTACATCGATCATAATAGAAACGGAAGTCGACGCTCCTGGAGAAGCTCCTAATAACGCTGATAAGGTTGTGTCCTCATTTGTTACTACTTCAGTTCCAAATTTGAGTACCCCTCCATCTTTTTCATCCTTTTTTATTATTTGAACTCGCTGTCCTGCAATTTCTAACTTCCAATCATCTGCGTTAGCTTCTGGATAATATAACTTGAGGAAATCTAATCGATCATCCATTGATTGGAATACCTGTTCTACCAGATATTTAGTAAGATCAATATTGTTTAGACCCGCAGAAAGCATAGGCCAAACATTATGCATCTCAATGGATAATGGCAGATCCCAATAAGAACCATTTTTGAGAAACTTAGTAGAGAATCCAGCGTATGGGCCAAATAATAAGCATCTCTGACCATCTATTATTCTTGTGTCTAAGTGAGGAACAGACATGGGAGGTGAGCCTGTAGATGCCTTGCCGTAGACTTTTGCTTCATGTTTAGCGATTACCTCAGGATTATCACATCTTAACCATTGACCACTGACTGGAAAGCCTCCATAACCTCGCCCTTCTGGGATGTCAGATTTTTCTAATAGAATGAGAGACCCACCGCCAGCTCCAATAAATACATAGTCAGCCTCTGCTGTAAATTCTTTTTTGGTTTCTAAGTTCTCAATGTCAATAGCCCATTTTCCATCATCGGTTTGCGTTAGGTCTTGGATCTCATGCGCAAGGTGGATATTTACATTATCACTATTTTTCAAATATCCGATCATATCTCTGGTTACAGCTCCAAAGTTTACATCCGTTCCGATTTCCATTCTTGTAACAGCGAGAGGCTCATTGATCTCTCTGTTTTTCATCATCAGCGGAGTCCATTTTGCGATTTGGTCATGATCTTCTGAATAGATCATATCTTCAAACATGGCATGTTGAGTAAGTGCCGCATATCGCTTTTTTAGGAATTCTACATTGTCTGCACCCCAGACAAAACTCATATGATCGATGTCATTTATAAACGGAACCTTAGTGTCGACCATGTCAGACTCGGCTAGATACGACCAGAATTGTTTTGAGACTTCGAATTGGCCTCCAATTTTTACAGCTTTATCGATATTGATTGATCCATCTTCATTGGTTGGTGTATAATTGAGTTCGCAAAAAGCCGAATGACCAGTACCTGCATTGTTCCATGCATCAGAACTTTCTGCACCGATTTTATCTAACCTTTCGTATATGTCAATGATAGAATCTGGCATTAATTTTTTGATGAGGATACCTAATGTAGCACTCATGATCCCAGCTCCAATAAGGGTGATTCGTTTTGGTAATTCTTTCATGGTAAGTTTATTTTTTGCTTAGCGTATTCGGTTTTGGGTCGATACAATAATTTGCTGATTTTTTATATTAAGTGAGTGATTCTAATTTCAATTATTATTCAATAATTCGATTAAGTTTTCCATTTCATAAAAGACAGTTGCTCCTTCTTTTTCGAAATCCTCACTATTATGTTTATTGGCGAATCCGAAGACATCAAAACCTCCTTTTCGGGCTGCTTTTATACCTGCCATACTATCTTCGATAACGACACATTCGCTTGGTGTAAATCCCATCTCTTTGGCTGCATGTAAGAATAATTCTGGATCTGGCTTCCATCTCTTAATCTGATAAGCACTGAATATTCTATTTTCGAACTTATCGAGAAGATTCGTAATCGATAGGTTCAGTAACATTTTATCTACTGGGCCATTAGAAGCGACACAAAAAGGAACTGAAATTCCATCTAGTAATTTATGAATTCCTTTTATAGGTTGGAGTTCGGACTTAAAAGTTTCAAAAGTTTGATCTCTATAATCTCGCTCGTGATTTTCAGGAAGTTTTTTGCCTGTTAGATTTTCGATGATTAGAAAGACACTTTCTAGGGACTTACCCGTAAAGTTAAGTTCAGCATACTCCATATCAATCGTTGCACCAAGAGCATTAGCCATATCGACTAGTACTTTACTTGATATTTTCTCGCTGTCGACAAGTACGCCATCACAGTCAAAAATTATGCATTTGTATTTCATTTGTTTAAAATTTTATTGCATCAAGAAAATCAACCATTATGTTCAATCATCTTTATGATACAATCCATTCTGAATAAACGGATATTCTATCTTGCTTAAAAACAGGCCTCTAGCAGCAACACTCCAATCTTTTTCTAATCTCTTCCTGTTGTCCATTGCGTACTTTACTTCCTCTATTGTTACTTGGCCTCTTGCTACATTTAGACACATCCCTACGATTAGCCGTATCATGCCTCTTAGGAAACGATTAGCTTCCACATGATAGGTATATCCTACATCAGTTTGTATCCATTCACTTCGGTACATGGTACACCTTTTATGCTTTTCGTCGGATCCATTTTTACAGAATGATTCGAAGTCTTCATATTCCAAGAGAAGTTTGGCAGCTTTATTAAGATCGTGTAGTTTTATTTTTTCTAATAGGGGAAATCGGTGTGTTGTCCATTGTCTGAATGGATCCCGCTCTGCAACGATATGATAGGTGTAAGCTCGCTTATTAGCATCATATCGAGTATGGGCATCATCATGGACTATGATTACATTAGTTATTATAATCGCAAAAGGAAGAATGCTATTCAGCTTATACTTCATCAATCCAAGATCAAACGCTATGCTATCGAAGTGAAAATAGTACTCTGATGCATGTACTCCAGCGTCTGTCCTACCGCATCCTATTATCTCGGGATTGTCTGGCAGAAAGACATGAAGTGCTCTTTCTATATTACCTTGTATAGTATCAGGTGTGTTTTTTTGAGCTTGCCAGCCGTGGAAGTCAGTCCCATTATATTTACACCTTACGAAGTACCGCATTTTTGATTGTTAGTTTTCAATTGTAAACATATGGAATATATTTAATTTAGTGAGTTGGGGTAGGGAGAGATTATTAATTGATTATTTAGATTTTCCAATGCTTATTATCGGGGTAAAAAAAAGATGTTCTTATAAAAACGGCTTATCACAAAAAGAATCCGATTTTCGACCTTTAGGTTTGGGGAATTTTTGGCGTATGGTACATCCGCTTGTGGAGGGGCATTCAAATTTAGGACCTTTTTTACTTACTAGCATAATTTCTCTTCGAGCTGTGGAATAATGAATATTGTTACTAACGTTTAACGTTAGTATTTTTAAATAAATATAAACTCCTTTCAAGATAGCGAAGCTGAAAAGATCTGGAAAGGAAGCTTTTCGAGTAAATTGCCAAACGAAATGCAATCCATTGCAAGAAGAAAATTGAGGATGCTAAATAATGCACAGAATATAAATGACTTAAGAATTCCTCCAGCGAATAGATAGGAGAAATTGAAAGGAGACCTTAGAGGCCTTTATTCAATAAGAATAAATAGGCAATGGAGGTTCACTTTTGAATGGATAAACCATAATGCTGAACAAGTTAAAATAGAAGATTATCATGGGTAAATTGGCGAATATACATCCCGGTGAGGTTTTATTGGAAGAGTTTCTTAAACCTATGGCCATTAGTGCATATAGGCTATCAAAAGATATCGGTATCCCTCAAACAAGAACCAGTCAGATAATTAAAAGCAGAATACGAATAACAGCGAATACTGCAATAAGACTATCGAAATATTTTGGAACATCTGTAAACTTTTGGTTGGGACTACAAAACGATTTCGATGTGGAAGAAGAGATGATTAAGCTTGGAAGTGAATTAGATGAAATACCTGTTTTTGGATAACGTTATTTTTATTATGTTATCTTCCGGTTTTAGTAATGAGTTAAAAGACTTGAATAACATCAATTAAAACATAGAAATTAGCTTGCTTGCACAGTTTTAAATGGCATTAGTTTGTGTAGTATTTTAGATTGCAATTTGACGTCAAAAAATCAAAACTGTTTGAACCGACAATAGGAGGTGAGTTTTTTGATTTTAGGCAAATGGTAATTTAAAATGCGTTAAACACAAAGTACGGCCTTGATTTTTTTGTTTCGTTTTTGGATCAAGCCAAAAATGAAAGCCTGAGCGGCGAGCGGAAGATTAGGTTAAAAACAGTACTACTTTTACAAATATTATCATCATCAAAAGTATCATGTTTTAGCAATTAGTTAATTACAAGACTTAATCTAGTGAGTTGGAGAAGAATGAGGTTGCGGAAGAAAGTATATGAACAAACTAATCATCAAACCCAGGTCTCCTATAAGCCGATGCTTCAGGAAAATAACGTTGAATCATACTTTCTATTCTCTGCAATTTAGCGAGTAATGGTAATGCCTTGTCTTCCGAAAATATATTATGTTCCATCATCAGTGCCCATGCTCCAATAGATCTTCTAGTAGTGATGAGTGCTATCTTTGCTGACCCAAGCATGTCATTTGGAATGTCAAACTCTTCTTGTTCCTCTGCTCCATTTTCTAAGACGTTATGCAATCCAGATAGTGCTCTTTTACATTTCATATTGATAAAGAAAAGATAGAAGTGTATGATTTCAAGATTCACCTCTACTTGCTCAAATAGTTTATGTTGTTGCGTTTCTTCTTTTATGCCTAGTTCTACTTCTTGGAGTGATTTTTCCCCGAACCTCTCCAAGTTGATTTCTTTTAATATTGGTCGGGCTTCTGTCCAGTATTGTTCACTCAGCTGGGTCAACTCATGATTATCAGTGAATTCCATTTTATCCTCTAGTTCTTGTGCCGCTCTGAGGTTGTCTTCTTCAGTAATAACTATACCTCTTTTCTCTATTTCTTTTGAGATTATTGCTGCTGCTTTCAGTAGGTTTTCGCCAACACTTTTCCATAGTTCCTCATTCTCATCGTCCGTGTTTTTCTTTAACGCTCCTTCTTCACTAGGGACATAGATAGCACATCGAGATGTCATGGGGCATCGTTCGCACCACCTGTCGCAATAGTTATGAATGAATGGAATATGGGTTGACATTTTTTGTTTTTTTTGTTTAGACTAGTCGATTTTTCGACCGTTGTACTTTTCGATCGTTCGACTGTTCGACTTTTGGATAGTTAGATCATTCTATGCAAGAAAATTTTAGTGCTTGAAGACAGTTCACCGACGAGTTTTGGCCGAAATTCTATAAATTGCTATACAAAATCTCTGGACCGATCGCAGCTGCTCAATGATCTTTCAATATTGAACGTTCCAAAAAACTCATCAACTCATCAACTCAAAGACTCATCAACTAACTTTAATGCCTGCATCCACATTGTGTCTCCATAAAACTATTTGTCTCTTCGAAGAATGGATATGCATTTCCACTTCCTTCCATTTCCCAATAGAATTTTGATCTTTTGGTTGGATTGTTTCCTACTTCATTCATGGTTGCGGCATCGTATATTCTTCCATTTATGATGGTGTAGATTACATTTTCAGTATCCATGAGGTTCGTGGATGGATCACCGTCTATGACTATGATATCTGCCAGTTTTCCTTCTTTTATGGATCCAATTTCTTTGTCCATTCCCAGATATTCGGCACCATTCATTGTGGCCGATCTAAGGGCTTGCATGTTGGTCATTCCTCCTTGACCTAACATCCATAATTCCCAGTGAGCACCTAATCCTTGGATCTGTCCATGAGCACCAAGGTTGATGTTTACGCCTGCATCTTGTAGTTTTTTACACGATTGAGAAGTAAGGATGTGTCCATTGTCATATTCCTCTTGGGGTGCCATAGTTCTGTGTCTTGATCTAGAATCTATGATTGGTCGTGGAGTGAAAGTCAGTAATCTATCCTTTTCCCACACCTTTGTATTTTGGTACCAGTAATATTCACCATTCAATCCACCATAGTTTACGATTAGGGTAGGAGTGTTACTGGTATTTGTTGCTGACCAGAAATCTATGATGTCCTTATATAATGGAGCCACGGGGATATTGTGCTCTACACTCGTATGACCATCAGCGACCATACTCATATTATGATAGAAGAAAGATCCGCCTTCTGGTACGACTCTGATTCCCAACTGTCGTGCAGCTTCTATGATTTGTTGTCTTTGATTTCTTCTTGGTTGATTGTATGACTTTACACTGAATGCACCATACGCTTTTGTTCTTCGTAAAGCAGATTTTGCATCTTCTAGATTATTGATCACAGCTTTGAAGTCACCATCTGCGCCATAGAGGATCGTACCAGTACTAAATATCCTCGGCCCGACCATTTCTCCAGATTTTACCATTTCTGATTGTGCGAATGTGATCTCCGTATTTACAGATGGATCATGTGTGGTTGTTATTCCGTAAGCTAGATTGGTATAATATTGCCAATGCTTCTGTGGACTGATTCCTCCACGAAATGCCCCAAGGTGAGCGTGCACATCGATGATTCCTGGCATAATAGTCTTTCCTTCTAGATCGATTATTTTAGTGTTGCTATCCAGTCTTAGTCCTTTTCCATCCCCTACGTAAGCGATCTTATTACCATCTATGAGCACGGTTCCGTTTTCTATGATTTGGTCTCCTTCCATAGTGATTATCTTCGCATTTCTAAGTGCGATTTTACCAGTAGGTTTATCCATGTCTACTGTGAGGTTGATCTTCAATCCTACAGTATCTATCGGTGGTATACTATCTACTGCTCCTTCAAGGAATAAGAATCTATCTGTAAGTTCTTCGGTGAAGTATTCATTCCCCAGTGTCCAGTGCAATTTCTTACTGTTGGATGACCAATGAAGGTTGATTCCTGCATCTTTAGCTACTTGAGCTACAGGGACGGCCTTCGTCTTAGCTGATAATCCAAACGGCTGACCAGTCATCGGCATAGGAGCGATATATACTTTATACAGCTCTGTGAATGCGACCCATTTATTATCAGGGCTTGGAGTGAATTGAGTGGTATATTTAGTATTGAATATTGTCTCTGTTGTCTTTTTCTCAAAATCGTATGCTTCGAATGACTTCTTAATGTTTCCGAATACATATCCTCCTTTGGTTACGAATAGTTTTTTGCCATCAGCACTATACTGTGGATATTCACCTTGTGGAGTAAGTAGGGTAGACTTACCACCATTTACAGCGACCTCGTAGATACCAGGTTCTACATTGTATGAATATCCCATATGTCCATTACCACCTTCTTTTCTAAATGCGATTTTTTGACCATTTTTAGAGAATGTTGGTGTTCGGTAGATTCCTTTTTCTACGACTACGTCTTGACCACGACCACCACTTAAGTTCATCTTTTTGATTGTTCCCATTTGCTCATCATCCCAAGTAACGTATGTGATCCACTTACCATCTGGCGAGAATGCCGGCTCAAACTCGAAGTGCTCCGCAGAGGTCATTCTTTTTGGAGTTCCATTTGGCAAGCTCATTTTATACAAGTGCCCGAGTGCATTGAATACTAATGTCTTTCCATCAGGACTAGTGATTGCATTTCTGATCACCTTCACTTCGAGTTCGTCTGCATCTACTGGATTATCAAACTCGACAGTCTCCATCAGTTTATGTTCTACTGATATGTCGAATGGGATATTAGTCGCTTTTTTACTGGCGACATCTACTTTACTGATTTTTCCCTGTCCCCATATATAGATACTCTTATCATCTGGTGACCAGTCGAATCCTGTATATGCACCAAATATTGCCCAAGCTTCTTGCTGATCTTTACTCAATCCTTCGAACAGCGGGAAATCTCTTCCCGTCTCCATCTCATGGATGAATAATATAGACTTGGTTCTGATTCTTCTCACATAAGCCAGTGTCTTTCCATCATTCGAAATTTGCGGTCTGCATGCTCCTCCTGGGCCACCTGTGATTTGTTTTGTCTTGCCTGTCTCACGATCGTA
This sequence comes from uncultured Saprospiraceae bacterium, assembly GCA_938003955.1. Classification (GTDB taxonomy): domain Bacteria; phylum Bacteroidota; class Bacteroidia; order Chitinophagales; family Saprospiraceae; genus CAJXUU01. The sequence goes on along the minus strand of CALKXE010000012.1, from coordinate 16,559 downwards.
TTGCTTGATCACATAGATCTGATCGTTAGGATCTTTATTGTATTGGAAATATCCACCGGGGTATGCATCTTCACTGTAGTAGATGTACCTGCCATCAGAAGAAACAGCTGGTTCGTTGATATCTTGTTGATCGTTTTTCTTTTTTACGATTTGGATACCTTCTCCACCAGATGTATGGTACATCCAGATTTCTCCTGCACCGAGAGATCGAGTGCTAGAGAAGTGCTTCCTAGCGACTACGAAGTCCGTACCTGGAATCCATTCCCCATTATTCAGTAATCGGAAAGTCTCCTTTGTTATTTGCTTGGCTTCTGATCCGTCACCATTCATTGTCCATAGATTATCTCCTCCTCCAGCATCACTGGTAAACAAGATTTGCTTCCCATTAGGACTCCATCTTGGCTGTACTTCCCATGCTAGACCTGTTCGGATAGGTGTTGCTTTACCTCCTGTTGCTGGCATTGTGAATATATCACCCAACATGTCAAATGCTAATGTCTGCCCATCAGGACTGATATCTACATTCATCCAAGTACCTTCTGTGGTATTTATCGTAATGGTTTTGCTTTCTCCGGGAGGATTATTTACATCCCATTTTGGCTTGTCTTGCGCTGAGAGTGAAAATGTGGCTATTGCGAGTATGATTAGGATGGAGAATCTGATGTGGGTCATATGATTAGTATATTTATTAAGTATTGTAAATATAGGAATGAAGATTGGGATTACATATAAATTATAATGGAATAGGATAGGAGGATTATTTTATATGAGTACTATTAATTGTTGATCGGATTTAACATCTATATTTGGAGTGTTTTAGTTAATTTATTGGATCAATTACGCCAAAGACTAATCTTATTTAAGCATCAGACAAACTTAGCTTCGAATAGATTTTAGGGATATGGATATCACCCCATTGTTAAACTGGTCTGCTGTTTTATCTTAAACTACATAAGTTTATACTTATGATATAATTTGAATTTTTAAAAAAATGTTTAGTTAACTTTAATGGGAAAAAAGAACAAAAATAAATTATACTTATTAATAGCCATAGTAACAGTGGTTTTATCATGTTTTGAGTTGTTTCAAATTTATCAACAGAATAATCATTTTAAAAATCAGAATCGACTTATCGAAGCTGAAAGAAGAAGTTCATTGCTTTTACTTTTGAATAATATATTTGACACAATAGATGATGAGTTGAAAAAGGACGATATTGACAATGAATTGTCACAACCATTAATTGCTAGGATTATAAGCATTTCATACAGTCTTATTCCTTATAATAGGTTATTGGATAACGGGGAATTCGATAAATATAAGTTTAGTCCTGAAAAGGGATTACTATTATCGACCTTGGTGAATTCAGAAATATCAGACAAGTCGATGAGAAAAATATTTAAAAAAGCTGATTTTACTTATTCTGATTTTTCAAATCAAAACTTGAAATTTGCAAAGTTGGATTCTATTGATTTATCAAATTCAAACTTTTGTAGAACAAATTTGGAAATGGCATATTTAAGAGGTTCGTTTTTACATGATTGTATTTTTCACGAGACGATACTTTTCGATACTAAGTTACAAAGTGCAGAAATTAATTCGACATTCATCGACTGTAATATGAGAGAAGCGAATCTAACACAAACGAATTTTCTTAGAAGTCACTTTTACGGATGTCACTTAGATCAAGCAATATTTAAAAGCTCATATTTAAATCAAATTAAAGCGGATTCAATAAGTATAAAGCACTCAGACTTTATTCATGCTGATTTTATCAATAAAGTAGATTCTAGAAAAAATAAATTATTAGGAGACCCTATCAAGAGTTCGATCATTCCAAGAACGAATGGACAGATTGATCTTAAAGTGAAAAATTCACCAAAATTTAATTTTGATCTAAACAATATTATTATTCAAGAAAATTCAAGTATAATTCAATTGAATTATATTTTGGATAACTTCAAGATTAGAGAATTGGACTCAACAACATTTATTTTACTGCAACGATAATTATAGAATGACAGCACATTGGGAAATAGCACTTAAAACCCTAGAGTACATTTATTAAAATTATCTAACTAATTAATATCTCCAAGCTAATATTCTACTTACTTTCTGGCCTTGACCCATCTCAATGATTTTTACATTTTTGGCTTTGGCAGATTTGAGTGCTCGTTGTAATGGAGCTAAGCTAGACTTCTTAGAAACTAAGGTTGTAAACCACTTGCATAGATGAGGTAGTTTTCGGCTTTCGTGGATGATATGCTTTATGAATTCTACTTCACCTCCAGGATAAGAGAGTTCAGTTGATTGTCCACCAAAATTAAGAGAGCCTTTTTTATTTTCCTTGCCGAGATTACTCCATTTTCTGTTTGTTGCTTTAGTCGCTTCTTCCTGCGATCCATGGAAAGGAGGATTACAGATACAAGCATCGAATGTTTCTTCTCTTCGAACGATACCGAAGAATATCTTACTTGATTCTTTTTGAAAAGCAACTTGGATGTGCTTCTTTAGATTATTGGCTTCTATAATCATAGAAGAGGCTTTGTAAGCTCTAGAGTCAACCTCACTTGCAAGGAATTCCCATCCATAGATGGCATTTCCCAGTAATGGATACACACAGTTTGCTCCAGTGCCAATATCGAGAATTCTTAATTTTTCTTTTTTCTCTTTTTTAGTTTTGGGATCGCCCTCTTTTGGTTTTGGCTCTTCTTTATAGCCTAGTAGATCCGCTATATAATGCAAGTGATCAGCTCGACTAGGTATAGGCGGACATAGATAATCCTTAGGGATATCCCATTTGTGAATGCCATAGTGTGCAGAAAGAAGTGCAGCATTAAGCGTCCGGACAGAAGAAGGTACACTAAAGTCGATTGTCAATGTCCCATATTCATTTTCAAAAACATGGCCTTCCAGTTCTGAATATTTGGAAACCAGAAACTCAAAATCATATCCATTTCTGTGTACGTTTCGTGGATGTAGAGGCGACTTTTTCTTTTTTTGATCTTGGGACATATCTAATATCGGTATTTGTAATCGCAAAGATAGGAAAACTGAGATGGGAATAGTGGAATTTTGTTGATTCGTGGATTTGTTTGATTCGTGGATTTGTTTTCAGGTTTTGACAAAAAAATATGACTTCATCGTTTTGTATTGACAAAAAGGCTGCAAATAAAAAGTACATAATTTGAAAGCAAAATTCAGATCGAAGTTAGTTTTCATTCCTAAGTTCTAATACTTTTCTATTTAAGACTTCGATTTTACTACAAACTGATCTTTTCTAGATGATAGTCCTACTCCTCTGAAGTCGCCACAAATTAAATCTGGATTATTAACATAGTTGGACTTCTCTGAAGTCCTTTGGTTATTTGTGTACTCATTCTGTTATAGAGTCAAAAAAAGTAATGGTTGTCATGAGTTTAGTTCTGTCAAAAATTAATGACAATTTTTAAAATAAATAGTATTAGTCTAGAATTTTATTTTAAAAGTCCAAGGGGCTGATTACAATCAGCGATGTCCGATAGGTCATCGTTAGAGTGTTTATGCGACTATAAAAGCCTGTAAGACTGATCCCGAACTTGATAAGACTTGTTAAGTAATTGGTGAAATACCAAGGTTGCCATTTTTAATAAAAAATCAATTTGGTATAGCATCAAATAATAGTTGAAGATAAGCCTAACCTCTACCTCTAACTCTGACTCTACTACTTCTGCCTTCCAACGCATCGTGATGATTATAGGGAGCCCAATTCATAAATTGATAGTTATCAAGTTTACTCAAGGCTCGCCAAAGATTTTGATTGTATTTGTCGACAAGCGATCCTATTTTATTTGGGGTAATTCCCTCAATCTGTTTATCTTCAATCTCTGTGTTGAATTTCTTTGTCAGTTCTCGTATGACATGTATTTCTTTTTCGAATTGCAGTAGTACCATCGGTGTTGCTTCAAAAATAAAGGTGCGGTCGAAATTGATCAGAGGGGTAACTTCGTATTTTACTTGGTCATCTTCATAAAACATATTGATATGAAAAAAAGCATTGACATGCAATAAGGTCTTTATTTTCATAAGATCAACCTTCTCCTTTAGGCCAGAGCCGTCATCCATTCGAGGAGTGTGTTCAAAATGTTCTGCACCTAAAGTTTTTATATCCTCTAGGGTGAGATATTTTTTATTCTCTAGCAGGGACTTAACAACGGAACTTAGATGGATGTAGTTGGTCAAAGTATCTAATTTACTTTCTACTATATTTTGTTCTGTCCAGAACTCCTGCGAATAAGGTGTTTCCCATACTTTTTGATAATCGGTAAGAGGAGTATAGTCAATATTTGTATAGTTCTCCAGAAATGGAGATTTGTAATCGTAGAAATGAAAGGCAAGTTTGTTTTTTGATTCTACACCATTCAATATATATGTGTAACTAACATCAATATGAGATAAGAAAGTCATTTCTTCATACTGTACAAATTGATATGTAAATACCATCTCTGTCATATTAATGGGTGCACCAGTTCTGATACTTTGGAACTTTACAGTTTTCGGATTAGTGATGGTGTTTTTGATCTCTACAAAGTCATTCGTCGTTTTGTCTACCGTTATTTTTGATGAGAATGAGTTTTTAGAGTCGATAGGTTTACTGGTTATTACAAAGTATTCTTTCCCATTACTTGAGAATTCACTGTAGGACGCATCAAAGTTTTTCACCATTTTTTTCTTTGACGAATGAGATATTATAGAAGGATAAAGCACATCCAAGTTCTTATCAAATATCCAGTCTAGTTTCATGACCTCAAACAAGTCTAGTGTTAAGATGATATCATTTTCAACATTTATATGTGACTTGCCATGCTTGTAAGTCCAATCATAGATCCTTCGGTTTTTGTGTTTGTAATTATATAAGACCTCTGTTTGATCTGCCCAGACTCCATTATTTATGGATTCTCGTTTGACAAAAAGCTTGGTGTTTATTTCATCGCCATCTTCCTTTTGATATTCTTTTCGGGCTTTGGCAAGCGTCTTATATGGAGAGATGTAGTTTTTGTCAGTGATGACTACTTCATCCGTTATGATCCCATCATTCATCAGACGGATGGTCATATTTTTTTGATCAAGTAACAAAGTAGTATCCCTGAAACCTAGATATGTAATTGTTATTTTTTGACCTAGACCGCCCTTTAGTGTGAAGTAGCCGTCGTCATTCGAAAATGTGAATTGACCTTTTGGAGTGTAGATGGATGCATAGGGTAGTGGAGTTTCATCATCGTCTGATATGACTCTACCCATGATCTGAGATTGTGCATGAGATAGAGTAGAACAGAATGTAGATCCCAATACCCAAATAAGGAGAAAGGTCTGAAACGTTCTTCTGAATGATTCCACTGAATGCATAGTTATGGATGAATATTAATATAATAATCGTAAAATAAAACGTGATATCCAAAATTGAATTCATTCTTGACTTATAAAAGACAAGGGAAAGGACAATGGGTGTGGGTATGAGGCTAAATTCGGAAAGGAACGAAGCTAAAGCATCGATAACTTTAGGTTAAGCAACCCTGTCGGTCGTTGGCTCCTGCCTACGATCTTTGTATGATTATCTAATTTTCATCCGAAAGATAGGTGATAGATAAATAGTAATTCTGTACTAGATAATCATATGAACATCGACATATGGAAATGTCGACGAGTAAGGGGCGAATACTCCATCCGCTTGCGGTGTGGTAGTCAAAATTTAGGATGTTTTTACTTGATGCTAATGCAAATAGTTAGGAATAGAAAATGTCTTGATTGAAAATGATTCAGTATTAATTGAAAGTAAGCATGGTAATGCCTAAATTTATTATCCTCAAACATTTTTGGCTTTTTAACGGAAAATGTAATTCTAAAACCTAAACTGACTAAGGCCAATTAATTTGATCTGTGATTTTATTTCTTAAAAACTCCAAATATCGAACTCTTTTTACAATTGTACACTACGTGGAGGGATTCATGAATATTGAATTTATACTTAAAACAACATTGATCTACAAAGCCCATTCAAATTAATGAACGGGCTTTGTGCTTATATTTCAAAGGATCTAATAGATTAGATGTTCAATAACAACTTCATTGGATCTTCTAACTGTTCTTTTACTTTTACTAAGAATGTCACAGATGTACTGCCATCAATCACTCTATGGTCATAAGATAGTGCTAGGTACATCATAGGTCTAATTTCCACTTTCCCATCTATAGCAACAGGTCTTTGTTTGATCGTATGCATTCCTAAGATTGCAGATTGTGGTTCATTGATGATCGGAGTACTCAAGAGTGATCCAAATACACCACCATTTGTGATTGTGAATGTTCCACCTTTCATCTCATCCAGTGTCAATTTTCCTTCTCTAGCTTTTACAGCTAGTCCTTTGATTGCTAATTCTATTTCGTGGAAGTCCATAGACTCTACATTTCTTACTGGTGGTACAACCAATCCTGTAGGAGTACTAATTGCGATAGAGATATCTACGAAATCATTAAATATAATGTTGTTCCCGTTGATCATTGCATTTACATCAGGCATTTCCATCAATACGTTAGAACATGCTTTTGCAAACAATGACATGAAGCCCAACTTTACGCCATGCTTTTCTACGAACTTTTCTTGCACTTTCTTTCTAAGCTTCATCACTTCCGATAAATCGACTTCATTGAAAGTAGTTAGCATCGCTGTGTTATTCTTAGCTGAAACCAGTCTGCTAGCGATTGTTCTTCGCATTCGACTCATTTTTTCTTCTCTTGTGTCTCTGCTATATGCAGCTGGAGCACTTGCAGATGATGCAGCAGGTGTGCTTGTGGCCGCAGCTGGTGCTGGTTTGTTTTGAGCAGCTTTTTGAGCATCTTCTTTAGTGATTCTACCATCTTTTCCACTTCCTGTTACATCGGCAGGATTTACGTTGCTATCTCTTAAGATCTTTCCTGCGGCTGGTGAAGGATGACCAGTTGCATAGTTTGCAGATTGTTGAGGAGCGGCTGGAGCTGCTGCTGTTTTCGTTTCTGCTACTGGAGCTTCTTCTTTGGCAGGTGTGTCGTTACTCACTGGAGCGGCAAAGCTTGTATCAATCGTTGCTACAAGACCGCCGATTTCTATATCATCATCTTCTGCAGCTACGTATGTAAGTTTTCCTTCAGCTTCAGCAGGAAATTCTAATGTCGCTTTATCAGATTCGAATTCACAGATAGGCTCATCTAGTTTGACGAAGTCTCCATTTCCTTTTAGCCATTGTGATAATGTTACTTCTGTTATAGATTCTCCAATGGTTGGAACTCTCATTTCTACGATAGCCATAATAATTCTGCGTTTTGTTTTTATGAAAATGAATGTAAATTCTTTGATAGCAAATTTGGGGCTTTAATTCCTTAAATGCCATAAAAGAGATGATGAATGTGAAATTATTTTAGATTGCTTTGAAAATATATTTAGTTTAGTCTAAATGTTATGGTGCTCGCATCAAAATATAACGACTATGCACTTGTTTGATCATAGATTAACTTCTTGATCAGCAATAGATAATGCGCAACCACTTTGAATCCTGGCCTCCTAAATGAATATTCACCATTGATGCTATTGTCAAAATATAGACAGGTATTCCTCTAACAATGATGATCTAAAGTGAAACTGGAATATTAAAAAAAAAATCCAAACATTATGATGTCACTGAGTACAAGAGAATGTTTGGATTGATTTTAATAAAGAGTATACTAAACTCATTTCATGAGAATTAGTTTTCTGTTGATTTCGGTTTATTTGATTGTCAACGTTAATTTATTACTCCACTCTTTGGTAGTAAGTAAGAAGTCATATTCTCCAGAAGGGACTCCATCATCTATTATAATCGTAGCGGCGGTACCTTCAGTGTTTACCGTGATATCAGATACTGTATTAGTGTAGCCTGAAGCCATTATCCATACCTTAGGATCATTTACTGTACTGGTGCTGTTATTTATAATATGTAATCCAGTAATCTCAATGGTTTCGCCAGCTAAGATCTCTGTAGCACTCATTGATAAGATAACTGGTCGTACTTTAATATTAGTTTCTAGCATGTCACCATCTATCGATGAGAAAGATGCATCCCCTACATTGAGAGTTACCTCATATTTGTTAGGCTCTATGTCTTCAGGTATCCAAGCTTCAATTAAGTTGCTCTCACAACTAAGAATCTCTAAATCATATTTAGTTGTTCCATTGGTAAGTTCGACTCCAACATTAGGGCAGTCTTCATTTAAGTCACTTCCTTTGAATTCGAGTTTACTATAAATAAATCCTAAGGATTCCATTTCAAATAATTCGGCTGAAGACTCAGGGGCTGTTCCTCCATCGCTGATAGAAACAGAGCAGCTTGAGAGGAAAAAGCTCGTGCAAAGTAATAATAGAAAAAAGTTTGTACTTGATTTTAGCATAGTTGAATTTGTTATTGGTTATATAATTAATTTATGATCCCATAAATTTATAAATTTTTTGGGTTAAAACATTAACACTACCAAAACAACATCTAACCTTTCTCTAAGACCAAACAAATTAAGAAATAGTTAGTTTTGTAAATACATATATATACTCGATATCAAAAAGATAAGAAAATATACATTTTACACAATTGGAGCGCTACTGATAGTGCTGTTCATATTGTGGTTACTTCTGCAAACCTGTTGGATGCAGAACAAAATGCTGCCTGTTATTTTAGATAACGTTTCAATGACGGTAGGCACACCAATAAAAGCCCAAGATTTAGATATTGATTTCTTCGAGGAAATATCATTGAATCAAATCTACATTGAAGGAGCCAACGGCGATACTTTGGTGTATGCAGAATCACTACATATTGATTTTAGTCTAGTCTCACTGTTTGATAAAAAGGTGTTTGTAGATAATGTCCGACTAAGTGGAGCGAGAATTTTTCTTAATGATGAGAATGGTGATCCGAATTACCAGAATATTTTAGACCATTTAAATAAAGACAAATCGAACGCTGAGTCTACTTCATCAGAACCGTCGAGTTGGACATTTGGACTAGATGATATCATTCTTGATAATACGTATATAAATATGCGGGGAGAGACATCGGATATGGAGGTCGATATCCAATATCTAGAAGCTGATTTGTCATCATTTCCTGAGACTTTTGATTCTCTTTCGTTTAATCAAATCGTATCAAATGGATTGAAGTTTAGTTTGATCGAGAAATCGGCTTCATTGAATCCAAGTGGGAAAACAGTGTTTCCCTCACTACCTATTTTTATTAGCGTTGTTGACCTGAAACTTGATGATGCATCGATAATATATGAAAAGGAGCATGTCAGAAGACGTGATTCAGGTTTCGATGCAAATCATATTGATATCACGGAAGTCAACTTGAGCGTAAGTAATCTAGAATGGGGAAGTGAAATATCTGGGGAGATAAGTAGATTGAATCTCAAGGATAAATCAGGTACAGAAATTCAAAGTCTAACAACAACTTTATATGCAAGTGATACGAAGTTGAATCTTGAGGCTCTTTCTGTGTCTACGCCTACAAGTCAACTGGATTTGTCTCTCAAAAGTGAATACTCAAGTTTTGACGAACTGATAAATAATATCTCACAACAGCGAATCACTGCAAGCATTCAAAAAGGAGAAATTAGTAAAAAGGATATTATACGTTTTATAGACCCTAAGGATATTAGTTTTATCAATTTGAATAGAATAAATAAGATCAAATACACCGGCGGTTTTAGTATTGAAAATGGCAGATTGAAAATGGCTGACACTCAACTGAATATTGATGATAATCTTTTACTAAAAGGAGGGCTAGGATTTTCTATGGGCAAGCAGACATCTTATTCTATAAATCTTGAGAAGATTAAGACGTCGCAGAGTTATCTCACTTCCTTGTTTCCATCATTCAAAATGCCAGCTGAGCTAAAGGATCTTGGTAAGATAAATGGATCCATACATGCTGATGGGAATGATAAGGAAATAACGGTTCATGATATCAATTTACAATCAGGCGATGATACGAAGATAGAGGGAAGAGGCAGAATTACTCAACTGGATAATGCTCCAGATATATGGTTAGATTTCTATTTTGACAACCTTTTAATAAATCCAAATAACGTACTACAAGGAGCGTCGATTCCATCACAATTATATAATCTCGGAAACATAGATTATGCAGGAGCGATCAAAGGAAATGCGACCAATATTACAATGGATGGTAACTTAAAAACAGCTATCGGTGATGCAGAGCTTGATGCTTCAGTGAAGTTTAATTCCGACTATTCGGATGCTACTTATAAGGGTGAATTCGATCTTGATATGTTTGATTTAGGCAGATTACTACAGGATACCACATTTGGAGTAATTACTGCGGCTGGATCAATAGACGGGAGTGGATTGAATCTTGAGAAGCTTAACGCCAGCATGGATGTCAAGAGTAAGAAAATTGAATATGCTGGAGAGACTTATGAGGATATTGTAGTCAAGGGAATCTATTCAAATAATATATTTACAGGAAGAGTAGTATCTAATGATGATAAGATAAAGCTCAGTTTTGATGGAATAGCAGATCTGAATGGGGAGAATACTAAAATTGAAATCGAGTCAACAATTGAGAGATTAGATCTTACTCAATTTGGAATAGGAGATAGCTTATTTTGGGTGTCAGGAATCGTAAAGGGAGCGATTAAAGGTAATAACCTAGACAACTTTCTAGGAAAGGGAACGATTGGTGATTTGAAAATAGGAACGAAGAACGGAGTCTATGCTTCGGATTCTACTCTAACGTTTGTCGCAAAAGAGAATGGTGTAGACTCTAAGATATATGAACTAAATAGTTCGTTTGTTGACGCTAAGGCGGAAGGGACTATTCGACTGTCGAAACTGGCAAGCGTGCTAGAAGAGTATTTCAAAAATTACATTCCAGTAGAATTTGGATATGAAGAATCAGAGGCTATTGATACAACGCTTTTTGAAAATCAGAATTTTGCGTTGGATATCAGAACAAAAGATATTAATCCAATCCTAAAGGTATTGATCGATGATAAGTTGAAACTGAAAAACGCGGACCTAAGCGGAAATTTTTCTAGTGCTGATTCCAAGATTGATTTTAAAGGAAGTATTGATAGTCTGATCTTTGGAGGTTATGTTATCGAAAGTGGCAATTACTTTTTTGATGGAAGAAAGGACTTTATTAATGGCAATATAATACTTGATAATATTACAGATGGTCAAGATGTGCTAATCACTGAAGCAAACATAATAGCTGATTTAAATAGCCAAGTAGCAAGTTTAAATGTAGAGTTATTTGATGAAAATGATGAACAGACATTGCTTATTGGAGGTGATATATCGAGAACGTCTGATTATGTTTTAAATTTTCATGAGACAATTATTATCAATCAATCTAATTGGACATTTTCTCCATATAATGAAATAACTTATGGCGATAATGGTCTGTACATGCAAGACCTTACAATCGCCAAAGACAAACAATCGATAACGGCATACACTGACGAAAATGAGAACGGTCAAGCGGTAGAATTACTCATAGATCATTTCATTTTATCAGAACTGACTTCTATAATAGGTAAGGAGAATGAGTACTTCGAAGGCGAAATCAATGGTTCCGCAATCATAAATAATATATGGGGGACTCCCTTTATTACTGCGGATGTACAGATGAGAGATATCATGCTCGAAGATTATACTGTAGGAGGGCTTAAGGTCGAAGCTGTCCAAAATACAGAGTCAAATACTGTAGTAACTCGCATGGAACTCAAAGGCCCTCAGAATGATGCGGTACTTGATCTTACCTATGGAATCGGAGATCGATCGATCAAAGGGTTCCTCGATATGACACGACTCGAAGTGGCAACTTTGGATCCTTTCTTGACAGATATCTTGACAGATAGTAAGGGGGCAATCGTCGGTAAATTGAAAATCGCTGGGACGCCGACAGAGCCAAAGATAAATGGAAAGTTAGATTTGGTTGGAGTGCAGACGACACCCGTATTTACCAATAGTAGATATGCGATTCTAGATCAGACAATCACTATAGATAATGAAGCAATATCATTTGGAGATATGGTAATTGTGGATGCAAAGAATAATGTGGCCAATCTCACAGGGAAGATCCTTCATACCAATATGAGTGAGATGTTTCTTGATTTGAATATTGATACAGATCAATTCTTATTTCTGAATACGACCCCAAAGGAGAATCCTATCTTTTATGGAGATGTAACAGTAAAAGCTGCAGTATCAATACTTGGTCCAATGGATGATATTAAAATAGATGGTTCAGCCACAGCAATCAATAACTCTAAGTTAGCAATATCACCATTCTCTGTGGATCAATTAGATTATGAAACGGACTTCATTATATATGCTGATCCTAGAAAGATATCCCTCGATAGTCTCATTGCTCAATCAAAAGATAAAGGCAATACATTTCCATTTGATTTGGAAATGAAACTGACAATAGAGGAAGATTCTGAATTTGAGATGGTCATGGATCCGATTACTGGAGATAACATTACGGGGCAGGGAAATTCCAACCTTGTTTTTAGTTTGAAGAAGACGGGTGATATTGAACTATCAGGAACGTACACGGTCACAAAAGGGAAGTACTTATTTACCTATGGCATAATATCAAAGGAGTTTGATATCCAAAAAGGAGGAAGGGTCATATTCAATGGAGATCCACTAGATGGTAAACTGGATGTAACCGCAGTATATGAAGCTAACACCGCAGTGTACGACCTATTGGTTCAAGAGGTAGGATCATTCACAGATACAGAAAGAGCTGATGCTAAGAGGAAACGGAAGGTTGATGTAATACTAAATTTGAGTAATAGTATAGCCGCACCAGAAATAAAAATGGATATCACTTATGAACCAAGCAGTGTGGGCGGATATGCTGTTGTATCTGATGCCGTAATTAGAAAATTAGAACTGCTTCGATCAGATCCGAATGAATTGAATAATCAAGTATTTGGCCTGCTTCTATTTGATAATTTCATCTCATCTGCAAGTTCAGATACAGATCTTGCTCAGACAACAACGAATATAGCCATCAATAGTCTTAGTGGTTTAGTTACTGGTCAATTGAATAAATTGGCAAATGGATTGATAAAAGGGGTGAACCTTAATTTTGATGTCAATTCTTACAGTTCTGATTTATTATCAACGGGTAATTCGGGATTGGTTACAGAGTTAGGTGTTGGAGTATCCAAGAATTTATTCAATGATAGACTGACCTTATCTGCGGGTACGAATGTAGATTTGGAAAGTAATTCTACTGAAGCATTGTTTAATAATCTTGCCGGTGATTTTGTCATTTCATATAAACTCACCGAAAATGGAAAAATCAATATCAAAGTATTTAGAAAAAGTAACTACGATAGGGTATTAGATGAGAATGCATCAAAAAACGGAATTGGACTTAATTACAGAAAAGAATTTGGTTCGATAAAAAAGAATAAAAATTGAATTTGATACGATACATATTGTGTTTTTATATCGCATTGAGCTTGGTCGCTTGCAGTGGGACTAAAGGACTGAATTCTGCAGACAAATTGTTTGTAGGAACGAAGGTGACGTATGCAGATGCCAGTAATATTACGAAAGGATCAGAAGTTAAAAAATCGGTCACATTAAGTTTTCTCAAACCCAATACACCAGGAATATTAAATATCAAGACGGGATTTTATAATTTTTATGAGAAGACAGGAAAGACAGGATTTAAACATGCGATAAAATACAGGATGGGATCACAGCCTGTTGTATTTGAGCCACAAAAGATATTAACGACTGAAAATAGAATCAGAAAGGCAATGGAAAGTGATGGTTACCTGCAAGCCAAGGTGAGCTGTGATTCGATGTTGGTGAAGAATAAAGTAGAGATTGGCTGCGAGGCTACTCTGGGAAGTAGATATGTAATAGACAGTGTTTTCTATCTTCAAGATACGCTTCCAATAAATAAAGCACTGATTTCGCTGCATAAACTAGCGTATACAAAATCAGGAGACTATTATCAATTGAGAAACTTGATTTCTGATAGGGACGAACTCGTGACGGCTAGTAAGAATAATGGCTTCCCGTATGTGAGCCAACAAGATGTCATCTATTTCGTAGATACACTGGTCGGGGGTAATAAAGTAGACCTGCATATGCGGTTCCGTACCACAGAAGATTCACTCAAATATGATAGATACAGCTATGGAGGTATTTATATAAATCCAAATTTCTCCATAGATACAGATAGTCCAACGGATAAGACAAACATGGTTTCATATGATAAGTTCGACTTGGTGACAGGCTACGATTTTCTCAGAGAAGAAGCGCTAAATAAGGCAATTGCTATAAAGGAGGGTGATATCTATGATGCTAGGAAAAGTAAGCGAACTACAGATAGACTATTAGATTTTGGAGTATTTAAGTTTGTAAATGTAAAGACAGTTCTAGATCCATCTACCAAAAGAATTGATCACTTTTTTAATCTTACTACACATAAGATGGAAAGTGTCACAGGGGAGCTAGAGATCAATAATCGACAAGGTAACTTCCTAGGGCTTTTGGGTAAAGTAACTTATTCTAATAAGAATTTCTTCGGTGGCGCAGAACGATTAGATCTTTCTTTTTCTGGTGGATTAGAGACACAGTTTGGAGTTGATGCACCATGGATTAATACGAGTGATTTGAAATTAGAAGCTTCTTTGACAATGCCTTCTGTTGTATTGCCATTCTTTACAATTCACACAAATAAGAACTTCATCCCGAAGACGACTATGTCACTATCAGGGAATCAAACAACACGATTTGGTTTCTATAAAGTACGGTCAGCGAATGCGAAATATGGATTCAAATGGAATGAAACAGATGTGAAAACTTCTTCTTTCAGTCCTGTAGACCTTACTTGGTTGGTGTTGGCAAGTAAGACTCCTGCTTTCGAAAAAATATTGCTGGATGATCCACGGCAAGCACAAAGTTTCCAAGATCAACTTATCTCTGGATCATCTTATGATTTTGTATATAATAGAAGAGACAAATTCGATCCTGTGAACCAATTATACTTCAAAGGATCAATAGAAAGCGCTGGAAATATAATTTCATTATTAGTTAAACCAGATGTTGTTGGCAAACAAGCTGATTTGTTTGGTACACCTTATGCACAATACATCAAATTAACAGCAGACCTACGAAAGTACTGGTCACTTGGCACTTATGGTTCTATTGCATCTAAACTAATCGCTGGAGTCGGAGTCGCGTATGGGAATAGTGATGAATTACCCTATTCCAGGCAGTACTCCGTTGGGGGAGCCAATAGTATACGATCATGGAGATTAAGAACGCTAGGGCCAGGAGAATTTCAATCCGTTTCTGATGAAAATCAATTTATAGATCAAACTGGTGATATCAAATTAGAAACAAGTATAGAATATAGATTTCCAATCATCGAATTTTTCAAAGGAGCACTATTTATTGATGCTGGTAATGTTTGGTTAAATGAAAGTAATGATTCTTTAAAACAAAATGGCGTATTCGCATTTGATACTTTTGCCAGTCAGATCGCAGTAGGTGCTGGTATAGGATTTAGATTTGATATTGACTTTTTGGTTATTAGGTTAGATGCCGCATTCCCATTAAGAGATATTGGCGATAATAGTAAGTTTGGCTGGGTCATCAATGAAATTAAACCATTGTCTGGTATATGGTATAGTGAGAATATGATATTTAATCTAGGGATTGGGTATCCGTTTTAATTGTTGGTGTAGTGAGCGTGATTAGAAGATTTGTGTTATTCGATGTTCGGGATCAACCATACATACTTCGAGCGTTTTTGTTTTTTGAGATGAATTTCTAATGGATTTCAAGCGATATTGGAGTTTTGATTTTATTGTTGAAAAAGAACACTTGTGTTCGGTTTCGGGCAATATATTAATTTTGTAAATGTATAGTTGTCTGTAATTCAGTTTTATGGTTGTTGGCACAAGAGATGCTTAGTATGAGGTATATAGAATCATCTAATCATTTTAAAAATAACAATTATGAAATTTTCAAATCTAGTTTTAACTTTCATTTTAGCGGTAATTGCATCTTTTCCTACCCATGCTCAATCAAATACGGTCCGCGAGATATCAATAGATAGTGATGAAGAAGTTATCTATATTAAATATGAAAATGGAGATCTAATAGAACTCAATATAGATGGTGAAGCAATCCCCAAAAGAGATTTTAGTAAATATGGAACTCTATTGGATAGATTTACTAAAAATGAGCCGACTCCGCCAACAACACCCAATAATGTTGATCTCGAATTAGGCAATGAAGATGCAGATATGGGATCGATACTTAATGAAAAACTAACAAGATATTTAGTAGACGCAGATGTCATGAATGCCAATAAGTATAAGTTTAAATTGACACCAAAGTATATCAAAGTGAATGGTAATAAATTAGATAAACAAATACACAGCAATTGCCTAGCAATATTTGAACAAACGGCTGGGCATGAGTTGAGCACAGGCAGTAAATTTAAAGTTAAGAT
>CALKXE010000011.1 GCA_938003955.1 uncultured Saprospiraceae bacterium | reverse complement strand
TCTTCAAAGTTACATTTCACATAGTTCTTTTACGACACGAGGCACGCCCTGGGTCGCGGTTGCTTCTATTACTACAAGGTTTTCTGCCACCTTCAGTTCATGAGATATTGTAGGTCTTGGATCAATGTATATGATCTGAGCCTAAGAGGGCGCGTAAGCGACGAGTCCAGCTGCAGGATATACTTGCATCGACGTACCTATTATTATCACTACATCGGCGTCTAGTAGTTCTTTGGAGGCAGTGTCTAGCATTGGCACCATTTCTCCAAACCAAACGATATGAGGCCTTAGTTGATGTCCATCAAGTGCTAAATCACCCCGTTTGATGTTGTCTTCTGTTATGGTAATTAGGTTTTCGTCTTCTACCGATCGTATTTTTTTCAATTCTCCATGAAGGTGGATTACTTTTTTACTTCCAGCTCTCTCGTGTAGGTCGTCCACATTTTGTGTGATAACTATGACGTCATGGTGTTTCTCCAACTCTACTAACGCTGCGTGTCCTTCGTTGAAGGTTACTTCTTTAAGTTGTTGTCTTCTTAGATTATAGAATTCGAGAACGAGGTCCATGTCCTTGGCCCATCCTTGGGGTGAGGCGACTTCCATAACATCATGACCTTCCCATAGTCCGCCAGCATCTCTGAATGTATTAATTCCACTTTCTGCACTGATTCCAGCACCGGTAAGGACTACTATTTTCTTCCGCTCCATAGTTGTAGGTTGTTCTTGTGATCGTGAATTATGATTTATTTATCTAGTAATAATTCAGGGTATTCTATTTTGCTAAGGTACAAACCCTGTGGATGACCTTGTTTATGAAATGGGAATTCGAAGGATTGTTTTGAGAGCAATTGACTTTCAAATTCGGATAATTTTAGTTTTTCTGAGCCGATGTCCAGTATCCTAGCAATCATATATCTGATCATTCCACGTAAAAATCTATTGGCAGTGACAGTTAGCTTGAATCTTTCAATACCAGGGATTTGATCTATTTTGATTGCATTGATTATACAATCCGTGTTTTTGTAGACATCAGGATGTTTGCACAGTGATCTAAAGTCTTTTATTGATTTCAGAATAGCTAGAGCCTCATTCATTTTATCAAAATCAAGTGATCTATAGTGGTAGAAAGCACTTGTCAGCTGTAAATGAGGTGTTTTAGATAGATGGAAGTAGTATTCATATGTTCTCCATATAGCGTCATGTTGCGCATGATATGTTTTACTGGTCTGTGTAATATCGAATATAGCAATGTCATCGGGTAGGATATAGTTTATCCTATCTACAATGTCGTACTTAGGTAAAGTGTGGATGTCTACATGGGCATAGTACTCTGTCGCGTGGACTCCTGCATCCGTTCTTCCGCAACCATGTATAAAGATAGGTGTACCAAGCATTTTAGATAACGCCTCTTCGATTATTTGTTGTATTGTATTCTTTGTATTGACTTGTCGTTGCCACCCACTGTAGTTAGTGCCTTGGTATGCTAGTCTCAGAAAGTAGCGCATATGGATGGGGTTTAGTGAAAATAAAAAAGACCATCGAAAATTCGATGGTCTTTCTTGTAGCCCGTAGGGGATTTGAACCCCTGCTACCAGGATGAAAACCTGGCGTCCTAACCCCTAGACGAACGGGCCAGTTAGGTTTGCTTTGTTTCCTAAAGCGATGCAAATATATATCAATATTTTAGATTACCCAATCAATTTTAAGGAATTTGTATTTAATTTTTCGTTTAATTTTTTGACTTGAAAATAACGTGTTGAATATGTGTTATTTATGTCGAAAATTGAGTGGAAAAAAAATTCATATCTTTTTTTATTGTTTTAAGTTTTATTGGAATAAAACGTTTTGGATAGCTTTTTAATGAAAAATGCCTTTACCCAAATGAATGGATAAAGGCATCGTATTTTCCGTAATGGACTAATTACTTAGTACCTGTGAAAGTACAAGTTTCAGTAACAGCACTAAGAACTTTAATTTCTCTTACTACAGTTAAAGTAGTTCCACTTAAAGTGATAGATACAGTTTCACCTGTTCCTAATGGAGTAACATCATAAGAAAGAGTACATCCATCTTGATCTAAAGTAGAACTAGCTAAGCCAGCACCACTAACAGTGTAGTCACCGTCAGTTCCTGTAATAGTTACAGTCTCATCAGAATCTCCTAAAAGAGAACAAGCGTTAGTTCCTGTGTAAGTTCCAGCGAAATCTTCAACACAATCTTCACCTCCACAACTAACTAGTGTGAATAATGCAGCAACAAATAAAAGTCCAAATAAATTTTTCATTTGAAAAAGTTTTTAAATTTAAGTAAAATAGTTTCAGAATGTAATTTCTGTTATCGGGCGCAAAGGTAGCTAAAAAATAGTTACTAAGTGTTAAGATAAATGTTATATAAACCATTCAATATCAATATGCTCGCTAGTTTTAAGTGAAGTAATAAATGGGTGGAATTCGAAGTAAATGTAGGTTGCTTAATATGGGAATTAATATTCCATGAATGACAAGTAATAGGAATTATTTAGTAACTTTTTGTAAGTATGATCAAAAGATAATTTTGCGTTGTCTTTTGTGTAATGATTGGTTCTTTTGTAACTATTTATTTTCTTAGCTTTGATATTAAGTCAAAGTTGAGTGTAGTATGACAAAAGTATCAAAAGAAAGGTTTCCTAATACAAATAACAATTTATCTGTAAAAGATGCACCGAAAACATCTGTGGGCTTGCCGGCTATTCTGGGCTCTATCCAACAAATGAATAAATACATGGATATGCCTGATGCGCTTAAAGCATCGCTAAAAATGAATCAAAAATCTGGGTTTGATTGTGCAGGTTGTGCTTGGCCAGATCCAGATGATGATAGATCTGCTCTTGGGGAGTATTGCGAAAATGGAATAAAGGCGCTTGCGGAAGAAGCTACAAGCGCAAAAGCAGACCCTGATTTTTTTGCGAAACATTCTATTGATGATCTTGCGGCTATGACTGAATTTGTACTCGGTAAGTCAGGAAGAGTTACACATCCTATGTTATTAGAAGAAGGGGAGACGCACTATAAAGAAACAACATGGGAGCGAACGTTTGAAATTATTGCAGAAGAACTAAAGTTACTTAATGATCCGAATGAAGCTCTTTTCTACACAAGTGGAAGGACAAGCAATGAGGCAGCTTTCATGTATGGATTATTAGCGAGAGCATATGGGACTAATAATCTTCCAGATTGTTCGAATATGTGTCACGAAACCTCTGGTGCCGCCTTAACTGAGGTGCTGGGAATTGGTAAGGGGTCTGTTACTTTGGAAGATTTACATAAAGCGGATTTGATAATGGTAATAGGACAGAACCCAGGCACCAATCATCCACGAATGCTAACAGCACTTGAGAATTGTAAATTAAATGGCGGCCAAATAATCTCAGTTAACCCTCTCAAAGAAGCCGGGTTAATCAAGTATACAAATCCTCAGAAACCAATGCGGCTTTTGTTTGGAGGCGTAGATCTTACTGATCTTTACCTTCATGTTAGGATCAATGGCGATATGGCTTTACTTAAAGCAATCATATATCTATTATTACAACGAGAAGAGGCAGATGGTGGTGTCTTTGATCATGAATTTATCAAAGAGCACTCTGTTGGTTACGATGCATTTATAAATGGAATTAGAACTATAGATTTTCAACAATGTCTAGTGGATTCGGGAATATCTGAATTAGAGATAGTGAAAGCTGTAGATATGATTTGTGCTGGCAAGAATATGATCATTTGCTGGGCTATGGGAATTACACAACATGCAAATGGGGTAGAGACGATTCGAGAGATAGTTAATCTGTTGCTTCTTCGAGGTTCAATTGGTAAGTCAGGGGCGGGAGTTTGTCCAGTGAGAGGCCATAGTAATGTGCAAGGAGATCGAACTATGGGGATTTGGGAAAAGATGGGAGATCCTTTTTTATCAAACCTAGAGAAGGCGTTTGAAACAAAAATACCAAGAGAAGAGGGATATGCTACAGTCCCTGCAATAAAAGCAATGCATGAAGGCAAAGCCAAAGTATTTATAGGGATGGGAGGTAATTTTGTGTCTGCTGTGCCTGATACAGATTATTGTGCGGATGGATTGCGTCAATGCAATCTTACTGTTCATATATCGACTAAGCCTAATAGGTCACATATAATACATGGCAAGCGGGCATTGATCTTGCCCGTAATAGGAAGATCAGAAATAGATATGCAAGAGTCTGGTTATCAATTTGTAAGTACAGAAAATAGTATGGGAATAGTACAAAACTCTAAAGGTGTATTGGAACCAAAGTCGGACAAACAAAGAAGTGAAGTAGCTGTCGTTTGTGGAATAGGAAAGGCTCTATTTGCTGATTCTGAGAAGATCAATGTCAATTGGGATAGTTACAAAGATAATTACGATAACATTAGAAATAAAATAGAGGAAGTGATTCCTGGGTTTGAAAATTACAATGAGCGAGTAAGGCAGAAAAGTGGATTCTATCTTCCAAATGGTGTTAAGGAAAGAAATTTTAAAACCAAAGCGGGGAAAGCTATATTTAGTGTGAATGAATTGCCAGTGAATCAATTGGAAGAAGGTGAGTTTCAACTTGGTACTGTTAGGGCTCATGATCAATACAATACAACACTATACGGATTAGATGATAGATACCGTGGCGTAAAGAATGGAAGGAATATCGTTTTTATGAATAAGGATGATATGAAATCTTTAGGGCTGAAGTCAAAAGATCTTGTGAATATACACAGTGATTTTAAAGGAGAGAGGAGAAGTATTTACGATTTTCGAATCGTGCCGTATGATATTCCTTCTCGAAATTTAATGGCATACTTTCCCGAAGCAAATCCTTTAGTGCCAATAGATCATGCACATGCGATAACGCATACTCCTGTATCTAAGAATATAATTGTGACCTTGGAGGTCATTGATAATTAGTGGAATATAGGGGGTAATGTCGTAAAGATTTACAAAAGTAGAGATTACAATAATCTAAAGGTTAGTATATTGCGTTATATACTTGATAGAATGAAAATTCTTTCGAATATTGATTTTAAATAAATTGAAATTATGGTGATACGAATTATATTTTTCTTGCTTACAATAGTTGTGTTAGTTTCATCTTGTACTACAAAAGTGGATGGTGTGACAATTAATGAAGAGTTGATTCCATATTATGAATCATTCAAAGCGGAAGCAGCATTAAGAGGCGTAGTATTTGATAATTCAGAAGTGCAAATTGAAGGATATTTACAAAACATACCAGAATCCGGTGTACTAGGAGCTTGTCGAAGAAACGCAGAGAATGAAAATAGTCCGCAGATATTTCTTGACGAGCCATACTGGCGTACAGCTACCAGTCTAGAGAGAGAGTATGTGATGTTTCACGAATTAGGCCATTGTTTTCTTTTGCTGAGTCATGATGACTCTCAAGATGATAAAGGAGATTGTGTGAGTATCATGGCTAGTGGTATTGGAAATTGTCAAACCAACTATAATCAATTTAATAGAGATAGCTTGATCACGGAATTATTCGCAAAGTAGTATTATGAAATTACTGAGTAGCATATTTCGCATTACATTCTCTTTTCTTTTTATGATCTTATTAGTTTCTTCTTGTGGTTCTGAAGAAGATGTAGAAATTAATGAAGAGATGGCTCCTTATTTTGAAACCTTCAAAGAAGAAGCAGCTAAACGGGGGATTATTTTTGATAATTCAATAGAAAAAATCGAAGGATTCCTTGAGTTCTTACCTAAGGAAAGTAATTTGGGAGTATGTAAATCATACACAGATGGTAGCTCTGAGATTATTATTGATAAACCATACTGGAGGGTATCTACTAATTTACAAAGGGAACACATTATGTTTCATGAGTTAGGGCATTGCTTTCTTAATCTAGGTCATGATGATTCTAAAGATGATAATGGGGACTGTGTCAGTATTATGGCTAGTACTATTGGAGGAGGGGATTGCTTGACCAATTATAATCAATTTAACAGAGATAGCTTAATCACAGAATTATTTTCAAAATAATATCTCTTTTACCAACATAAATCAATGACAGCTGTTTATTGGTTGATATAATATGTATCGATCATTTAACATGTATTAATGGCTATATTCCAAAAACTATATAGAATAGAAACAGAACAATTTATACCAATTTCAATAGATGAAGCATGGGATTTCTTTTCTTCTCCAGAGAATCTAAAAGAAATCACACCAGCTAAAATGGGATTCAATATTACATCAAAATCTTCTGATAAGATGTATCCAGGTATGCTAATCACTTATGTTGTTACCCCGTTATTGGGGATTGGTATGAGGTGGTGTACAGAAATTACGCATGTCAAGGATAAATCTTACTTTATAGATCAGCAAAGGTTTGGTCCTTATAATATGTGGCATCATCAACATCATTTCGAAGAGGTAGATGGTGGAGTTATGATGCGTGATATTGTGAATTATGGTGTCCCTTTAGGTATACTTGGACAAATAGCCAATACCATCATGGTAAAGAGTCAATTGAAGGAGATTTTTGATTATAGAATACTAGCCGTGGAGAAATTATGGCCCACAAAGGAAGGCAGTGCTGCACCTAAAATTAATTTCTTCTGATGCGTAAATAATCACCAACTTCCACCTCCGCCGCCACCAGAACCGCCACCAGAACTAAATCCACCTCCACCAGAACCTCCTCCAGTACTTTGGTGAGGGCTTGTTGTGAACGCTGAAGATATAGTCTCTGTTGAAAAACCGGTTTTGAATGTACTAAATGAATTTGTTCCATCTGTTGTCGTATACCAAGGAGGAGTATGCTGCATTGAGTTTTCGAATTTCGGAATGAATCCTTTTTCTATTCCAAATGCAACTGCAAATGGTAACATTTTTTCGAAGTAATTCGGGTCGTTCTTGCTTATACTTTCTATCTCGGTTTCTGGTACTTCTTCTAAAAACCGTTTAAGTCCATCCAATTTATATTTGACCTCTTTTCCATGATCAGATAGTGGTAGTTTTCCGAGTCCAAAAAATAAACCTACAACTCCTAAAATGATAAAAGTAACTCCCATAGGAACCTGACCGAATATGCCCATGGCTATAGCCGCCAAGGAGAACATCGAAATTGGAAAAATGATTAACCTCCAAGATCTAAACCAATAGATATATTCTTTTTTGTAATAGCCTTGACTGTGCACTTCATTTGATAGATCATTCTTCGCTTTGTGAAGAGTGCTGTAGAAGTTTTCTTTTAAACTAGACATGGACTTTAAATTACCATCTTTGAATATTTCTTTGAATACAAGAAGCTCATAGCTAGGGAAGCTTGGTGGTAGTTCTTTCGTCTTTGTGAGTAATGTGTCATCACCTATGTTTTGCATTGTAAGATAGCCTTCGCTAGCCCAGTATGGGATAAGTGATACAATATCTCGGGTGTTTGCTGATTGGTCTATGTACGCTCCGACATGCGCAGAGGTAAGCCCTTCTGGTGGATAAGAATATGTCTCTTGTTTTTCTGGGTTGTATTTCTTGCCAAACAACTTTCTCCATATATCAATAAAGAATCCAAATAGACTTAATGGAATTACCACAAGCCACGGGTTCTGTGGGATTTTATCTTGTTCTTCTTTGATTAATTTTTGTTTATATCCATTATTTGCTAATTCGGCAACAGAGAGGTATGTCTTGGGTAGTTTGACAGCTATTGTAGCTCCTTCACCTTTCTTTAATACTCGGTGCGTTATGCCTTGGATTGTGGTAGGATTTGACTGTTTGATCGATAGGCCATCAGAATTCTGGCCTTTAAATCCTGTTGTCGATTTGAGATCATTAATATTTATCACAATATTTCGGGGCAGATTAATTTTGTAGGTGAGCAGATCTATTTCTTCTTTCCAAGAAGTCCCAATTAAGTCAAAGTACAACTCTTGATGGTCTGCGTAATCTTGTATGCCATTTTCTATTTTGTACGATATCCGATAGTTTTGATCACCTTCTAAATAGATCCTTTTATCTCCAATTTTAATTTTTAGTTCGCCCTGTTTTTTGGATGTGCTATGCTTGTGCCCATCTACCTTTATATTAGTAATTCCTAGGTCGATAGATTGACCATCTTTCGTGTATTTATAGGGAATAGATCTGTAAATACCTCGTTTTTTCTTTGAGAAGTTTACATTAATTGTTTCTACAATATTTAACGAGCCATCTGTATTGATGTCCATTTCAATATTGTAACTGGGGATTGTAAAGTCTTGACTTGAAAGAGTTATTGAAAATATACTGAGTGTAAATATTATTAGGCTAAGTTGTAGTAGGTGCTTCATAGTTTTAGATGGTATACCTGTAGAACTGATTCAGATAAAAATCAGTTTCCTATTCTGTAAAAGATCGACAGAACAACTCTAAAACACTACGAATAATATAGAACTAACTTCATTGTAATAAGAAGTCAATCGCCATGTCATATCCTACAAGGCCATGGCCCATAATGGATTTTCTACACACCGCTTCTAAATAGGACAGCTTGCGAAATGGTTCTCTTTTGGTAATGTCAGAAATGTGAACTTCAATAACTGGAGATGTAACAGCGCTAACACAATCAGCTAGGGCTATACTCGTATGTGTATAACCACCAGCGTTGAGGACTATTCCTTCGAAATTGAATCCTACTTCCTGTATTTTATCGATAAGGTATCCCTCATGATTAGATTGGTAGTAAGATAAAATAGCCGTGTCGGAATATTTGACGACCAATTCTTCAAAGTATTCTTCAAAGGACTTGTTTCCATATATTTCCGGCTCTCGTTTTCCGAGTAGATTAAGATTAGGACCGTTTATGATTAGTATGCGCTTCAAAAAGTAGATCTTTTACTTGTTCAGTATTTATACCTTGTTATTAAATGATTGCTTAGTTAGCTATTTCATTCATAAACTTAATCCTAGCTAGGTGAATCTCATCGATCGTTATATCATCATCTTTCAGGCTATTGAATGCGTCTTCGATACTAGCAGAATCAGCTTCATGGAAATAATCAAATATTTCTTCTATCACTTCTTCATCTACCTCATCTTCTATAAAGTAGTTGATATTTAACTTTGTACCTCCATCGGCAATTACGTTAAGTTCTTCTAGCAATTCTTCATATGACATTCCCGCATTTTCTGCAAGGTCAAATAAAGGCATTTTACGATCTATACCTTGAATGATTGCTACCTTATGTTTTGACTTATTAGCCACTTGCTTCATTACGAATTCTGCAGGTCTATCGATGTCATACTCTTCAACATACTCTTTGATAAGCTCAATGAAAGGCTTACCATATTTATTTGCTTTTCCTGTATTTACACCTGAGATTTTAAGCATGTCATCCTTACTAATTGGATAGTAGGTAGCCATGTCTTGTAGGGACGGCTCTTGGAATATAATCCATGGTTGTATGTTCAATCTCTTTGCTTCTTTTTTTCTAAAGTCCATCAGCATGCCCATCAATAGACTATCCAATGCGATACCTCCACCTGTATTAGTAATTACAACATCTTCGGATTGATTGGTAAAATCTCTGTTTAGTGGAATTTTAACATCAAATTGCTTTTTTAGAAAAGCACGGCCGTTATCTGTTAATTTTAGAAGACCGTATTGCTCTATTTCTTTAAATATAAAGCCTTTTAGTATTCCTTGTCTAAATATCGAATTCCAAAAAACATCATCTTTTCCTGTTCCATTACCGAATAGAGGTTTTTTATCAAATTTGAAATCTTTCATATCCTTCGTTGGCTTACCCATTACGAAATCTACTAAATGCTTTACTGTATAATTTTCATTTAACTGAACAATAGCTTCTAAGGCAAGTTTCATTTCAGATGTTACAGCAATTTCCTCCTTAGGATATTTACAATTATCGCAAAGATCATTACAGTCTTCTACAGGATACTCTTCGCCGAAGTAGTGCAATAGAAAATGTCTTCTGCAACTACTCGTTTCAGAATAAGCTATGATTTCTTCCATCAATTGAGCACTAAGCTCTCTTTCTGCAACAGGCTTATCCCTAAGGAATTTTTCAAGCTTATGTATATCTTTATAAGAGTAGAAAGCCAAACATTTACCAGGTAAACCATCTCTTCCTCCTCTTCCCGTTTCTTGATAATAGTTTTCTATACTCTTCGGAATATCAAAGTGTATGACAAACCTTACATCCGGTTTGTCAATTCCCATACCAAAGGCAATAGTGGCAACGATAACCTCTGTGTCTTCCATTAGGAATCCATCTTGAGCTCGAGATCGTGTCTTTTGATCTAATCCAGCATGATAAGGGAGAGACTTTATGCCGTTGACATTCAGTACTTTAGCAATCTCTTCTGTAGTTTTTCGAGCTTGCACATATATGATCCCAGATTTGCCGGGCATAGTTTTGATATACTGGACTATTTCTTTTATTGTTTGCTCCTTTTTTCTTTTGGGTCTTACTTCATAATAAAGATTATCTCGATTGAATGAAGTTATGAAAATGTTCTCATTCTCCATGTCAAGATTCTTGACGATGTCGGTTTGGACTTTAGGAGTCGCCGTAGCTGTAAGTGCCATCACTGGAATTTCAGAGTTGATACCTTTGATCATAGTTTTGATCCTTCTGTATTCGGGTCTAAAATCATGGCCCCATTCTGAAATGCAATGTGCTTCATCTACAGCTACAAAGGATATGTTGCTGTTTTTGAAGAACACTATGTTTTCTTCTTTAGTCAATGTTTCTGGTGCGACGAATAGCAACTTAGTATGCCCGTCTGAAATGTCTTGCTTCACCTCTTTCATCTGCCCTTTATTAAGGGATGAATTAAGAAAGTGAGCTATTTTATCATCGCTACTATAACTTCTTATTGAATCTACTTGATTTTTCATCAATGCGATCAATGGCGATATGATAATAGCGCAACCTGGAAGTAAGATTGCAGGAAGTTGATAGCAAAGCGATTTGCCACCACCAGTCGGCATGATGACGAAAGTGTCAATGCCATCTAAAATACTTTCTATTATCTTTTTTTGCTCTGATTTAAAGCCTTTGAATCCAAAATATGTTTCGAGTTCTTTATCGAGGTCGAATTGTGTACTTGCCATAATTTATGTTCAGCTATGCTGGTATATATTTATTTCTAACGGTCACTTAAATACATCCTTAAGATAAGGAGAATTTTTGACTTTGTATGCTTTAATTAATCTATGCTAACTACTTCTATTAAATAAAAGATATTAAAATGCTTGCATATAGAATAGATCTTAATAATTATTTTCTCATGATTCTTAATTGAATCTTTATAATTTATTGCAATCAATTGTTTGGAGTGGATGGATATTTGTTCTGCACACTATAATAACAGGTAAAAAACCATACTTTTAGGGCGCATTCTCAATTTGGTTTGCGAAGATAATATTTCTAAGTGAAAAAAAATATAGTTATACCGGAAATAATTAATAGTGTCATAATAGCTGAAAAAACAGCTATTAATAAACTGTTTGAAATGGATAAAAGTGAAATAGTAAAAGCTATTTCAATGATTTACGAAACGAAAGGAAAGGTGATCGTTAGCGGTATTGGTAAGAGTGCATTTGTTGCACAGAAATTCGTAGCCACACTTAATTCGACAGGGACTTCAGCAGTATTCCTCCATGCGGCCGATGCAATGCATGGGGATGTAGGAATTATTAATGAGGAGGATGTAGTTGTGTTTATATCCAAGAGTGGTGGCTCTAAAGAGATTGTAGATTTACTTACATATGTCAAGTCTAGATCTATTCACACAATTGGTATTTGTAATAACACGGGATCCTATCTAGCTCAAAAAAGTACTTTGTGTATCTGTATTCCTAATGTAATTGAGGCAGATAAAGAGAATATCATTCCAACGTCAAGTATAGTTTCTCATCTAGCGATTTGTGATTGTATATCTATAGCACTGCAGGAAATGAACTCTTTTACATCTGAAGATTTTGGAAAATTGCATCCAAGAGGTACATTAGGCAAACAATTGGCAACGGTTAAGAGTATAGCAGCACAAAATGCTAAGCCTAGAGTAGGATTGAATGATCCACTGCAAAAAGTGATTTATACTATATCTTCTAATAAGCTAGGTGCTTGTTGTGTAATTGGAAAGAATGATAAAATAGAAGGTGTTATTACAGATGGTGACATTAGAAGAATGCTCGAAAAGAATACTGTGATATCAGGAGTTGTGGCCAGTGATATTATGACCATTAATCCAAAGTCAATCCTTGGAGATACAGTTTCTAAAGATGCGTTGAATATAATGGGTGAACACAATATCAACCAACTACTCGTTATAGATTATGATAACAAGTATCTTGGAATGCTTCATATTCAGGATCTAATAAACGAATAATTATGAAAAATTACATCTTACTTTTTTGCTGTTCTTTGTTTATTGGAATCTCATGTTCTGAAAACCCATCTATAGAAGATGATCTAGTAGGAGAGTGGATATACGAACGAGAGACATTTAATTCTGGGAGTACTTTCGAAGATCCAGATACCCGTGGTTTTATGGTTTTTAATGAGGATGAAACAGGAAGATGGGATAGTGATAATGGTTCTAGTTTTACCTCGGAAATAGAATGGGATCTGCAAAGAATGGATTCTAAAATAGCTATTACAAGAATATTTCCTGATGCGTTGTCAGGTTTTAGTACTACCCAGATTTATGATATAAAGCAATCAGGGGAGGATAGTTTTACTTTTACTTTCGAGTTCTCGTTTAGCTCGCAACTTGATACTACACCCTTGACTACACGATTTGAGAATATTATATTAACGAGGAGGTAAGCTTAAAAAAACTTAGTTTAATTCCGAACGAATGAATACACGACAATCATGAGATATTACTTTTTATTTCTATTTATAATATTTGGCTCATCTTGTTCTAAAGAAGAATCCAAAGAAGATGTCCTAATTGGTGATTGGTTATATACTCGTGAATACTATAAGCAGGAATCAACCTATAATGATACAGACACTAAAGGGGTTATAACATTCAATGAAGATGAGACTGGTATTTGGATGAGAACTAACATATTAAATACGAGCACTAAATTCGAATGGGATCTACAGCAGATGGATCACAGGATCTCTATTTCTAAAGGATTAAATCATATAACATCTTCTCATACAACTACAAAAGTATACGAGTTTTGGTTGAGCGGAGATGAGCTTACATTAACTTATGAGATTTATAATTGGATTCCTGATCCAGACGTACTAGTCGAGTTTGAGCAAATTACACTAAAAAAAATCTAGTATTACTCGTCGTAAATCAAATTTTTATAAATCCCTTAGTCATCCTTCCTTTTTCATTCTGAAATAGAATATAATACTGTCCAGCACTCAATTCATTCAAGTCCAAAATCTGAATTTTAGATCCATCATTTGAAAATGTTTTGATGCTTACACCTTCCGCATTATAAATTTTGAATTCGTTGGATAGTATTTCGCCTAATTCGATATGCATATTGTTTGATACTGGATTAGGGTAGATATTCACGTCAAGAGATACGAAGTCGTCAGTGCTTACTGTTGAGAAGTTGAAATCTGCCACAACTGGAAGATGATCAGCCGCATTTAATATGTCTCCGCTAGATAGGTTGTATTCATTAAGTTCAGCATTTGACATAGCAGCAGTCCATAGTGCAAATGAATTCTGAACCTTCATCTGAGATCCAGAATAGATAACCCAATCCAGCTTACTAGGAAAAAAGGAACCAAATGGATTTACCCAAGTGAAGTTACCCAATGTACCAGTTACTGATGCATCTACATCTTCGAAGTTACTACCATCCCAATCTGGGGTGAAGTCAGCTCCGTAGGTGCCATTTGAGAATATATCGCCTGTGATAAATGTGTTTGGTTGACTATTATCACCTACGAAATTCATATCACCAGCAATTATTATAGGTGTATCTTCGGATAACAAATAATCTTGATTACCATCTCTAGCTTCTCTAATATATCTCATTATGCCATCTACTTCTTTTTGTCTGTCCGTGTTGTTGTCACAGCATGGGAGGTGACAATTGATTAGTAGTATTTCTTTACCATTTACATCTAGGTAAAATGCAGCATTGCCATTAATGAACTCACTAAAGTTGATAGGATATCTACTAATAGTTACTATATCAAATCCATGTTTTTGATGATACCAAGTACCAGGTAAGAACTCTTCTATCAGTTCCATAGTCTCTTCACTATCGAAATCTCTTACTTCCTGAAGTGCAATTATGTCAGGATTTATCGACTGAAATATCCTTTGGAAATTTTGTTTCCTGAAGGGTTCAAACAGTTGATCATCTTCAATATTATACGTCATGAATCTGAATGTAGCATTCGGATCAATATTAAGATCAAATTCTGGGCTTTCTGTGATGATAGAATTGTCAATATTATAAGTTATACCTCCTAAGTCATTAGGTGCTTCATCACCATTGAATCCATTGTCTTCTAATCGGATAGAAATAATATTACTAGCATTTATATTCAATCCCGAATCACTTATAGAACGAGAAACTGCAATTTCAAACTCTGTACTACTCACAGAGGGAGATACATTCAAACCTATAGGCCAGAAGTTGACAAATTCAGTGTCATTTCCGACTGTCAAAATACCTTGTCTATCACCAAAGAAAACCCTTACTTCGGCTCCTATACCATTGATTTTAAATCCGGTGTTGATATCATTATCGTAGTCTAGGTAGATCGCCAAATCATTATCGTCCTGAAGATTGATCTCTTTATTTAGTTCGAATCGGAAATAGACAAACGATTGGTCATTGTAGGTCCATACTCGTTCTAAATCGATTCCATTGTTCTGTCCATCATTTAAGTCATCTACAAAAATAGGGTTTATATCAGCCCAGTCATCGAAATTGCCATCGATACGGATCGTCTGACCATACATTGAGATAGAAAGAAGTATGAAAGTGATGTTTATAAATATACGCATGTATTGATATTATTCTTGTTGTAATATTAGGTTTCTGAATCGAAGTATAGTTTGTAATATTTCGTACCATCTACATCTTCAACTCTTTCTATTTTATCCCTGTCTCCGTGTACATAAACATGGAAATTCTTATCTAGTTTTATAACTGACCGAAATGATTTTGTCTTTTTTTGGACAGCATAGGATGATATCTCAAAATTATCTTGAAGTTTTACCTGTCGTTCCGCTTCAAAATCATCGCTGAAATCTTGAAAAGATGATTTCATCGGTGCACTTTTAAAGACTTGATCTTCAAATTCTGATCTGTCAAATGTTTCTACATTCTTTAAGTATTCTTTAGAACGATGCATGATCTCCGCTTCATCTATTTTAGTCGCATTATCATCATGTTTTAACCTTTCTTTGACGTACGCCTTGGTCAGCGAGATATACTGAGTTGTTGCATGATAATTATCTTCTCTCGATTTCACATTTAAGAATTCATCCCTCCAATATAGCGCTTCTTTATTTCTATTTGATTTGTCAATGATACAAAGCTTCAACCCTTTTTCTCTTTCAGTCTCAAATATTAGACACGCCTTATCTAATTTCTCAATATTGACACCATTCTCAAAATCAATACTATAGTTACCGTCTTCATGATTCAGTTTAAGAAAAGCATCCTTACTTTCTGATTTGAATATCGCCACAGCATTGACCATCTCATCATCGATCAGTACATCAGTAATGTACGAAGTAAGCAAATCTCCAGGTTTGATATTTGGGTGCGACGATTTCTCGTATAAATGGCGAGCAATTTTTACAGATTGTTCTAATAATTGACTCGGATCATCAAAAATATTTGAAGCAAAATTATAAACAGGATTTAACTCAACTTCGTCGGACGTAAATGTGAAGTGGAAAAATTCGGGATCTTTGAAGTTGTCAAAGAAGTACTGCATCATGAGTGCTTCTAGCTCCTCACTTTCAGGTTCTATGATTGTATTTGAAAGTTTTACACCTTCGTCTTCCGCCGCATTACCTATTTGGTGAATGCACATTGCGTGCAGTTTTGCCTCAAGTCTGTTTACCATTATCTTCTCTTTATGTAAGAATGTTTTGATTGGGAGGACGAAGATAATAGGATGAAGGGAAGTATATGTTATTTTTCATTAAGAAATGCTTTCCGGTGTCGGGAAGGACTTTTGAATAGGCTTTTAGAGCTAGAGATTCTTGTTATATAGTTATATTCTTTTGATGATAGTATTAGAATAGAATGTAAGAAAATGATCAATATTGGTATCGATAGCAACATGAGTGTCGATAACAAATAATCAACTTTATAAATAACAATTTCTCATTTCTCATGTTTTCATTATAACAAATTGTATAATTGCTTTTTAGGAATTTTATAAAAGCTAACAACTCAAGAATATTGGTAAAAGTCGAAATTGAAAAGTTGAATATTGCAATGGTTGGGTATCATAATACTTTGCCGTTTTTGTATGGGCTGGAGAAGGCTAGGGATCAATATCACCTCATATTAGATGTTCCCTCAAAGTGTATGGATTACTTTGTGAGTGGTGAGGCAGATGTGGCTTTGGTTCCTGTGGCATCCCTGTTGGAAGCGGAGGAATATCAAGTGATTACGGACTTTTGTATTGGATGTGTAGGAGCTGTAGGTACAGTTTGTCTCTATGCACACCAATCAGTTGAAGAACTACATACTGTATGGTTGGATTCAGATAGTCGAACTTCTCAATTATTGACAAAAGTACTATGCGAACATCACTGGGGATTAGATATAAAGTTCAAAGAGGTAGATGCTAGAGTAATTAATGCTGGCGAACTCCCAGAGAATACAGGATTACTAATGATTGGTGATAAGGCTTTTGGTGCAGAAAAGGAATATGCGTACAGCTACGATCTAGGGAGCGAATGGCAATCTATGACCAGTCTTCCTTTTGCATTTGCAGTATGGATAGCGAAGCCGACAGTAAGTGAAGAGGTTATATCCAAACTGAATAATACGCTGGCACTTGGTGTGGATAATATAGATTTAGTATTAGAATCGAATCAGAATCTTGCAGCACAATTAGACTTACGGGCCTACTTCGAAGAGTACATCGACTATGCTTATGATGAAGACAAAAAGCGAGCCTTCGAAGTCTATACCGAGCTCGGCAGCAAGTTGGTAGAAATATGAATGATAAGTTGCACCGATTTAGTAGTGACGTTTCTCAGATTGATCTACCCGAAAAATTTACATTTCCATTTTATTATGAACCACATCCGATAGCATTATTAGCGGTCGATGAGCTTCAAGGATATCTTCAAACACAGTCAGATTTTAATCATGATTTTGGTGTCGATGGAATACTGACGGAAAACGCCCTTGGGAAAATGTTTGGCGTGTTAGTCGTTGCCGATGACAATGGTATACTAGGATATTTAACGGCATTTTCTGGAAAGCTAGGAGATCAGAATGTACACAAACATTTTGTGCCGCCTGTCTTTGATATGTTGGAGGATGGAAGCTATTTCGTTAAGGAAAGTAATAAGCTGGATATAATAAATAAGGAAATACTTAAGCTAGAATCACAACCAGCACTTCAAGAGCGAAAAATTAAATTAGAAGAAGAAACGCTGATTACTAAACAAACAATAGAACAGCAGAAAATTGAACTCAAGTCCTTCCAAAAAGAGAGGCATGCATTAAGAGCAACATCAGAAACAGAATTAAGTGAAGCTGATTTTGCAGCATTAAAAACACAACACAATCAAGAGAGTATAAATGATAATTTTCTACTTAGAGAGTACACAGTATATCTGAATGAGAAGCTTCAAATTGTACGAGCTAATTATGATGAATTAGAATTCCCAATAGCCGAGAGGAGAGCTAAGATGAAGAAGATGTCTTTTGCTTTGCAGAGCTGGTTATTTGAGCAATATAACTTTCTTAACATAGACTGCGAACGCAAGAATGTAATTGATATATTTAAACATAAGCTACCGAGTATTCCTCCTTCAGGTGCTGGCGATTGTGCCGCACCAAAGTTATTTCAATACGCATTTTTAAATGGATTGAAACCGATAGCTTTGTCGGAATTTTGGTGGGGAAGACCACCGAATTCCAACAGCAGAAAGCATAAGTATTTCTATCCGGCTTGCAGAGGTAAGTGTGAGCCTATATTGGAACATATGTTATCAGGAATCGATATGGATCCCAATCCATTGCTTGTGAATCCGGCAATAGGTAAAGAATTAGAGACAGTATTTGAGGATGATCATCTTTTGGTGATTAATAAGCCTGCAGAGTTTATGTCTGTACCAGGGAAGTCTGTAACAGATTCGGTACAAGAGCGATTAAAGGCTAAATATCTTAACTCTACAGGTCCTATGATAGTGCACAGATTGGATATGTCGACTTCAGGCCTAATGATAGTAACGAAGTCAAAAGAAGTGCACAAGAGGCTACAAGAGCAATTTAAAACACGGAAGGTGAAGAAGCGATATATTGCTCTTCTAGATGGAATTGTTCTAGATGACGAAGGGTATATCAATCTGCCATTGCGCGTTGATCTAGACAACAGACCTTACCAAATTGTATGTGAAGAACATGGTAAGTCTGCTCGAACAAAATATGAAGTCATATCAAGATCAGAAGGGAAGACAAGAATCTATTTTTATCCAATTACTGGTCGAACTCACCAGCTGAGAGTGCATGCATCACATCATCTTGGTCTGAATGCTCCTATTGTTGGAGATGACTTATACGGTCTGAGAGGGGAGCGACTCTGTTTGCACGCAGAAGCTATATGGTTTGTGCATCCTGTAAGTGGTGATGAAGTGTCATTTGAAGTGGAGTGTGGATTTTAGCTACTATTCATTAATTTTCTATCTTTATATTACTAAGATAAATAATGGATAGTACCACCTATGAAAATTAGACCATTTACAAAATACAGTTTCCTTCTAAGTATTTTCTTTTTCGTTTCTGACCAAGCGGTAGTAAAAGAAGTTCTAGGTGCCAGAGGGAAGCTTTTAAGTGATATGGTGC
This sequence comes from uncultured Saprospiraceae bacterium, assembly GCA_938003955.1. Taxonomy (GTDB): domain Bacteria; phylum Bacteroidota; class Bacteroidia; order Chitinophagales; family Saprospiraceae; genus CAJXUU01. The sequence continues at coordinate 37,490 of CALKXE010000011.1, read as the reverse complement.
TTATGTCTATTTTTATTTTTTTTACACATCAAATAGTTAAGATTATTAGATCTGATAAAAATCAAAAATATACGTTTGGAAAAGGATATACTAAAGGGGTTTTATTAGGTTTTTATGCATCAGGAATTTATTTATTGATTAGTGTTTTAATCACTGCATTATTTAGCACAAGTACAATGGATTTTGTAAATAGAGTATTAGGAAGTCTACCAAATTTAGTTGCAGAGGGCGTAGTTAAAGTGATCTTGATATTATTGTTTTCATTTGTTTTACCTCTCTATTATTTAATATTCAAGAAGACCAAAAATAGGGGGGGATTGGATGAGATTTTGTTTAGGGATTAAATAAACAAAGCTACAGCCACTGATCCTTTTAAGGATCTATTTTGAAATAATGATTTATATCTCTTAAAAGAGATCTTTAAATCCTTATTAGTGAATCATCCATTACCATGATGTTTTCCTTTTCAGGTTTTATGATTTTTCAATCAATTTGAGCTTGATAATATCTGAAGGTAGGGCAGTAAATTATTAAATAAATCAATTACTTATCTAATTTTTTTTCTATTGATTTTAAAATTTTCTCAAGCTTGGTTGTTACTTCTTTTAATTCATCTTCTAGTTCTTTTTCTTCGACGATAAACTTTAATTCTTCTATTTTTTTTGTGATTACGTCTTGAAAATCTTCGTCTTCTAAAACATCTTTTAGCTCTTCTAACTTTCCTTCTAGTTCATCTTTGAGATCTTCATCCCATACTTTTTTTACATCTTTGATTACTAGCTCTAGATCATCTTTTAGGTCATCATCCCATAGCGTTTTAAATTCTTCTATTGACTTCTCTATTTCTTCATCTTCTAAGACAGCATTTAGCGCATTGACACCTCTAGTAGATCCATACATGATGGCATACTTTGCTATTCTTGCTTGTTCTAAGAATCCTAATTCAGATTCGAATTTCTGATATAACTCACTGCTAAATTTTTTAAATTCGATATCTTTCTCTTTCCACTTTTCTGAAGAATATTCGTCCTTGTGTTCTTTTATTTCCTCCACGAAGGATTTATACTCTTTGAGGTAATTTTCTTTAGAATCAATTGGTGCTTTGCAGCTGAATAGACATATAGACAATAAGAAAATGAGACACGATGCCTTGCTAAGTAGATTCATTGTTGAGTGTTTTTTTATGTTATTAGTTGCAATTAATATAAAGACAAAATTCAATAAATTTTCAATTTTTCGACGAAGCATATAAAAATATGGTTAAACATTATAATTCAGATATAAATTTCGAAACCTGAGAATATAAGCACTTACTGGGAAAATTGGATTAGATAAGCCTACAAAACTTAATTGAGGGTAAGATTGAGTACTTTACGGACAGCAATTTATTCGTTACTATCTATTTAACTAAAAGCTATAATGCAAATACAGAACGTACCTGAAATATTCACAAAAATCAACATTGATAAATTAGATCTATTTGTACATGATTTTAAAATGTCCGATGATGTTTTTAAAAGCAAAGTGAACCTCAGTTTGCATATGTTTAGCTTTTTGCAGAAAGGGAAGAAACAGGTGCATTTTGTAGGATCTTCTGTGGATGTAAATAATAAGCAATCTATATTAATTAAGAGAGGTAATTGTCTATGGTCCGAGTTATTGGAAAATGAAGAAGAATATTATTGCAAGCTTTTTTTCTTCTCTGAAAGGAGATTAAGAGATTTTCTAAAAAAGCACAGTCATTCCAGGGTGATGGAAGAGGACAAAGCTCCCTATTTTATTATAGAAAATGATGACTATATTATTTCATATTTGAATTCACTTTCCACTGTTTCCTCTACACCAACAATATTGATTCAAAATCTTCTTTCTGTTAAGTTTGAAGAGTTAATGCTGTACTTGATTAATAAATATGGGAAAGTATTCGAGATGTATTTACAGTCATTAACAAGTAAGGCGACGTCTAATTTTAAAGCTATTATCGAAAAGAATATATACTCTAATTTGAAAATAGAAGAAATAGCTTTTTTGTGCCACATGAGCCTTTCTACCTTCAAGCGTAAGTTTATTAAAGAATATCAGACCTCTCCGGGGAAGTGGTTACAGGACAAGCGACTAAGAAGAGCTAAAGAATTATTAGAGGGCGAGAACATAAAACCTTCGGATATCTATTTGGACTTTGGTTATAATAATCTATCCAATTTTAGCGCAGCGTTTAAAAATAAATTTGGGAAAAGTCCTAATCTGATCTAATTCAATAGACTACATTGACCTTTTTTCATAAGTAACTGGCCTTTATTCATAACTCCTGCAGATAGGTGTTGTACTACATTTGTTTTCTTAACTAATCATAAAAATATAGAAATGAGTATTACCTTAGGACAAGCAGAAAAAATGATTGATGCAGCAAAGAAAAAGGCTGTTGCACTAGATACAAAAATGAACATCGCAATTGTTGACGCGGGAGCAAACTTAGTTGCTTTTGCACGAATGGATGGTGCGTGGTTAGGTTCATTAGATATCTCAATCAAGAAAGCAAAGACAGCAAGGTTTTTTGATATGAATACAGGCGTTATTGGAGAACTATCACAGCCAGGAGGGCCTCTTTATAATATCGAACACTCTAATAATGGTTTAATTACTTTCCCAGGAGGGATACCAGTTAAAAATACTGCAGGTGAAGTAATTGGAGCAATTGGTGTAAGTGGCAGTTCTGTAGAGAATGATCATGCTGTTGCTGAAGCTGGCGATGCAGCTTCATAATTTGATAAGATATTTATTTAAATAAGTACTTTTCATCTCGTTACAATAAGACAATAAGAGGGTAGCTACTTGCGTAAGTTATCCTCTTTTATTATTTGTTAATTAATGCAGGACCTTATTTTTCTATAGATTAAGAATCTCATTGTTATGCTTTGATTTTTGGTAAAAGCAAACAATCTTACCGTCTTCTATGTTCAATTTTTGAATTCTCAAATACTTATTAACGTTCTATGCTCCATCTTTCTCATTGTCCAATCTGTAACTCAACTTCAAAGAGTTCATATATCGAAACATCTGCTCAAATGCATTCGGATAATAATGAGCAATTTAATTTTGATCAATGTACTGATTGTAAACTGGTTTTCTTGAATCCTAGAGTATCACTGGGTCAGTTGAAGAATTATTATACTTCTTACTACTTGCCATATAGAGGCGCAAAGGCTTGGGGGAAATATGAACAATTGGTAGAGAATAGCCAGCAAAAGTTGGACTTGAAAAGAGTCAAGAGAGTGAGTGATTCATATAAGGTTACTACAGAATCACTATTGCTAGATGTTGGTTGTGGTCAACCGAGTTTTTTGAAGGCTTGTCAGCAAGAACTAAAATGCAAAACATTGGGCATTGACTTCAGTGATGAAGGATGGATAGATGATAATAGTCAATACGAAGATTTAGATTTGAAAGTGGCGGAAATCAAAGATCTACCTAGTAGCCTAGAGCCAGATGTTATCACTATGTGGCACTATCTAGAGCATGATTATACGCCGTATGAAAACTTACAGTATCTAAAATCTATATCAAAACCTGCTACGAAACTCATAATTGAAATACCTAATTTCGATTCTTTGAGTAGAAAAAAGTATGGTAAAAATTGGGCAGGGTGGCATACGCCTCGACATATTTCATTGTTTTCTCCAGAGAATGTAACATTACTACTTGAAAAAAGTGGATGGAGAGTTACTGAATTACTTACACATGGAACCATGGATCCATACTTACTATATTGGATGAGTGAGATGGAACAAAAAGGAATTAAATGGGATAAAAATATGGAGAGTGAGTTTTGGAAGTTTGTGATTGGTATGGTGAAATTTATGCCTAGAAAATGGATGGAGAAAAAGACTTCTCTTGGAATCATGACAGTAATCGCGACTCCGATATAAGATGTTCTAGCTTTCCAAAAGATCAGACCCAAGCCACGTGCCAGTAGATTTATAGGGCTGGAATCGTGCGAAAAGTTCTTCCTTGTACCATTCGTTTTTGCGTGTTCTCCTTATGGCCTCCTTGTGTTGTTTACTGTTGTAAGCAAACCTTTTTACAGAATCAAAGTCTTTCCACAGACTGAATGTTGCCATTTGTACGATGGGAACTTCCCCGACTCCTTTTGTATAAATCAATCCTTCATTTCCATCTAAAGCTTCTTCTGATGTAGGTACATATTTCCAAAACCTATAGAGCCAATTCAATTTGATGGTAGCTCTAGTAATAACGGCAATTGGTAAGTTTGGATCTAAGTCAGCACCTTTTTCAAATGGTTTTTTTCCAACCCATGTTCCACCTGCTGAGATGTTCTTCATGTAAAGTGTAAATAGTTCTTCGGTATGGTCGCTGTATTGTTTTATCAAATCTGAAGAAGAGAAAAAAGTCTCCGCATCCGATTCAGAGGCCCAAACTTGGAGTAGGCAATATACAGACCAATCAGGTAAAGGATTAAATCCTCGACCTTTTCCACTTCCCATAAGTCTATAAAATGATAAGCCTTCTATCTTTGACATAGGCTTGTGTGCAAACTGCATCATTTTGAATCCCCAAGCCTTGTTGCTTAGTGAAGCGAATTTGAAAAACGAAATAGTCGTGACTTGTTGACTCATCTTAAATATTGCTAATTACTTAACTTTATGGAAGTATAGATAGTATCGAGATTCAAAACACTCTAACCAGGCAAGTTGTTTTTTTATTATGTAAATATAGAATCTAAGATTAGAATTAATATCAAGACATAGGAATTTCCTAACTTACCCTTTTAACAATATAACAACCAGATATATTAAAATGGATGACTTAACTATAAGTAAGCTGATTCCTGTGTCCATGTTACTCGTTCTTGGGATCCTTGAGTCGATAGGTGGTTTGTATTTCGAAGACAAAAGGACAAAAGATGATTTTACGATTGAGCTATTGAGTTTGGTGACATTGCCGACTTTGATTCAGCCAGGCATATTTCTATTGGTTTTGTGGGGCATGTCGTCATTCTTTCCAGGGTTAGAAGACTATTTTGTTTCATATTCCTTATGGTGGCATTTACTTGCTTTCTTGATATTGGATGATATGTCTCAGTATTGGTGGCATAGGCTTTCTCACGTAAGTAGACGTATGTGGAAACTGCATCGACCTCACCATGTGGTGGAAGAGATGGGTGTACTTGTAACTTACCGGAATGCACTTCTTTATTATGCTCTTATGCCGGGAATTTGGTTTTCTGCATTGCTGATTTATTTTGGGATGGGCTATGTCTATTTGTTTTATTTACCTGTCAAATTGGTTGTCATTTTATTAGCACACAGTGAGACGAAGTGGGACAGATTTTTATATCGGTATCGTATTCTCAGTCCATTGGCTTGGATTGTAGAGCGGACAATATCTACGCCGAGTACACATTTTGCCCATCATGGATTGACTGCGGAGGACGGAATCTCTCATCCTAATGGGAATTTCGGGAACCTTCTCTTTATCTGGGATGTGATTTTTGGAACTGCCAAAATCACTCGTAGATATCCAACGAAATTTGGTGCTTGGAATCAGATCAAAGAACCTTGGTATGTGCAGCTTTTGTTCCCTTTTGTTAGGTCTAAGGACAAGCGGAGCGAGTTACACTCTATCAGGACGGATCAAGATTATGATCCATCAAAAGACTATCAATCCTACTCTAAGTGATTTTTGTTACTGAAAACTTGCCTGTAAGAAAATGATCTTTTACGAACCTTAGAAAAACTATTCTAACGGAAGTAAGTAGTAAAAAGAAAAAACATTACTTTCGCACCTTCAAAATTTCATTAGATAAGACAACACTTAGTTGTTCTTAAATAAATATAGAAAGAGATGTCAAATATCAAATTAGAAACAAACGAAGAACTAGCTTCTTACGGAATAGGTCTACAGATGGGTGGACAATTAAAACAAGCATTTAATGGTTCTTCATTAGAAGCTGCGTTGGCGGGTATCAATCATGCATTCAAAGGGGAACCTATGGCAGCAAGTGATGAGGCAATCGGTGCAGCATTTAAAGTAATCCAAGAACGCATCGAAGCGGAAAAAGCTGTTTCAGGAAAAGCGGCTTCAGGAGAGGGCGAAGCATTCTTAGCAACGAATGCTAAGAGAGAAGGAGTCCACACTACTGAATCTGGTCTACAATATGAAGTGATCACAAAAGGAGATGGAGAATTACCTACTGCTGCATCTACAGTGCGTACACATTACCGTGGTACACTGATCAACGGAACAGAGTTCGATAGTTCGTATAGCCGTAATCAACCAACAGAATTTCCAGTAAATGGAGTTATTGCAGGATGGACGGAAGCATTACAACTTATGCCTGTAGGAAGTAAGTGGAAATTGTTTATTCCTTACCAACTTGCATATGGCGATAGAGGTGCTGGAGGAGCAATCGGACCATACCAAGCACTTGTGTTTGAAATCGAATTATTAGCGATTGTTAGCTAAATATAAATAAATAGAAAGATCTTCGAGGTTTATAAAATCTCGAATCTATAATGACTTATAGTAAAATAGATACGTTTTCTTTGTGAAGGCGTATCTTTTTTGCTTTGTAAGGAATCGTGAGGGGAGGATATGTTCGCAATATTGCATCGAAATACGAATGGAGTGATTGCACTTTGCCAACAATACCAATTGTGTTTCAATTTGCCGCATAAGGATATTGGTAAATGCCGATACATATTGAATGTTGCAGACGAATGTATGCGGCAAATTCAATAGTAATCGGTATAAGAAAGCACTATGATGAACAGAATATTAATGATGTCTTTTATCTTTTTAAGTCTGTTAACCATGAGTTGCAGTACCTCAGGACATTTTACCTCTAACCCCAGAGATAGGATGGCTTTCGCAGGTCGAGAGTTTGTCTTGACGAAATCAGATTCATTTCATTTGCGAAGCTGGACAGATTCCTATTATGTTCAGGTCGATAGCAATGGGAGTATTATACATACCGATCGATGGTATAAAGGCGTTGGAACTTATGAATGCATAAAGGATTCAATCGTTCTGAGTTTTTCAAACAGTGATTCCATAATCGTAAATATTGATTTTTCTCAAGATTCATTATCCAAAAGATATGATATCTCGATATCAGATGAACTAGGGGGTTCGAGCCGACCAGGGTTCGAAATTACAAATGAAGATAATGAGATTCTTTACAGTGAGTTCTTTTGGAAAACGGACACTTGTAAGATTGTGTTTGCTAAAGATGTTTATCCGCGACACCTTAATTTGAATAGCTTTTTTTCTAATAGGATAGAGAAACCAATTGTCGAAATGAATAGCCTACGCATCGGTAGCAATACCACTAAGATTAAATCATATAACGGTTATTATCCCAAAGGTCAGAAGGTAATTATTTGGTTTAGACCTACAATCACTGGCATACGATATAAGTTTGATGGGCAGAAGAAGCGATATCTACCGAGAAAGTGGAGGTTTAATGCAATAAACAAACTCTACAGAGATTACTAGAATAATATCCTAATTCAAAACTTATAGGTTATAAAAGTAAAGCATGTAAACCCTTACGAAAGACTATAATTATCATTTATTTATGACGAACAAGACAGCATACTACACCCAACTTTATGTCTTGCCCATTCGGGACGTTTAGCAAACCATTGTTCATATTCTGGTTGATCATCGTAAGGTAGTTTTAGCATATGATAGAAGCTGTCAATTAAAGTGTAGTCTCCTTGGTCAGCTTTGTCTATAGCGAGTTGTGCCATGTAATTCCTGAGGACATATTTAGGGTTGACAACATCCATTGATTGTTTTCTTTCTTTATCAATACTATCTTCTGATCTAAGTCGGTCCGTATATTTTGCGAGCCAGTCATTCCATAGTTTGAGTATGTTTTCTGTCAGTTCCTCTGGCTTGTAGAATGCATCTAATATATATGATGTCAGTTCAGAAGCGGTGTTTTCTATCTTTAAATTTGCAAGATTCCTGAAAAATATAGTCATATCCGTTTCAGTGACTTGAAGTATCTTTTCCAGTTCTTCGAAGAATAGGTCGTCTGTCGATTTTTCTGTATGAAGACCCAATTTGCTTCGCATCATAGATAAGTACTTCGGCTGATATTTTCCTTTATATCCGTCTAAAATGGCTTGTAGGGGTTTTGCTTCTCCGATCAATGGGACTAATGCACTACCTAGTTGTGCAAGATTCCAAAGTGCTATTCCAGGTTGCTTTGCGTAGCTATATCTATGATGTTGGCTGTCGGTCGTATTCGGCGTCCAATTATCCTCATATCCTTCTAACCAGCCATATGGACCATAATCTATCGTCAGGCCCAAGATAGACAGATTGTCCGTATTCATTACACCATGCACAAATCCAACCCTTTGCCAGTGTATTACCATTTCCAATGTCCTATCTAGCACATCTTCAAAGAACTTAATATAACCCTCTTTTGTACCTTCTTTAATCTGTGGGAAGAAATGACGAATCGTATAATCTGTTAAGGTTTTTAGATTCTTTTCATCTTGTCTAGATGCAAATATTTGAAAGTTACCAAATCGGATAAATGAAGGAGCGAGTCTACAAACTACAGCACCTTTCTCATAATCAGGATTACCATCATACATCATGTCTCTAAGCACTTGGTCACCTGTAAGCATAAGTGATAGGGATCGAGTCGTTGGTACACCTAGATGATGCATGGCTTCACTGCATAAGTGCTCACGTACTGAAGAACGCAAAACGGCAAGGCCATCAGCGGTTCGAGAATAGGGAGTAGCGCCAGACCCTTTGAGCTGAATAGCCCATCTTTTATTGTCTACCAATAATTCTGTTAAGTTTATCGCTCTACCATCTCCAAGTTGTCCTGCCCAATGTCCGAACTGATGGCCACCATAACACATAGCATATGGCGCAGTTCCTTGGATAATTTTTTTGCCAGAAAATACATTCAGAAACTCTTGAGATGATTTATCCTGTTCTGTCAATCCGATGGCTTGGAGCATCTCGTCGGATACATGAACAATTTTTGGATTAGATGGAGTACGAGGAACAGCACTCGAAAAACATGACTCAACGACCTGTCTAGGAAAGTTCTCCTCAATGGAATCTTTAGGCAGTTCTTTGTTGAAAGTATCGTTGATGTTAAGTTTCACGGTTCTTAATTATTGATTATTCAAAGATTGAATGACTGAATGACATAATAGTTCAAGGATTAATTGAATGATAGGTGTAATTATTTGAAATTCAAGAATTTGACACATTAATCTATAATTCAGCTACTCTTTAATGAGTTTTTGACTCATGACGTTACCATTTTGATCATATAGCACGACGATATACATTCCTGCCTGTAGATTTGAAGTGTCAATATCAAATGAGTGTGTCCCCGCTGATAATTCAGATTGGACTACAGTTTCTATTGTTCTCCCACCCATGTCTAGAATCTCAACCTTTACCTTTTCGGATTGGATTAGTTCTATAGAGAGATGAGCATTGTTTTGCACTGGATTCTCATTGATGCCGAAAACGATACGACCGTTATCGATATCTGTAAGACCTACATTTCCTAGAGAAACAAAAATGACGTCGGTGCCCATTGGGATAGCCAATACCATGTTGTCTTTATCGAATCCGATATCGGCAGGATTATTTAAAGTAGGAGTAGTTATCACTTCGGATAAAGTAAAATCTTGGTTGTATTTCGTTATAATATCTGGTGACCATGATGATAGGTAGAAATTACCTTCAGCATCATCATCTATTCCGTCGATGTTATCAAGATTTGTATTGACGATGGTAGTGATCGCTTTGGTCGTCAGGTCTATTGCCTTTACTTTAGCATTTGATTGCCAAGTAACATATAGTAGTCTGTCATTTTCTCCATCATATAGTATACCATTAGGCGTCTCGAAAGTATTGCTTATGAATGTCTCATACGTCGGTTGATTTATATCTGAGACATCAATTTTAATTACTTCTCTGTTGCTAAAATCTGTGGCATATAATGTAGATTCTCCATCATTAGTCAATCCGTTAAGGAATCCGGCACCACTTATATTTAGCTCAAAAAGAGTTTCTTTTGTATTAAGATCTATCGCTTTAAGTGCACTTCCTGTCAATCCGTATAAAACGTCTCCCATTACCTCCAGTCCATAGGATGTCCCATCATTGCTAAATATTGTTTTGTTTCCCAATCCATCATCTGCAATTATGTTAAATCCATTTGATACGAGCCATTGTTCGTTTATCGGATCCCACTCTACACTTTCTGCAGAGCTATAGTTTTGAGAATAGCCAGTATACGCTAAAATTGTAAAAGCTAAGATGGAAATGAATTTCATATAGTTCGTTTTATTTGCAACATTAGTTTTGATTCTTGATTAAATCAAAGCGTAAAGAAAATCAATAATATTGATCAAGTTGTTTGAAAGAAACCTTTTATGCTTTAATTGTCTGTTTGGGCGTAGGTTTCTTATTAAGAAATGAAAAAATGATTTTTTATATTTAATTTACTCAATCTTATAAAACTTGAAAAGAATGGATATTTCGTAGTTGTATCGCTTAAAGTTTTATTTCTTTGAGCTCCTATATATTTGAACCAGTATATTCATACAAAAAATATAACCCATGTATACTAAAAAGGTGTTTCCATTAAAGGGAATGATAGCTTGGACAAGCAAGTATATTTTAATCTTTCTATTTATTTCATTCGTACCCGTATTTCTGTTTGATGTGTTGGATTGGAAGTGGTTGCACCTTCCGTGGTTACCAATTGGTCTATTAGGTACAGCTGTTGCATTTATACAAGGTTTTAAGAACAATGCATCCTACGACAGATTATGGGAAGCTCGTAAAATATGGGGAGGGATAGTTAATACGTCCCGAACATGGACGATTATGATCAAGGATTTTATTACAAATGATCATATACCCGATAAATTGTCTTCTGAAGAGATAAAATCTATTGTCAAAGTGATAATCATGAGACATGTTGCCTGGATGACGGCATTGAGGTATCAGATGAGACAACCTAAACCATGGGAAGTGAATGTTCACTCCAAACAGAATACAAAGTTTAGAGCGAAGAATAACTACGCTCTACTTGAGTCTGATATCCCTCAAAATGAAGCGATATCCCCTTATTTGTCGAGCCAAGAAATGGCAGCACTGAAAAATAAAGGGAATTGGGCTTCTCAAATATTGGGATTACAATCAGTCCACCTCAAAGAACTTAAGCAAAAAGGTCTGATTGAGGATTTTCGTCATATGGAGTTGATGAATGTACTCAAAGAATTGTATACTCTCCAAGGGAAATCAGAACGGATCAAGAACTTCCCATACCCAAGACAGTTTGCTACGCTCAATCAATATTTTATCTGGATCTTCATTGTACTTCTTCCTTTTGGTGTTATGGATGCATTCCAAGGTATTGGTCAAGGATTTCTTATTGACATGATGGAACATGAACATGGGCATGAAAGTGGCTTTTTTCATATGATTTATGACGTGATGGGTAAACATTTTGTGTGGTTGTCTATTCCGTTTAGCGCATTGATTTCCTGGGTGTTTTATACACTAGAGATGATAGGCGAAAATACTGAAAATCCATTTGAAGGGGGAGTGAATGATGTCCCGATTACCAATATGACACGAGGGATTGAGATTGATATCCGTCAATTGATTGATGATGAAGGAATTCCTGAGCCTTATGTTTGGGAAAATTCGATTGTATTGTAATTTACCTTGCGATTTTCATTTCAACTATTTTGTTGCTTTTGAGTTTTTATATTTAGTTACTGTTTCAAATCTGTAATAAATGAAAGTACTAAACATTCATACTCGAACTATAAACGCATCAAAAAAAGACGTGGCTAGGCTGCTCGGAACGCTATCAACTGATAATGATATGATTTGGCCAAAAGAGAGTTGGCCTAAAATGAAATTCAAAGGAGGGATAAAGGTTGGTGCTAAAGGAGGACATGGCCCAATTAGATATTCAGTAGAGAAATATGATCCTAATGAAATTATTCAATTCAGGTTTTTTAGACCATTGGGTTTTAATGGTATCCACAAGTTTGATATTAAGGAGTTATCAGTTGGTAAAACAGAAGTGAGCCATGTCATAGATATGGATACTGATTTAGGGGGAACTATTAAGTGGATATGTGCTGTGAAATACCTGCACAATGCATTGATAGAAGATGGGTTTGATAAAATGGAGAATCATTTTACTGATAATAAGAAGTCGACAGAATGGAACTTTTGGGTTAAGTTTTTAAGGTTTATAGCGGCTAGGAAGAAGTAATTCCTGACAAAATATTGATAGCAAATCAAACGTTTATAAGGCTATACTAACCATTACACTTATATGCTACGATCAATTTCAGTTACTATTTGCATATTTCTTTTATTTTCTAACGATATAATTTCGCAAAATCTATTTGCTGATCCTGGCTTTGGTGAACCTGTACCAAAGCCTAATTCTATAACAGAGTGCGGAGGCTACAAGGGTGAAACATTTGATGATGCTAGTTTGATTTGGAGTCGTAGTAATCATGGTACGCCAGACATAGTACTACCTAGAAAACAAGATTGCCCAAGACATATGGATAAGGCCTTTTTTACATCTCAGTGCCTCGGTATGTATTTTGGCTTGAATAAAAATTATGAAAATGGATTGTATACAGAGCCAGTTGAAACGAAATTGGTAAGTCAATTATTAGCCAACCAAAGTTATGAATTGAGCTTCGATATTTTATTTAATAAAAATTTGTATTATCTAGAACCAGAAGTCGATTCATATAAAACTACTTTCATTAATGTTATTTTAAAAAGTCAGAATTTAAACCATTCTGATACCTTGGTCGTCCCGGTCTCTGAGCGTAGCCATAAAGAATGGGCTAGATGTAATATCGTGTTTGACGTAAGTAAGCCTTATGAAATAATACAGTTTGACTATGATTCTAAACTATTTCCTTCGGGAGAAAATAGAAAATTCATATATGCCTATTTAGATAATTTCAATCTCTCCGAAACAAATAAACAGCCAACGAAATTTACGAGTATCGATAAAGAATATGTATCAGAGTTAGAATCGGCTCCGTTTTCATATTATTTCGAAAGTGATAATGATAAGTTGGATCCAGAAAAACTGGAAAAGTTGAAAATGGATATCCAGAGTGTTTTGCTTCAGAAAATAGAAAACATAACTGTTACTGGATACACAGACAATACCCACAATCGAGATTATAATGATAAGCTATCTAAGAAACGTGCTGAGAATATACTATTAGAATTAAAACTCCTCCTGCCTGATCAGGATATTAATTACGATAGCAAAGGAATGGGAGTAGATGAGAATCAAAAAGATAAGGCAATGTCTAGAAGGGTAGATGTAACTATTTCTTATGAAGATAGCGAAGTAGCTCCTTGGTATAAGACGTCTAATAATGATCAGTATTTCACAAACTATTCCTACTTAGGTAATTTGAGGCTTGCGCAAGAAAAGAATAAGGTAAGTGAGTCTAAGTTTTTTCCAAGTGGAAATAAGCCTAAATTTGAAAACGTGCCATTTGATGCAGATCGATTGATCTTAGCTAAGGCAAAGAAGGCTAAAATTTTAATAATCAATGAAGATCATACTGCACCGTCTCATCGAGCATATATTGCTAATTTATTGCCAAAGCTGAAGAAGATAGGATATACTAAAATTGGTGTAGAAGCACTTCAGACTAGTGACGATGTACACAGTTTGACTATAAAAGATCCTACATTTTTAAGATATCTCTTAGAGGCTAAACAGCAAGGTTACGAGCTTATTTCATATGATAACAAATCTAAGTATGAGCCCAATTGGGAAACAGAGGTTAAACCTATGGAAGGTGTTGAATTCTCAGTTGGATTTGAGGATATGGAACGAGGTATGAATATCAGAGATTACAATCAGTTTTTAAACCTAGAATCTAAAATTGATCAATTAGCTGAAAATGAAAAGATTATTATTCATGTCGGTCATGGACATGGCACTATAATGCAGGTTGGAGGTTGGAAGCCTCTAGGAGTTTATTTGATTGAGAAATATGGACGGTCTTCAGTTTTGTCAATAGATCAAGTTTCGCTTAATAACTGTATATCAATTGATAGCAATGACTATTATAATCAGTACAGACCCAAGAAGTCTATTATGTGTAATGTTGGAGGCAAACCATTCGTAGAGAGTGATTTCAATATTCTCACTTATCAATACGAAAAAATGTATGATTCGCAGGTGTTGCATCATTCAAACGATTTTAGGTTAGTGTCTGATACTTCATTTATATATGTGAAGCATCTAGAATTAGAAGGTGCTAAATATCCTCTTGCCATAATGATATACCAGTCAGAGGATAATCCAGTATCAGATATCGCATACAGCGCAATAGAGGTTAAACATAAGGAAGATTGGAAACCATCTATCATTCCTAATAATGGGAAATATAAACTATTGGTTAAGGATTCCAGTAATAATGTGTTGGCCTACAATGTGGTAAATCAATAATATCTAATTGTAGACTAGATTTAGACTTTTATTTCTTGTAATACCATCTCTGTTTTAGTTTGTCACTAATTTTATTGGTGTAATGCCGAGATGAGAGAGATGAGAGAGAGGGTACAAGAGATGGTACAAGAGATGGCTTTTGAAGAAAATACTCGATTTGAAGAAAACACTCGATTTGAAGAAAACACTCGATATTGAAAGTCGGTTATGTAATAACCGACATCTGAAATAGTAATCGGTATAAGACGAGGCAGCTAGCGTTCTGAACATTATTGATGAATACGTCTATCAATAGATTTTGCACTTACCAATTAAATGTCCCAAACCTATGCGTATATTCAATCATTGCTTGATGAATCATATCATTATTATTTGTTTTATCTAGAGATGTTCTCCAGGCTATGCCATCTAAATAATCTGTATCTAATATTTGGATAGAATAAGCAATGCCGATATATGAATTTTTGGTGATATTAAAACCAAGGCTTGCACGAGGTCCGTATTGGAATACCGTTCCAATATTATCCATGTGAGTTTCAAAACTATCGTCAAATAACTCAGGTGGATATGTAGGGTCTTGAGCTTGAAAAGACGTTGTTGATGATGGTGGCAGTTCGTATATGTTGTTATCAGCATCATACAGATTCATATAGGTGTCGACTTTGGAGTAACCTGCACGAACCCCAACTTTAATAAATAGATTATCGTGACTCAAATACAATTTATAAGATAAGCCTAGGCTAAATGTTAAGATGTTAGTAGAATGGTAGGGAGCATATATTGAGGAGTCATAGTCTTGATATATAGGCTCTAGTAGACCACCTCCAAGTGACTTTCCTTGCCACGACACAAATTGTTCTAAACCTTTTGCATTACCATAGCCAATACTTGCTCCAAAATAGAATTGGTTTATTAGTTGATAATCTACCGCAATATCAAATGAGTTTACACTTCCTATGCCGCATAAAATGTCAACATCACCATCTACCCAAATACTGCCAGTGCCAATGCTGACATCAAACTGACCATGAAGGAAAATAGGAAACAGAATAGAAAGTAAGGTTAACTTTATTGAGTTGCACATTAGTTGGGTTGTAATTGTGATTGTAAGATAGATAAAAGATATTAATTGGGGAATGTAGGGAATAATCAAAAATAATAATAAAGGTAAAAGGACCGATTTCGAATTTTGGTTAGATATAATAATGTATGTTTTAACTTTCGATTTATGTTGTTGATTTTAACGTGAATTTTCATTGTGCGATGTTCGGAATCAGCCCTACAGGCTTTTAAATAGCGTAATTATATTATCGATACCCTGTCGGACATCGCTAATAGGGATCAGCCCTTTGGGCTTGGTTCGATTCGATTCTATTGAAAAAGTTATAATCAACAAAGAAACTCTGGAATAGTGATATTTTAAGTAATGCTAATTGAATGCAACACATGAAAAAAGGATTACTACAATTAAGTAGTAATCCTTTTTTCTGTTTTTTTAGTATCGTTGTCTTAAGATCTAGATCTAAACAAAATTACAATAATCCAAGATGAGTTTTCACAACTTCCTCTAGATTATTTCTAGGATTTATATACGCGATGTTTCCATCCTTTCCAATCAAAAACGTTTTAGGTATACTTTTTACACCATAAGCTGCAGCAGGAGCGGATTCCCATTTTTTGAGATCACTTACATGAGCATCCCATATGAGATTATCTTTTTCTATTGCTGCTACCCAACGTTCTTTTTGTCGATCCATTTGCATTTTGATTTGATCTTCGCCATCATATCTTGCTTTAGTTCTACTATCTAATCCATCAAGAGAAACAGAGAAAACATCAAATCCTTTGTCTTTGTATCTTTTGTAAACATCTACTACTTTCGGATTTGCTTTTCTACAAGGTCCACACCAACTTGCCCAAAAGTCAAGCAGAACTACTTTTCCTTTCATATCAGCTAACGATCTTGTTTTTCCATCAACTCCAGGTTGAGAAATATTTGGTGCAGGTTGTCCCACTTTGATTTTTTCAGAAGCTTGTTTAGAGATATATTGTCTCTCTACAGTATTGACTTGTGCTGCAAAAGTTCTCGTTAATTCTAGATCAGGGTATGTAGTAGTCATTCTAGAAGCTACCGCTTTATGAACGTGTAGGAATTCTGGACGCATACGAAACATCTTAGAAGATACTTGGTAGCCGATCAACGGATCAAGTTCATTCATAGCTTTGTTTTCAAGTGCTTTTGTATCAACCTCCTTTGCCATGTATGATGAGATCAATGCAAGATACTTCTCAGTTAATGGTGCACCTTTTACAGTATAGTTAAGATCACTGAAGTTTTTTAATTCTCCTTCAAGTGAAATAGACGTTTCAGTACCATTAAGAAGTATTTCGGCAGCTTTTGCACCTGCTCTTACTCGATAAGTACCAGCTTTTAGCTTTTCTGGGAAAGTAAAAGAGAAGTTTCCTGTTCCATCGGCCTTCGTATTTAAAATACCTTCGCTCGCATTGTCTGGCATCGTTCTATCGAAATGAACGGTCATGTTATTGGCATCCATTACCTTACCAGTTAAAACTAATGCACCACTTGGGGCTGACTTACAAGACACTATTAATAAGGCAACAATGGCCAATAAACTAAATCTATAGAACTTCATGTGTAATATTCTTTTTTGTTCAGAATGTAAATATCAATTATATTATTTATCAATGAAAATACATTCATCGATTTTAGTAATATTTAACAAAGATAGAATTTGTTGGTTCATTGCTGAAGAATGTAGCTAAAAAGTTGATTTTGGTTGAATTATATATGGGGATTAATTAGATTTCGAGCCTATTACCCTTAATAACATCTAAGCTAGATGTTGAAATGTTTGATTATTTGATGTTTTAATATTCAATAATTCGACGTCAGATTTTGTCCATTAGACCTTAGATTAAAGGGAGGCGAGATATTAATAGATAAAACGCGAGCTCAAATTATTGACCAAGTTTTCATCTGAATTACTCAAAAAGGCACCAATTCAATAACTTTTCCTTCCTTTCCTTGCCCAACAGAAGAATCTCATTAAATTTGCGATCCAACTTGAAATCTGTGGCTAAACAATCGAAGACAAAGACAAAAATGAAGAAAGTGACTCCTTTAATGGAGCAATACTTCAACCTTAAAAGCAAGCATCCTGATGCAATATTGCTATTCCGAGTAGGTGACTTTTACGAGACCTTCGGAGAAGATGCTGTGAAAGCTTCTGACGTATTAGGTATCGTACTTACCGCTAGAAATAACGGTGGAGTAGATATCGAGCTGGCAGGTTTCCCATATCATAGTGTTAATGTTTATCTTCCTAAGTTGGTTCGGGCAGGATTTAGAGTTGCTATATGTGAACAATTAGAAAGACCAAGTAAAGAGAAAAAAATCGTTGCTAGAGGTGTTACGGATGTTATTACGCCAGGACTTACGATAGATGATAGTATTCTAGATAGAAAAAATAACAACTATTTAGCTTCTGTTCACTTTGGTTCAAAGAATCATCACGGAGTTGCATTCATCGATATATCTACTGGTGAATTTCTTTTGAGTGAAGGATCACTAGAAAGCATAGAAAAACTTATTCATAGTTTTGAGCCAGCTGAAATTATCTATTCTAAGTCATTTAAAAAAGTATTCAATTCTACCTTTGGAGATAAGTATTATAGCTACCCGCTAGATGAATGGATCTATCAATTTGATTATTGTAGGGAACAATTATTGGAGAAATTCGAAGTACCTAATCTAAAAGGATTTGGTGTGGAAAAATTAGATCAAGGACAAATTGCAGCCGGGTCTGCATTACATTACTTATCCAGTACACAAAACAATAATCTTAAGCATATAAGGAGTGTTAATCGTATTCAATCAGAAGAGTACGTATGGCTGGATCGATTTACGATTCGTAATTTGGAGTTGGTCTCTACCGTGCATGAGACTGGCATTCCATTGATACAAGTATTGGATAAAACTGTGTCACCGATGGGTGCAAGAATGTTAAGAAAGTGGGTGCTATTGCCATTAATGTCTGAAACTGCGATAGAAGCAAGACTGGATATGGTAAGTCATTTCTATGGAGAAGAGGAGACTACTGATGAACTAGAAGCTATCTTAAGGAAGATGGGTGACCTAGAAAGATTAGCCTCCAAAATATCAATGATGAAGGTTGCTCCTAGAGAGTTGATCCAATTAAAAAGAGCGCTCACTCATATAGGTCCACTGAAAGAATTACTCGTAAATACAAAAAATGAGCATCTATCCATATTGGCGGATAAACTTCACCTTTGTGAAAATGTAAGAGATAAAATAGAGAAAGCCATCACGGAAGAACCACCATCCATGGTAAGCAAAGGAGGTACATTCAAAGATGGATATAATGTCGAATTGGATGAGTATACCAATGTGGTGAGAAATGCCAAGGAGTTACTTCTAGGCATACAACAAAGAGAAGCTGCCAAGACAGGAATAACAAATCTGAAAATTGGATTTAATAATGTATTTGGATATTATCTCGAGGTAACAAATAAGTACAAAGGACAAGATCTGATTCCTGATGATTGGGTGCGAAAACAAACACTAACTAATGCTGAAAGATACATTACAGATGAACTGAAAGTTCTAGAAACTAAAATATTAGGAGCAGAAGAGAAAATCAGTGGCATCGAAGAGGCTCTTTATCATGAACTCATATTGTCCATTATAGAATATTTAGATCCGATACAATCAAATGCTGTTTTGATTGCAAATGTGGATTGTCTTTTGTCTTTTGCTAGAGTAGCTAAGAAATATAATTATGCTAGACCAATCGTTAATAACGGTACTGAAATAGACATTAAAAAAGGACGGCATCCAGTTATCGAGCAACATATGAAACTCGATGAGACCTATGTGCCAAATGATATCCACCTCAGCAATGACGAGACACAAGTGATGATGATTACTGGACCTAACATGTCTGGTAAGTCAGCTATCCTTAGGCAGACCGCTTTGATTTGCCTGATGGCTCAGATGGGGTCATATGTGCCTGCAGAATATGCAGCTATTGGTATCATTGATAAGCTATTCACTAGAGTAGGAGCGAGTGATAATATATCAAGTGGGGAGTCTACATTTATGTTAGAGATGAATGAGACTGCGAGTATCATGAATAATATCTCTGATCGTAGTTTGATCTTATTAGATGAAATAGGACGAGGTACGTCTACATACGATGGTATATCTATTGCTTGGTCATTGGCCGAATATTTACATAATAATAAAGGAGCAAATCCTAAGACGTTATTCGCTACGCACTACCATGAGTTAAACGAATTGGCCAATAAGTACCCTAGAGTAAAAAATTATAATGTTGCGACTAAGGAAGTGGGGCAGAAGGTCATTTTTCTTAGGAAGTTGGTAGAAGGTGGAAGTAATCATAGTTTCGGTATCCACGTAGCTAGAATGGCTGGAATGCCTAAAGAAATATTAAAGCGGGCCTATGAAATTCTCAAACAACTAGAACAAAAGACAGTAACGAGTCAAGATGGAATCAAAAATCCAGATCTTACTGATCAAGTTGCTGGAATAGAACCTGATCCATATCAACTAAGTATATTCGAAACAGTAGATCCTGTGGCTGGTAAACTGAAAGCGGCACTAGAAGATGTACAAGTTAATAGTATGACTCCGATAGAGTGTATGATGAAATTAAACGAGTTGAAAGGAATGATGGAGGAGCAGGAGGATTAAGACTGTTATGCTTTTAGACCGCTGTGTTTTTAGACCGCTGCGCTTTTGGACCGCTCTGCTTTTAGATCGCTGTGCTTTTGGATCGCTGCGCTTTTATACTGCTATGCTTTTAGATCGCTGTGCTCTTAGATTGCTATGCTTTTAGACCGTAACACTTTTAGATCGCTGTGCTTTTTAATCGTTAGCTTTTCGGTTGCTGTATTTTTATATCGCCACTCTGTTCGATCTTTAGACTTTAGATTCATGCTATTATAATAATTCTGTCTAGAAAAAAACCGAGGCGATCAAAAATCACCTCGGTTATATATCTAATATCCAATAGTCTAACATCGAATAGTCTAAACGTCTAACGTCTAAAAGTCTAACGTCGAATAGGCTAAATATCTATTAATTTAAACTCCTGCTTCAGCACTAATCTTATTCAATGCACTACCAGCTCTAACCCAGTCGATCTGAGCTTGATTGTAAGTATGTGCAACTGGGAATTCGTCATTAGTACCGTCATGGTGATCTAATTTGATTGTCAAGTGTTTTCCAGGAGCCATCTGATCGTAATCTACAATCGTAACGATGTCATCTTGTCTTACTAGATCATAATCCGCTTTATCTACGAAAGTTAATGCTAGCATTCCTTGCTTCTTCAAATTAGTCTCATGTATTCTTGCAAATGATTTCACGATCACAGCAGTAACACCTAGAAATCTCGGCTCCATCGCTGCGTGCTCTCTTGATGAACCTTCTCCAAGATTCTCTTCACCAAATACTACGGTACTGATACCTTTTGCTTGGTATGCTTTTGCAGAGTCAGGAACAGGAACGTAATCATTATTTACATAATTAAGTACACTGTTAGGTTTGTCATTGAAGTAGTTGATTGCTCCCGTGTAACAGTTCTCAGAGATGTTCTCCAAGTGACCTCTGTATGTCAACCATGGTCCAGCCATAGAGATGTGATCCGTTGTACACTTGCCCTTTACTTTGATTAATACTCTCATATCAGTCATATCATCTTGTGTGATAGGCTCGAAAGGAGTCAGTAATTGAAGTCTATCAGATGTAGGACTTACTACAACTTCAATACCAGAAGAGTCTTCTGCTGGAGCATTGTATCCTCTATCTTTTACATCAAAACCATTTGGCGGTAATTCGTGTCCTGTTGGTTCATCAAATTTCACTTGCTCTCCTTTATCATTCGTAAGCGTATCAGTCAATGGGTTGAAATCCAATCTTCCTGATATTGCTACTGCAGCTACTATTTCTGGAGAAGCTACGAAGGCATGCGTATTCGGGTTACCATCCGCTCTTTTAGAAAAGTTTCTGTTGAACGAGTGGATAATACTATTCTTTGGTGCATTGATAGGGTCATTATATCTAGCCCATTGTCCTATACAAGGTCCACATGCATTTGTAAATATCTTAGCATTCAAATCTTCGAAGATCTGAAGGATGCCGTCTCTTTCTGTTGTGAATCTTACTTGTTCTGAACCTGGGTTGATTCCAAATTCTGCTTTAGTAACTAATCCTTTGTCCAATGCCTGCTTCGCAATCGATGCAGCTCTTGATAGATCTTCATAAGATGAGTTGGTACATGATCCAATCAATCCCCATTCTACATCTAATGGCCACCCATTCTCTGTTGCCTTTTCTGTCATTTCTGCACCTAATTTCGTAGAAAGATCTGGTGTGAAAGGTCCGTTAATCAAAGGAGTCAATTCCGAAAGGTTTATTTCGATTACTTGATCGAAGTATTTCTCAGGGTTTTCATAACATTCTGGATCTGCAGTTAAGTAGCTAGCTACTTCTTTCGCTGCATCAGCTATATCTGATCTGTCAGTTGCTCTTAGGTATCTGTCCATGCTATCATCATACCCGAAAGTAGAGGTAGTCGCACCTATCTCAGCACCCATGTTACAGATTGTTCCTTTACCAGTACAACTAAGACTAATTGCTCCTTCTCCAAAGTATTCAACGATAGCTCCAGTTCCACCTTTTACAGTTAGAATATCAGCTACTTTTAATATTACATCTTTTGGTGATGACCATCCTGATAACTTACCAGTTAATTTCACACCGATTAATTTAGGGTTTTTAAGTTCCCAAGGCATTCCAGCCATTACATCTACTGCATCCGCTCCACCTACACCGATAGCTACCATTCCAAGACCACCAGCATTTACGGTATGACTATCAGTACCAATCATCATTCCTCCAGGGAATGCATAGTTCTCTAACACTACTTGGTGAATAATACCTGCACCTGGCTTCCAGAATCCAATACCATACTTGTCTGATACAGACTCCAAGAAATTGAATACTTCGTTTGATGTATTGATCGCATTTTGCAAATCTGCATCAGCACCAATTTTTGCTTGGATCAAGTGATCACAATGCACAGTCGATGGCACAGCTACTTTGTCTTTACCTGCCATCATGAATTGTAACAATGCCATCTGAGCTGTTGCATCTTGCATAGCAACTCTATCTGGAGCATAGAAAACGTAATCTTTACCTCTTGCGTAATCCTTAAGTGGTGATTCTGGGTGAAGATGAGAATAAAGAATCTTCTCTGATAGCGTCATTGGTCGACCAAGAACCTCTCTTGCAACTGCAAGTTTTTCTCCTAGCGTCTCGTAGTGCGCTTTTATCATGTCTATATCAAATGCCATAGATGTGTATATTTTATATGTTCTTAAAATGTAATTTCTCTAATTGTGGTCAAAAGTAAGCATAAATTATAAATTTTTTTTGGAACTAAACGACAAGTTTTAATGAACAAGATAATTGTCTGTGTGTCAGTAAGCTTTGGCGTTAATATCTATAATAATACTGATTGAACATTGAATGATTGTTGAATCATTACACCTCTTAATTTCAATTTGTTTAGTTGTACCCTAATTTAAATAAAAGGCAATATCTCATTTTGAGTACGCTTATATATCTGCTCATTAGCATATAAATCAATTGAGTCATTGGTTTATTGAAGAGGTCTACTACACATGTTTCATAGCATTACAATCGTACAAAAGTCTTTTTAGGTTGCATTTTTACAAATCAAATTGCAATTGTTGCAGCTATCTTAAATAGTAGGATGTAGTGATCCATGTGAAAATTAGTGTGTAGTCCAGGTGTTTGTGATGACAGTGCTTCTGTATGTACTGAAGAGTAGTAGAGGTGAAAGCTGATTTAGATGATGCTCCATCAGATGTTGAGCTGATTATGATATTTGATGTTTTTATTACTTAAACATTGAAAGGAACTATAATTAAAGGAAAGCTAACTAGCTCGGGTGGGTTTGAAAGTAAATGGCTTAATTTAAACGGTAACTATTAACTAAAATTAATAATTTTGGTGACAATTTAGATGTTGGTATTCTATTAAACTGTTCAGTGAAAATGGTTTAATAATTCAATCAACTCCTCCGAAAGAATGGACTAGTTCTTTCTGAGGATATTTACTTAAGATGCATATCAATATAAAACTAATATAGCTGTTTAATTTTAATAATATATGTTGTCAATATCCACTTTATAACAAATTACATTTCATCATAATATTTGAAAATATTTCCCAGCAAATCCAATTAGTCTGCTTACATTTGCGTTTCCCCAATGAGTTCTTCCCAATAGTCAACATAATCATATATTTTTTACATGGTCAGATTAGTTGTATTATGATTTTTTATCATATTTTTACATCTGATTTATAGTGATATATGTAATTGGATCAACTTTTAAACTATAGTTGCGCAACGTTTTAGTTAGCCTATAGGTCTTATAACAAAATGAATTCATTAATGCGGGTTTTAAGAAATACGATATTTTTAATTTTATTTACGCTAATAGGCGGTGCTAATCTTTTAGCACAAGATCTATCATTGATATTCGGGGATTACTCTGGAGAAATGGGAGACACAGTTTGTGTAGATCTAACAGTTGAAAATTTCAATAATGTTACAGATGTACAGTGGAGAACTAGATTTGATCCATCTATTATTCGATTCATAGGTTTAGATTTGACAACGTCGGCATTAAATGGTGGACCTGATGGTGATTTTTTGAGTTTGATTAATTTTAATCTTTTTCAAGCGTCTGAGGGTTATTTGACTTTTGTTTGGGCGGATGGTCCAATCGATGGATTAACTTTAAATGACGGAGATATTTTATATACTGCATGTTTTGAGATTATTGGGGATCCATGCGAATCATCAATAGTAGCAACATCAGATCTCAATAATGAAGTTAGTGTTTCAGTTTCTGGTGTAGGTATACCGGAGTCTGAATTAAATCTTGTCACTGGAAGTGTTACTGTAGATCCAGACGGTTTGTTCATTTCGGAATCACATTGTAGTTCTGACGATGGAAGTAATACGGGATCAATCACATTCGCTCCGGCGGGTGGTACTGGTCCATATATGTGGTCATTAATGGGAACATCTGAGTCTGGTTCTGGACTTGATGATTGTGAAACTGCAACTATAAACGACCTTGCTCCTGGAAATTATAATTTGGTTATAACAGATGTAAATAACGTTACTAATGTAGAACCGATTACAATATTAGCAAGTAGTGATTTTCCTTTTATTCTAACACTAGATGGTATTAATCCGACTTGCTTTGATAAAGGGAATGGCACAGTGCTTATTGATAATATAGTAGGCGGTGAAGGTGCATTTACATATGAATGGTCTAATCAAAATTTCGTTGATGATAATATTGAGGATCTAGAAGCTGGAAACTATTCACTAACGATAACAGATGAAAATGGATGCTCAACTTCAGCTAGCTATGATTTAGAAGCGGATACGGTTAAAGTGAATGTAGCTGTTATTTCTGATCCATCTTGTGATGGTAGTTTTGACGGGATTGTCACATTTACTGCGTCGGGCGGTACTCCATTTGCTAACGGAGGATATACATATGATGTTGACGGAATAGCTCCTACGTTTTATATAGGGAATGGGGTAGAGATTGTTGGACCATATTCACCTTCTAATTTTTTTGAAGGATGTTTTTCTGTTGAAGTTATTGATGCTCTAGGCTGCCCTTCAGACACAACTCAATTTTGTCTTGTGGCTGGTTCATTTTCTACATTAACAATTGATACGATGAATGTATCTTGTTTTGGAGTTTGTGATGGCTCAGTATCAATAATTGCAGGTATTACCGGAAACTATGCTTTTCAAGTTACTGATCCAGATGGCGCAACGCTACTTGGAGCTTCTACTTCTACTACTTATAATGCGGATAATTTGTGTCCAGGAATATACATGGCTACAGTAACTGACAATTCGGATGGTTGTTTTATAGATACGACGTTTACCATCGAGGAACCAATGTTATTAGAAATGACTATTGACTCAACGGGGCCAGGATGTGGAGGAGGAGATGGTATGGTTACTCTAAGTGCTACAGGCGGAACAATGCCTTATAGTTTTCTATGGGATGATTCATTTGACCAACCAATAAGAACAAATATGATGGGTGGTACATATTCTGTAACTGTGACGGATATGAACGGTTGTCAAGATTCTATTATGTGGACATTTGCAGATGGAGGAAGTATTGGACTGACGGCAAGTGTATCTAATGCTATTACTTGCGAAAGTTTTGCTAATGGTGAAGTTACAGCATCTGTGACTTCTGCTGGCACATTTACATTCTCTTGGGAAGACAATGATGGAATCAGTCTAGGTGATGGAATGACGATTAGTAATCTAAGTGGAGGTATATATCATGTTACCGCGACTGATGGTAGTTGTACAGGGACAGCAATGGTTATTCTGGCACCTGGTCAGACACCTTCTGCAATGGTAGAGATGGAATCTCCAGATTGTATCAATTCAGATAACGGTACGTTATCTGTTACAGGTTTAATAGAAGGCTTTTCTCCGGCAATGTTTGAATGGAGTGTACCACCATCGACCGCAGTAGTAAGCACTGGAGCTGTCTTACTTGGTGGAGCAGGAATTTATAACTTGCATATTACAGATAGTCTAGGTTGTGAATCTAATGAATTATTTGAAATATTACCGACCGCAGATTCAATT
This sequence comes from uncultured Saprospiraceae bacterium, assembly GCA_938003955.1. Classification (GTDB taxonomy): domain Bacteria; phylum Bacteroidota; class Bacteroidia; order Chitinophagales; family Saprospiraceae; genus CAJXUU01. The sequence continues at coordinate 11,144 of CALKXE010000011.1, read as the reverse complement.
CAAGTCGTAATATCAAACGTTACAGAAAATGTATGTTTTGGATCTTGTACTGCAGGAGCAACATTTACTGCTTCGGGAGGATTTGGTGGAACAGGAGATTATACATTTACAGTAAACGGAAACTCGACTCCTGCAACGCTTGGATCTCTTACAGTGAGTGATTTGTGTGCAGGGACTAACTATATTATCGCTGTTGATCTATCTTGTTCGACAGATACCATATTTTTCGAAATCGATGATGCAGTTGAAATAATGATTGATACTCTGAATTCAATAATTAACCCACCTGGATGTAATGGAGACAACGATGGTAATATCTCTGTGGTTGCGGTTGGAGGAAATAACTCTAATTATAGTTACCTGTGGCTGAATGAATCAGTTATTGGGCCTGATTTATCCAACCTTATATCAGATGAATACATCGTGCAAATAACGGATGGTAATGGATGTATGGTCAATGATACTATTGATCTAGTAACACCTGATCCATTGACTGTAGATGTAAATACATTTCTTACACAAGAAATATCGTGTGCTTCTAGTGCTACTGGAGTAATAGCATTGAATACTTTTGGAGGGAATACGGGTGTACTTACATATAATTGGTCACCGGCGGTGTCATCAACTTCTATAGCGGAAAATTTATCTCCAGGTATATATACTGTTACCGTTACTGATGTTAATGGATGTACAGATTCAACTTCTTATGAATTGACATCGGCACCACCAATTGTAGCTACTATACCAACACCCGCAGAGCCTGATTGCTTCGGAGGGACTACTGTTTTCTGCATTGATACCGTTGTTGGGGGAGTAGATAGCAATTATACATATACAATTAATACAGGTCTAAATTTCCCTATAGATTCTTGCTTTACTTTATTTGCTGGAGAATTTAATGTAAAAGTCTTTGATAGCTCGGGGCCAGATTGTGCCTTTGATACTACATTTATCATAGGCCAACCATCACAAGTTACTGTAGATGTAGGAGACGATGTTACTATAGACCTTGGATCTTCTACAGATCCTATTTCTGCATTTATAGTTTCTGAGCTAGATATTGATTCTATTGCTTGGACACCCGATGTGGAAATAGAATGTAATACAACTGATTGTCAGATTGTTACTTTTTCTCCAAGTGAGACAACAACATATACGATTACTGTTACAGATGAAAATGGCTGTTTAGCTACGGATGATATACAGGTTTTGGTTGATCTCAGAAGAAATGTGTATACACCGAATATATTCAGTCCAAACTCAAACAATGAAAACGATCATTTTCAATTAGTTACTGGTAATGGTGTTATAATGGTCAATTATCTGAAGATCTATGATAGATGGGGCAACGAAATATACGTAGATGAAAGTTACATGCCTAACGATACAGAGCATATTGGTTGGGATGGTACTAGAAACGGTACGGAAAATGAGCCCGGTGTATATGTCTTCTTTGCAGAAGTTGAATTTATAGATGGAGTATCTATCGTATATAAAGGTGATGTAACGCTCGTAAGGTAATAATTGGTACTAGATTTTCTCCTGTTTGTATTGAGCGGAATACTTTGCTGTATTAAAGTCTCTAGTTATTAGTAGAAGACAGGATTAAATAGGACATAACTGTAATAAGTATACTTAAGAAATTGGTTGCATTATTACCAATGAAGTGGTAACCGTTGATAAGATCGGTTTTGTTTCCAGTCTCTCGAATTAGTATGCCTTCTTTATATTTTGCTTGCAGCGTACAACCTATTATGCTGTCTACAATCATCCCTAAGAACCCAAAAGTAAGAACAACTATAGTGTTTTGTAAATCATGCTGAAGCAGATAATAGGAGGAGGAAATTAATAAACTACCTAACAGGCCTCCTAACGTTCCTATTACTGAAATACCTCCAGATAACCCATTTTTTGTAGGTCTTAAACTACAAATGCTATATGGTGTCCCTCCATATTTTTTACCTATTTCACTACTAAATGTGTCAGCTAAAGCGATGCTGAAACTTATAACTAGTGCCACTGGTAACAGGGAGCTTGGATTGAGGAAATGAATGATGGCAAGAATACCAGCAACTCCAGCATTTGCTACTACTTGAATAGCATTACGTCCCGTGTTGTCTTTATTCTTGGGATTTAGCCTTGAGATGAGGCTTCCTAGAATTAGAAATAAGATTGGATATACTAGATAGATGTCAAGGCCACTTAATATAATGAGAGTGGCAATGAGTATGCCAGAAATCCAACCAATTTTAGTAAGCATCCTACATTAACTTCTCTAGGAATAGAAGCAATTCTTTTTCCATAATTGAGAAATCTCCATCTGCTTCAAAAAGTGTTTTCATTTGAGATAAAAGCTCATTTTTTCTATCAGATGTTGGAAAGTAAAGCCCCTTATAACTTAGAATGATTTCCAAAGATTTGTAATCACTCATATTCATGAATTCTGCATACAGTTTATTATATGTATCCTCATCAACTAGTGTCTTTATTTGTTCTTTTTCTTCCTCCGAAAAATCAATATCAACATGCGCTGCATATAAAAGAGAGAATGCTAAAAATTCATTCTGATTCCAGGTGTTATTCATTTGTTTTGACTTTTTAAAATATAGGTTTAATAGAGATTATTTTCTAGAATCTAATATGACTATTTTTTTCGAGTTTATTGTGCCATTATAAACAAAACTGATCAAATATATACCATTTGATAGCCCATCCTTTTGGATTATATAATCTGAGTTGATGTTAACATTGCCGCTATGTAATATTTGACCAGATATTGAAGAAAGAATAATATTAAAGTCAAATTTACTCGGATTAACTATACTCAACTGTGTTGTATTTTGTGAGATTGATATTGAGTTTAAATCGTCCTCTGTTATTGCATCTAGGCATGTTTCTAAAAATGAAGTTCCTAATGTGATACATGTTTCATCATTGTTACTTATTGCTATGATCTCTATAGGAGTGTTAATAGGTAGATTAGTTATCTCTATTGGAAGCTGAGTGTAGTCATAAGTGAATGTATCTCCAAGGTATATTAACATGAAGCTTTCGCCATTATCTAAATAATCAAAATCTATAGTTATTGTATATTCATCGTTAAGGCAATCAATTAATTCAATTTGGAGTGGACCAAACTCACAGGTAGAACAGCATACGGGCTCATTAAAAACATATGCACTCTTGCAGTCATTATTTCCTTGATCGATGACTACAAATTCATAAATCGTCTCACAGTCACCCAGCAGAGGTCCCACTGTGTAAAATGATTCTCCATAACCAAAGATTCCATATGATTGTCCATTTCCTCTAATTTCAAAACTATCAGAAACTTCACTTGTGTCAAACTCTATATCAATAAAGAAAGATCCGTCCATGCATTCATGAGCTTCAGCAAATACATTTGAAATAATACATTCTGGTTCTTCTTCACATTCTATGGTGAAACTTGTAGTTTCTGAGCAACCGGAGTTTCCATCTACAAATATCATTATAGTATAAACGCCGTCAGCTGGTGCAAGTGTTGAAAAGGTTTCAGTTCCTGCGGGGCCACTATAAGGTCCATACGTGCTGTTTCCGAAAGTCACGAAAAATTGATTACTCTCTGTAGTGCTTGGATTATCATATTCAAAAGTTATAGTAGCTTCACCAGCAGCATTACAAATCGCAGTGGCCTCAAAAATTATAAATTCACACGGTAAGCCACAACAAATGGGTTCATCGAAATTAAAAAAGTCTTTACATGAGTCAAGATTAGTATCTTGTATTATCAGAACTGGTGCCGAGTCACAATTTTGATTTATTGGGCCTACGGTGTAAGAGCTCTCTCCATATATATATGAGCCGTAGTTAATCCCATCTACAATCACATCGAAAGTACTCCCTTCTATATCTTCAGCATCAAATTCTAGGTCCATGTAGTATTGGCCATCTTCACATTCATACGATTCAGCAAAAACATTGAATATTTGACAGCTAATGTCACAATCATTAACGACTCCCATGTATGAAGCATTAAAACAGAAAAAGTCTTCTTTGTCTACGATCAGTAATTCTCTTTCGTTATCACTCCAAAATATCGGACCAGCAGTGACGGGCAGATCAGCATAAGCAAATACACCAAGGAAATTATTGTCTCCACCATCAGAATATCCCATTTGGAAACTGTCAGAAGTAGCCGCATAATCAAAATCAATAATAGCGAAGTAGCTTGAGTCCATATCGCTACATTCAATTATTTGTGCAGTTATATTTGAAGTTGCACATTCACATGGGTTTAAGAATACTGCGGTATCACAACAACCCGGATCAGAAACACTGCAAATGGAAATTTCATTTGTGCCGGCATCATTTACGCTAATGTCTTCTATTACGAATCCCATCCCATCTAATTCTATTTGAGAGACTACAGTGCCATTTATGAGTAAGTTGACGAGTGTGCCTTCAGATGCTGCATTAGTTACGACATTTATAGAAAAACTATCATCGGTGCATTCTGATGTATAAACCTCTTCTATTTCCAATAGACACGCATTTTCACAACATATTGTTCCATATTCTGTAAAAATAGAACATGCAGGATCTTGGATGTCTCTTATAATGAATTCATACTCAGTCTCACAATTAGCTTCGATATTTGAAAGTGTAATTGGAAGGAACAAATATTGGAAGTTTCCATAGTTAGTACCATTACCTAAGACGGTAAAACCTTGATTGCCTTCGTCAGAAAAATTAAAGTCAATAACAATATCGACGAAGCCGACTTCATTGCATTCAGTGTGTACAACGGAAAGGTCAGAAAGATCACATTGACTATAACTAATTGTTGTTATACACAATGTGAAAATTAACATAAATGTTAAAGATAATGATCGTTGAATTGTTTTCATTTAGTGTGCTGATCTTTGTTAATGAATGAATTACATATTTAAGGAAAGAATATGGGGCAAAATTAACTTTTTTCGTCCAAGAGACAAACTAAGGACAAATAACACTCTTTAAATGCTGCTTTTATGCTTACCTTTATATTAGACTTATAAAAAGCAATTATGAAACATCTATTTTATTCACTCTTCTTGTCGCTGTTTTTAACGACTAATTTAATTGGCCAGATATATTGTCCATCTGATATTTTAGCATCATGTTTTTCATCTTTGACGATAGAAGAATGTGGAAATGCAACTGTGGTATCTGGAAACTATAATTCTACTCAAATTAAATTTGAGGATGATAATCAAGTCAATGCTTGTAATGAAGGACAGGTTTTTCGTAAGTTCTATATAGATGTTGATTATAGTAATTCATTTACAGAGGGTGAGCCAAATTGTACACAAACAATAACACTTACCTACGATGCGCTCCCATTAAGCATTCAATATCCTTCCGAATTGATCTTGGATTGTGCAGATGAAATACCAAATTCAAATCCGACTTGGTCTACTCACCCATGTGATTTGGTAGGTTATTCATTTGAGGATGAAATATTTGAATTTGAAGCGGGAGCATGCTTAAAGGTTGTAAGGACTTTCAGTGTCATTAATTGGTGTGAGTATGAAGGAAACAACGGTACTGGATTATATACTGGAATACAAATTATAAAGATAATAGATGAAGAAGCACCAGCAATTGAAAACTGTGAAGACATAGTTTTCGATGCAGTCGAAAATTGTGAGGCAACAGTCACTTTAACTAATACGGCTAATGATTCTGGTAATTGTCCGTCAGGAATGCTACAATGGACATTGTCTGTTGATCTATGGGCAGATGGTACAGAAGATTTATTCTATGGACCCAATGAGCCTCAACCGTTCAAATTAGATAAAATCCAAAATGGTGAAGAGATAAGTATAACACTGCCGGAAAATGTAGGCATTTCAAATCATAAATTACAGTGGAAAGTTACTGATGGTTGCGGAAACGTGCGATCGTGCAGCTCACAATTTGAAGTGATAGATAACAAACCACCAACACCATATTGCCATAGTTTTTTGAGTGCTACCTTAAATGGAGAAGAAGGGTGGAATCTAGTTATACCAGCAACGTTATTTGATAATGGGGCTTCTGATAATTGTTCTTCTCAGGAAGAATTAAGAATATCATTTAGTGAAAATGTAGAGGATACCGAAAGAATAATTGAATGTGGAGAAATCGGATTTCAGTTCTATAGAATCTACTATACGGATCAATCAGGAAATCAAGACTTCTGCGAGGTGTTTATGTTTGTTTTAGACAATGGATCTTGTTCGGGTAAGTTTGAGCCACAAGGAAGGGTAGTGTCTCGTTCTGGTTTTCCAATTGAAGATGCTTCTGCATATCTTATGAATGAAGATGATATGATTTCTCAGGTTGTGACCGAAGATGATGGCACATACAGCTTTGGTGATCAAAGCATGATTGAGGATTATTACGCCAAGGTATTAAAGGAAGATAATCCAATGGATGGGATTGATATATTAGATTATCAATTGATGCTAAATGCAGCATTGGGGATTAAAAATATGGACTATTATACTAAGATAGCTGCCGACCTAAATGAAGATGGACGGTTCGACATAGATGATCTAAAAATGTTCAAAGATGTATTAACTGGAGAATTAGAATTCTCAAATGATGAAGCATGGAAGTTTATTCCTTTTTCACAAAAGACTAATGAAACAAATGCAGTGTACAATAATGAAATGTCAATCATGGAATATCAGCATGGATTTAATTTCTGGGGTGTAAAGAAAGGTGATTTGACAGGAGCACAATATGCTGAGGGGGTATCCAATTCCGAAACAATAGAATTTACACTTATTGTTGATAATGATAAAGTTGTAATCTCTAATAATAATGAATTTAAAACAGGTTTCTTTTCTATTGATTTAAATGTTGATCTTAATTTAATTGATGACAGTCCTCAGCAAGGGAAACGATATTCACAGCAGGATATGTCTAAGATAATTAACTTAGAAAATGAATTCGTTTCTTATGATGCCAATGAATTTAATATTGCAATAAATTTCAAATCTAACTCACCAGTTAACGAAATTAAAAATGAGCTAATCGGTAAACTTAGTTTTATAAATGAGAAGCATTCTGACATTGCTAAAATCAATTGGACAGTCATTGATAAAAGAGATGACCAGCAAAGTGATGTTTCGACATCGTTGAGGAAAGTAAATGTTTATCCAACTGTGTTCACTAGTCAAATAACAATCGATGGACAAGGAGTGATATCAAGTAATCTAACTTCTTTAAGTGGTCTTGTAATTCCTATATCTTCGAAAAGTAAAATAGGGCAGACTGTGATAGATGTAAGTGAAAGTGTTCCAAACGGTATTTACTTATTGACCGTTTTTACTGCTGATGGAAACAAAGTATTCAAAGTTGTAAAGTAGAAAGTCGAAGACTAATAAAAATAAGGCATCAAATCAGAATTTGATGCCTTATTTTTTTGTCTTTTTATTATGATTAATTTTAATTCTTATCACTTAGGTTAGTGAGATCTTTACTAAATCATGTCTTTTCTGATTCCAGGATTATATTTCATTTTATTGAATCTTTATAATGTGCTTGATAATTGAGCTTTAGCATTGAAATATAGTTTTACAAAAACCATTCTTTTTCACGATTATATATATATAATCTGTTTTGTTAACTTTGTTGCAAACTTTAAAGTGTTAGTCCCTATGCGTCTAGTTGTAATATATTGTTTTTTATCTATTAATGTTCTGTTGTCTATAGACACTTTTGCTCAAAACACGACGATTGCTCATGATTGGAATGAGGTGCTTTTAGAGTCTATCAGAAATGATTTTGCACGACCGACTATTCATGCACGAAACCTTTGGCATTCCTCAGCAATGATGTATGATATTTGGGCATTAGCTGACGATTCAGCAGATCCATATTTTGTAGGTAATGTTGTTGATGGGTTTGATTTTCAATTTAATGATTTCATTTGGGAAAATGATCCTTCAAATCAATTGAATGAAGCTATAAGCTATGCCATGTATAGGTTGCTTGCACATAGGTTTTCCAATTCTCCAGAAGGTTTTAATGCAATGTTGAGACTAAATAACATGATGTCTGGACTTGGTTATAGTATTTCATACACTAATACAAACTATGCCAATGGAAATCCTGGAGCACTAGGGAATTATATAGCTGAGTTGATTATTCAATATGGACTCCAAGATGGATCCAATGAATTAATGTCTTATGGAAACCAATTTTATACACCTGTAAATGACCCATTGGTAATGGCTTTTTCGGGTAATTCAAGTATACAAAACCCCAATAGATGGCAACCACTTACCTTAGATGTATATATTGATCAATCAGGGAATCAGGTTCCCTTTAATACTCCAGACTTCCTTAGTCCAGAATGGGGTGAAGTACCTCCTTTCGCTATTCCAGAGGATAAGAAAACAATTGCTATTAAAGATGGGAATGCTTTTACTTTTTATCATGATCCTGGCCCACCACCTGAGATTGACCCCATGGACAATTCGTCTTCTGAAGATTACAAAAAAGGATTTGAAATGGTAGTTGAATGGTCTTCTCATCTGGATCCTACAGATGGAGTAATGATTGATATTTCGCCAGCATCAATAGGAAATCCTGGGGAGCTTCCAAATGAAGACGACTACTATGATTATTATAACTATTTTGAAGGTGGAGATCCTAGTATGGGGCATGTCCTTAACCCGATCACAGGTCAGCCATATGAACCTCAATTAGTTCCAAGAGGCGATTATACAAGAGTCTTAGCTGAATTTTGGGCAGATGGGCCAGAGAGTGAGACACCTCCAGGACATTGGTTTACATTGGTCAATTATGTAAATAGCCATCCTTTGATAGAAAAAAAGTATGAAGGAGTAGGGCCTATTATTGATGATTTAGAATGGGATATCAAGAGTTATTTCTTATTAGGAGCGGCTATGCATGATTCCGCTATATCAACATGGAGTGTCAAGGGGTATTATGATTACCTGAGGCCTGTATCCGCTATACGATATATGGCCGATAAAGGTCAATGTTCTGATCCTAATAGTCCAAATTATGACCCAGCTGGATTAGATCTTATAGATGGATCTATAGAATTAGTTACTGCAGGAGACCCTTTGGCAGGTGCTCAAGGTGAGCATATTGGCAAGATTAAGGTTAGGGCTTGGAAAGGTCCAGATTATATCAATTTTCCAGACTCAGACGTAGCGGGAGTAGATTGGATACTAGCTGAAAATTGGTGGCCATACCAGAGACCATCTTTTGTAACTCCACCCTTTGCTGGTTACGTTTCAGGACATTCTACATTCTCACGTGCTGCCGCTGAAATAATTACTATGCTAACAGGTGACGAGTTTTTTCCAGGAGGAATGGGAACTTTTGAAGTCAAAAAGAATGAATTTTTAGTATTTGAAGATGGTCCTTCACAAGATTTCACTTTGCAATGGGCAACATATAGAGATGCATCAGACCAAACTAGCCTTTCTCGGATTTGGGGAGGGATACATCCTCCAGCCGATGATATTCCGGGACGTGAGATTGGGATCGAAGTAGCTAATGATGTATTTGCTAAAGCCGAGTCACTATTTTTTACTGATTTTGATGAAGATGGTTATTGGGCATATGAAGATTGTAACGATTTGGATGCTTCTGTATATCCTGGGGCGTCAGAATTGTGTGATGGACTAGATAATAATTGTGATGAATTAATTGATAACACTGTGCCAACAATAATGTGTGCTTCAGATATAACCGTGAATTCGGATCCAGGAATTTGTGGAGCTGTAGTAAATTATGTGGTCACAACAACGAATATTTGTGACCCTGAGTCTTTGGTTCAAAATGCAGGTCAAGCTAGTGGCTCAACATTCCCTATTGGAACGACTACGAATACTTTTTCGATAACTGATTCTTTAGGAAACACAATTGCTTGTTCTATGGAGATAGTTGTTGTTGATAATGAACTGCCCACTGCGCTATGTCAACCCCTTTTAGTAGAGTTAGATAGTACTGGAAATTGCTCAATCACACCTGAACAGCTTAATAATGGGTCTATCGATGCTTGTGGAATTGTAAGTCTTGAATTAGATAAATCAATATTTGATTGTTCTGAGATTGGTCTTAATAATGTTATATTAAAAGTTACCGACGAAAGCGGGAATGTAAACAATTGTGTTGCTGAGATCACAATTGAAGATAAGATAGCACCTATAGCAATGTGTCAGGATGTAACGATTTTCTTAGATGATTTAGGGGAAGGTACAATACGCTTGTTAGGAGATTTGTTGATAGAAAATGGTTCAAATGACAATTGTACATCTATTAACGATTTGATCTTTGCAGCAACTAGAAATGATTTTAATTGCATGGATATACTTGCTGGAGAACTATCGGCAAACATTGAAGTAGAAATGACGGTTTTTGATGAGTCTGGAAATTCTTCAACATGTATCTCAATGATTACAATTATAGATGATGCATCTCCGATAATAGAATGCCCGGAAAATATTTTTGTTCAGTTGGAAGCTGGGGAGTGCGAAGAATTGGTTTTGTTTGAAATTCCTTTTATTGATAATTGTGGAGCAATGGAAGAATTGGTAATCGAACAGGTCAAAGGATTACCATCAGGAAGTTATTTCCCAAAAGGAATTACTTCTAATAGTTTTATAGTAACAGATTTACATGGAAATACAACTGAATGTACTTTTGATGTTACGTTAGTCGAATTCTCAAATGGAGTGTCTGGAGTTATGTCATGTAATGACAATCTAAATATATCACTAGATCAAAACTGCGAGTTAGTATTATTGGCAGATATGTTATTAGAAGGAGATGTATATGGATGTTATGATAACTATGGTATTTCAATCTCAGGAGGCGTTACAGGAAATGTAATCACAAATCCAGGAACATACACAGTAACGGTAACAGATCCGAATACAGGAAATAGCTGTTGGAGTACGATTAATGTAGAATCAAAAGCTGCGCCAATATTAGAAGATTGTGCATGTCCCGTAGGAGGAACAGCTATAGAGTTACCATTTACAGGAACACTAGATGCAAATTCACCAACATTCTCAAGACCAGATGGTCAACCAGCGGGTTGTACAACAATAGCAGGCTTGGTACCATACGCGACACATAATTTCCAGATT